>NZ_JADEWL010000101.1 GCF_015207665.1 Plectonema cf. radiosum LEGE 06105
TCTTTTCATACTTTAGATGGTAGCGGTAACGCTGAAAATTTGGTCATCCGGAATTATACTAACAAAATAATATAACTGCGAAAAATTGGACACACCTATCGAAAAAAAGTTCATGTATGCCTTACACAATATCTAGTAGGCTTAAATTGTAAAGAGATATTAAAGGTTTTCAAATATCTACTCCAAAAGGTAAAAAATTAAAATCGGTTCCTAGCTTATCTATTTCTTTATCGTAATTTTCCTGAAATTTTATTAATAACCTAGGTGGCAATAAGCTGTATATAAACTTGACAGGGTTTGAGAAAATTTACTGTGGTCGAGAACCTGTAGTTTACTTGTAATTAAAAATAGTTCAAGCTTAATTAGCTAGTTTTTTACGCGATATAGATGCATAAATTAGTAACTGTAACTTTTATTTGATTGTTGATTTTTTATTTTTACCGTACACTCCCCAATTATTCCAGAGGAATAGCCCATGATTCTTGAAAAGCAAACTTATACAACTCTTGGTGGTGTTAATATATCTCGCACAGTAACGGAAGTCGGGATTGAAGCAGCTTTAGAAGATATTTTATTTCACCTCGATTCAAAGCGGGGAGGTTTGCTCAAAAGTAGTTACGAATATCCAGGACGATATAAAAGATGGGCTATTGGATTTGTTAATCCACCTCTAGAAGTTGCAACACGAGATAAAGGTTTTACTATTACAGCGCTGAACCAACGTGGTGAGATACTCTTACCAATGCTGTTGCAGCGGTTATCCCAACATTCACAATTATCAGAAATTACACTTAACAATAAACAAAAAATTACTGGTGCTGTCAAGCCAACACAACAATTATTTACAGAAGAAGAACGCAGTAAACAACCTTCGGCTTTTACGGTTATCCGCGAGATATTACAAGTTTTTTACAGCCATGAAGACGAACATTTAGGGCTTTACGGTGCTTTTGGTTATGACTTAGTGTTTCAGTTTGAACCAATTTCTCAACGTTTGCAGCGTGCAGATGACCAAAGGGATTTAGTACTGTACTTACCCGATGAATTAGTAATAGTTGACTACTATTTGCAACGCGCTTACCGTTTGAGCTACGAATTTGCGACAGCACAGGGTAGTACCGAGAATCTTCCTCGTACTGGTGAATCAATCGATTATAGAGGCAAACGGCTGACTCCTGCTCAAAAATCGGACCATAAAACCGGGGAATATGCCGAACAGGTAGGAGTTGCGCTCGATTATTTCCGTCGTGGTGATTTATTTGAAGTCGTACCTTCGCAAAATTTCTCTATAACTAGTGAAGCTGCACCTTCAGAACTATTTACAACTTTACAGCAAATCAATCCTAGCCCCTACGGCTTTATATTTAATTTGGGTGGAGAATATATTATTGGTGCCTCCCCGGAAATCTTTGTCCGAGTTGACGGTAGAAGGGTAGAAACTTGTCCGATTAGCGGTACAATTGCCAGGGGAAGAGATGCTTTAGATGATGCTTCCCAAATTCGTCAGCTACTCAACTCATTCAAAGACGAATCCGAGTTAACCATGTGTACCGATGTCGATCGCAATGATAAATCACGAATTTGCGAACCGGGTTCGGTAAGGGTGATTGGTCGTCGTCAAATTGAGATGTACAGTCATTTAATCCATACGGTAGACCATGTAGAAGGCTTGTTAAGACCAGATTTTGATGCTTTGGATGCGTTTTTGACTCATACTTGGGCGGTGACGGTTACGGGCGCACCTAAAAAGTCAGCCATACAGTTCCTCGAACAGCACGAACGCAGTGCTAGACGGTGGTATGGTGGAGCGGTTGGCTATTTGAACTTTAACGGTAATTTGAATACCGGCTTGATTTTGCGGACAATTCGACTTAAAGATTCAGTTGCAGAAGTACGAGTTGGGGCGACGGTGTTGTATGATTCGATTCCCGCAGCCGAAGAACAAGAAACTTTAACTAAAGCTGCGGCAGCTTTTGAAACTATTCGTCGCGCTAAGGAAAAATCCCAAGCTGCTGAAGGTAAAACAAAGTCTTTGAGTGCTGGTATTCCCAACGTAGAAGCGGGTAAGCGTGTTTTATTAATTGACTGCGAAGACTCTTTTGTTCACACCTTAGCTAATTATATTCGTCAAACGGGAGCGTCAGTAAAAACACTGCGACATGGTTTTGATGAATCGCTTTTTGATACCGAAAAACCTGATTTAGTTGTATTGTCTCCAGGACCAGGAAGACCTGATGATTTTAAAGTACCGCAAATGGTCGCTACCTGTATGCGCCGCAATATTCCAATATTTGGGGTGTGTTTGGGATTGCAAGGTATTGTGGAAGCTTTCGGTGGGGAATTGGGAGTTTTAGATTATCCGCAGCATGGTAAACCTTCGCGAATTAATGTGACTGACTCGAATTCGGTGATGTTTAAGGATTTACCCGAATCTTTTATAGTCGGTAGATATCATTCGTTGTTTGCATTACCGGATAAGTTTCCTCAACAGTTGAAAGTGACGGCGATGTCAGAGGATGATGTAATTATGGCGATCGAGCATCAAACATTGCCAATTGCAGCGGTACAGTTTCACCCAGAATCGATTATGACTTTAGCTGGTGAGGTGGGATTGGCGATGATTAAAAATGTTGTTTATAAGTATACGAGGTCTGGGGAATCGGAGGTTTTGAGTGTAGGTTAGGAGTTGGGAAAAGTAGAGAGAATGCGGGTGTAAATGCCTGCGTTCTTTCGCACAATTACGGATTAAAAAAACCCTTCTAGGCGCAGAGGGCGCAGAGGAAAGAAGAAGTAGAGAGTTGTCAATATTTGTTAAGGGAAAAAAATATGAAACTTAGCTCGCTGACTTTATCGCTGATATCTGGAACAGTAGCGTTACTGGGTTTAGGGTTAAGTATTACAAAGGTAAATGCTCAAACCACTTTTCCTTTTCAAACGATTTATAAAACACAAAGCACTACTAGGGAGATAGCCCCAAACATAACAGAAGTAACTGTTTTAGGTGAGAGTGAAAATGCTCCCTACGGTTTAAACAATCTTGAGAGTATGAGTTACGTTCGACTTGATCCCGATACAGGTGTATCCACTTTTGTTCCAGATGCAACAGAGTTTGGTATTAATGATTTACCAAGTTTAAAAGATGAGATTTTTGGAAATAGTAACGATAAGTTAATAGGAACTAGTGTTGGTACAGCTATAACTGACCTAGAAAATCTTACGGTCTCAATTAATGGCATTATTAATATTACTGATGGCGCGGGTAGATTTCAAGGCGCGACTGGCATTTTAAATCTTTCGGAAAACTTACAAATTAGTCCAGACCCAACTGTTCCATTAATTGGTGAAGCTTTAGTTACTGGTTCCTTTACAGTACCGCAAAGAGTTCCAGAAGCGGGAAATACTGCAACAATACTTAGCATGGGAATTATTGGTACTAGTTTACTATTGCATAAACGTCAAAAACCGTCGGTAAGTAATTTATAGCAATCAGCAATAACGACAACAGGTTCGTGTCACCTGTTCTAAGAAAGTAATATTATGAATAATGTCTCAACTCTGAATAAAATCAATATGTTAACTAAACCCCGGCACATTCTTGAGGAAATAGTCTTGTATAAAAAGCAAGAAGTTACTCAAATGCGGTTAAATTTACCTTTGGCTGAGGTGCAACAACAAGTAAAAAATGCGCCGGAGGTACGAGATTTTTTACAGGCTTTGCAAAATAATTCTCACTGTCCTAGTTTGATTGCGGAAGTCAAAAAAGCATCACCGAGTAAAGGTATTATTCGGGAAGATTTTGATCCGATAAATATAGCTCAAGCTTATGAAAGAGGAGGGGCTGCTTGCCTTTCGGTTCTCACCGATAGTAAGTTTTTTCAAGGTAGTTTTGATAACTTGCGTAAGGTGAGAAAAAACGTAGAATTACCGCTATTATGCAAAGAATTTATAATCGATTTATATCAAATATATTTAGCTAGAACTGCCGGTGCTGACGCGATACTGTTGATTGCAGCAATTCTATCTGACGTACAGTTAAAAGATTTTTTGCGGGTAATTCACAGCTTGAAAATGACTGCTTTGGTGGAAGTTCATACAGATAAGGAGTTGGACAGAGTATTAAGACTTTCCGACATTAAGTTAGTCGGAATTAACAACCGCAACCTGAAGAATTTTACCGTAGATTTAGCAACTACCGAGCAACTAATTTCTCAAAGAAAATCCCAGTTACAAAGTTTTGGAATTACCGTTGTCAGTGAATCCGGTATATATACCCCTGAAGATTTAACCTTCGTGAATCAGACTGGCGCTCGTGCCGTTTTAGTAGGAGAATCTTTAGTTAAGCAACCCGATGTAGAAGAAGCGGTACGGAAGTTGCTGGGGAAGGAGGGTTAGGAGTTAGGAGTTAAGAGTTAAGAGTTAAGAGTTAGGAGTTAGGAGTTAACAGTTAGGAGTTAAGAGTTAGGAGTTAAGAGTTAAGAGTTAAGAGTTAATTCTGATAAGTATCTAACTTATTACTTCAATCTTTTCTTGCTCCTAACTAATTAAGAATTACAGAATTTAGTATTAGTTGTAAAGATTATTATCCACTAACAACTATCAAGTAACAAGTAACCACTATCCACTATCAATCAACCACTATCAACTAACAACATGACTGCAATATCTCAACGTTTTGAAGAATTAAGAAAATCTAATACTTGCGCTTTAATTCCATTTATTACTGCGGGAGATCCGGATTTAGAAACTACTGCAAAAGCTCTGAAAATTTTAGATAAAAATGGTGCGAGCTTTATTGAATTAGGTGTTCCTTATTCCGACCCTTTAGCTGATGGTCCAGTAATTCAAGCTGCTGCTACTCGTGCTTTACAAAATGGTACGAAGTTAGATGATGTTTTGCAAATGTTAAAAACTTTAACCCCAGAATTACAAGCACCGATTATTTTATTTACTTATTACAATCCCATTTTAAATTTAGGGATTAAAGAATTTTTGAAAAAAGTTGCTGAAGTTGGGGTAAAGGGATTAGTGGTTCCGGATTTACCTTTAGAAGAAGCTGAAAAATTAATACATTCTGCCCAAGAATTTGGTATTGAATTAACTTTGCTCGTAGCCCCTACTAGTTCTAAGGATAGGATAAGCGCGATCGCCAAATATTCTCAGGGTTTTATCTATCTAGTTAGTGTAACCGGCGTTACCGGAATGCGTGCTGGTTTAGAAAGTCGAGTCAAGGACTTACTGCAAGAAATGCGTGGAATTACGAATAAAGCAATTGGACTTGGTTTCGGTATATCCGGTGCAGAACAAGCAACTCAAGCCAAAGAATGGGGTGCTGATGCGGTAATCGTTGGTAGCGCATTTGTCAAAAGATTAGCAAACGGTACCCCCGAAGAAGGATTGCGATCGCTCGAAGAACTTTGCAAACAACTCAAAACCGCAATCTCTAGCGAACAGTTAACAGTTGCAGGGAAATAAGGTTTAAGGTCAAAGGTTTAAGGTTAGGAGTTAGGAGTTAAAAAATACGAATGCCCCATTATCAATTACCAATTCCCAATTACCCATTACCCATTACCAATTACCAATTACTAAAAGGAATATAAATCAAAATGGTCAGTACTCCAGATATCAATACTAGAATCTCATCAACAGCTCGTCCCGATAATTTGGGAAGATTTGGACAATTTGGCGGAAAGTATGTTCCCGAAACTTTAATGCCCGCACTAAGTGAATTGGAAACTGCTTACGAAAAGTATCGTCATGACCCTGATTTTAAAGCTGAATTAAATGGCTTATTACGGGATTATGTAGGCAGACCTAGCCCCTTGTATTTCGCGGAACGTTTGACGCAACATTACGCTAAACCTGACGGTTCGGGAGCGCAAATTTACTTAAAACGTGAAGACTTAAATCATACTGGCGCTCACAAAATTAATAATGCTTTAGCTCAAGTGTTGTTAGCGAAACGCATGGGTAAACAAAGGATTATTGCGGAAACTGGAGCCGGTCAGCACGGAGTTGCCACCGCTACCGCTTGCGCTCGTTTCGGTTTGAAGTGCGTAATTTTCATGGGTGTGCAAGACATGGAAAGACAAGCCCTCAACGTATTTCGGATGCGGTTGATGGGAGCAGAAGTTAGTCCGGTGTCAGCAGGAACCGGAACTCTCAAAGATGCAACTTCCGAAGCAATCCGCGACTGGGTAACAAATGTCGAAACCACACATTATATCTTAGGTTCCGTTGCAGGTCCTCATCCCTACCCAATGTTGGTACGTGATTATCATGCCATCATCGGTACAGAAACTCGTAATCAATGTCAGGAAAAATGGGGAGGATTACCTGATATTTTACTTGCTTGCGTCGGCGGTGGTTCCAATGCAATGGGATTATTCCACGAATTCGTTAACGAAGAATCCGTGCGTTTGATTGGAGTTGAAGCAGCAGGTGAAGGTGTAGGAACCGAAAAACACGCTGCAACTTTGACTAAAGGAAGAGTCGGTGTATTGCACGGTGCGATGAGTTATTTGCTACAAGATGAAGATGGGCAAATTATCGAAGCACATTCAATTAGCGCTGGTTTGGACTATCCCGGAGTTGGTCCCGAACACAGTTTTCTCAAAGATATGGGTCGCGCTGAATACTACAGCGTCACCGATGAGGAAGCATTAGCAGCATTTAGAAAGGTTTCAGAATTAGAAGGAATTATTCCCGCATTAGAAACCGCTCACGCTTTTGCTTATCTAGAAACACTTTGTCCTCAATTAGATGGTAGTCCCCGTCTTGTGATTAACTGTTCTGGTAGAGGTGATAAAGACGTACAAACTGTAGCTAAAGTAATTAATCTTTAGTAAATAAAACTTTGTAGAGGCGCAAGGGTTCGCGTCTCTACATCTGCCCGAATCATCTTAAATTACCGCAAAAAAATCGAATTTATAAATATTTTTCAGCAGCGCTTATATTTATTCAAATCGAAGAAAATTTAATTCTTCATTAATTCTCAATCCAAAATCTAAAATCTAAAATCTAAAATCGAATGACCCAAACTCTAATTAACAATTCCCCAACCTTAGACACTTCTCGCTGGTCTACTTTATTGCAACAGCTATTAAATAAAGAGTCCCTCAGCGTCAATCAAGCTACCGAATTAATTCAAGGATGGCTCGCCGATCAGATTCCCCCAGTACTTTCCGGCGCAATTTTGACCGCAATTCAAGCCAAAGGAGTCTCCCCCGAAGAATTAGTGGGTATGGCTCAAGTTTTGCAATCTCAGTCTTTAGGAGGAATCGAAAATCAAGAATATGAGTTCCCATTAATAGATACTTGCGGAACAGGCGGAGATGGTGCTTCTACCTTCAATATCTCCACCGCTGTCGCTTTTGTCGCTGCTGCTGCGGGGGTAAAAGTCGCCAAACATGGTAATCGTTCGGCTTCGAGTAAAACTGGTTCCGCTGACGTACTGGAAGCATTAGGTATAAATCTGCAAGCAGACCCCAAAAAAGTACGGTCTGCGGTTGATGAAATCGGCGTAACATTTTTGTTTGCACCCGGTTGGCATCCGGCTTTAAAGCCCGTCGCTCCTTTACGGAAAACGTTAAAGATACGTACTATTTTTAACTTACTCGGACCTTTGGTAAACCCGATGAGTCCTACAGGACAAGTTATCGGTGTATCCGATCCGTTTTTAGTGCAAACGATCGCTCAAGCTTTATCGCAACTAGGGATTCGTCGAGGAATCGTAATTCACGGACGAGAAAGATTAGATGAAGGGGGTTTGGGTGATGTTAACGATGTGGCGATCGTTGAGAATCAACAAGTAAATTTATTGGAATTAACCGCTGAGAAATTAGGTTTAAATCCCGCACCAATTAGCGCTTTAAAAGGCGGAGAAGTTCAAGAAAACGCCGATATTTTGCAAGCTGTTTTACAAGGGAAAGGAACACAAGCACAACAAGATGTAGTTGCTTTAAATACAGCTTTAGCGCTTTACGTTGCAGAAGCAGTTGACGATGGAAAAGATATTTTAGAACGTTGTACTAAAGGTGTTGTTATCGCCAAAGACGTTCTGAAAAGTGGAGAAGCTTGGAAGAAATTAGAACAGCTTGCAGAGTTTTTACGATGAATTGATGGTTGATATTTGATGGTTGATAAGCTGCTACGCATTTAATTTGTATTTGAGTAGCGGGCTAACAGCCCGCACTACAAGAGTTTGATATTATCGTCTTATACAATCTAGCTGCACATTCAATACGGTTCGGATAAGAAAATTCGTAAACCCAAAATAATTGTAGAGACGCGAACCCTTGCGTCTCTACATTCCCGAAATCACCACGAAAAATTATTAACCGAACCGTATTGGCTGCACATTAGCTTAGTTGATGAAACTAAAAGTAACTACAAACAACTAACCATTGTCGCTGTTTAATTAAAGACTTATCAGTAATCGAGAAAGCCGTCTAACCTTGGAACCTGCTTTAGTTGGTGCTATTTAACTACGTGCCTATTTTTTTTACCTATATTTAACTAATTAATCAACTAATTTAATTTATATTAGTTTTATCAAATCAAATATTTTGTACTTTTTATTACTAATATATTTATATCTACATAAGATTGCATCTAATATAAATTCTCATATAAAAATCTAATTAAAAAAAATATCTAAAGAAACGAAAGAATCATCAAAATATTATTCATAGTATTTAACAGAGAAATCAACTATCTTGAATATGTACGTTCTGCATCTAATTCTCGAAGGTAATCTAAGAGTATATTTACGCTATTCTTTTTCTGATTTGGCAGATTGATTAGAAAAAAATAACTTAAATATCCATCAATACAACTAACTTTAATTACGAGATTATTGTTAGTTAATTATCAATTAATAATCCTGATAAAAAAATTAGGAAACTCTCTGATATTTAGTTTCTTGATTTAGTCAAAAAATTTCAACATAGGAGAATCATTCACAATGGAAGAAACAATGGAAGAGCAAACAAACAGTCAACCGAATATTGGTCCGTTTTCTCGTCTACTTGAGATACAAGGTGCAGATGGAGAAAATTTAGGAATTGAGGATATATTCGGCAATCTTGGTGGTTCTGGTGGTGAAAACCCCTTCGGTGGTGGTGAAGATGGTCCTCCTGCTGACTTAGATATGAGTGAATTAGCTTTCGGTGGTAATCCTTTCGCTGGAGATAACTTCTGGAACATATTCGCAGGTGGTGTAAACCCTACAGAAAGTAGTTTCGGCGGCGGTTCCAATCCATCTGCAGGTGGTGAAGGCGGCTTTGGCGGTGCTTCTAACCCATTCTCCGGTGGTGAAGGCGGCTTTGGCGGCGGTTCTAATCCATTCTCCGGTGGTGAAGGCGGAATCTCATTTGGTGGTGGTTCTAACCCATTTGCAGGTGGTGAAGACGGCTTTGATGGCGGTTCCAATCCATTCTCCGGTGGTGGAATGTCATTTGGTGGTGGTTCTAATCCATTCGCTGGTGGTGATTCTGATGGAGAAAATCCATTCGGTGGTGGAGGTTTCGGCGGCGGTTCTAACCCATTCTCCGGTGGAGGTTTCGGCGGCGGTTCTAACCCATTCTCCGGCGGTGGGATGTCATTTGGTGGCGGCGGTTTCGGCGGTCGTTAATAGTTTTTGATATAGGACTTACGCAACTAGCGCAATTGTGTTGTAGGGTGTTTAGTTTAGAATAAACTTGAACGGTTCTATAAGACTTGTAGCGTCACGTACCATCCGAGTTTTGTGACACTTGCGGCTATTCCTGAATATGATGCCGACTGTAAGTAATTATTTAATTATGAAATAATTCACAGTTAATCAAATCATTGTGCAGCATTGTAGAGACGTAACATTGTTACGTCTTTTATAAATTTATCAAAATAAATTTATCATCAAAAATTTATCATCAAAAATTATCGTTTTTTCTATAATTATTAACTGTTATTTCCAGGAGAATATTATCAATGGAATCTTTCGAGTTGAATTTTATTAATCAAATTAATAGCAAAGATATTGATTTTACAGACACATTAATGAGTACTAGTAATTCTTTCTCTATTAGTAGCAATTCATCAAAAGGTAAAGTTAAATCTACCCTTGACATTGGTAACATCATTATTGGTAATGGACAATGGATAGTCGATGATGAAACTACGCGAGAGTCGTTAATTTCGGAAGTAAGAACTGATATTGACGAAAGGATTGATTCTCTTTTTACAAAATTGCGTGACAGATTACCCTTGGATGAGAAAAAAGAAGAGTCAGCAGGTAATCCGTTTACAGAAGAGAACCCGTTTGCTGATGGAAAAAATCCTTTTGGTGAGGGAGAATTTACACCACCACCAGCTTATAAAGGATTACAATCAACCATGGGAGAAAATTTCCCACTACCTTCACAAGAAATTGTAGATAACATTAAATCTGTTCAAGATGAAGATACTGTTGTAGAAGAAAACTTGTCTACAGATAACAGTGATAATTCATTCACAAATTATCAAGAATCCAATTCTAGTGGAGATAACGAAGGTAAAAGCTCAGAAAATCAAGAAGTAATTAGTAAAGATATCAATCCTGTCGTAAATGATGAAGGTGGAAATCCCTTTGCTGGTGGTGGAGAAGGTAGAAACCCATTTGCTGGTGGTGGAGAAGGTGGAAACCCATTTGCTGGTGGTGGAGAAGGTGGAAATCCCTTTTCTGGTGGAGGAGAAGGTGGAAACCCATTTGCAGAAAACGATAATGGAGAGGCTTCACCATCTTTTAATATAGTAGGAATGATTGCTGGTGAAGATTTACCATTCTTAAACGCTGGTGAAAATGAATCTAGTTACAGCACCATACCCAATCAATCAACAGCTAAAACTTTAAGAACTGTTAGAGATAGTCTATTAAGATTTAACGCCAATTTTAATTATCCAGGTACTTTTGGTAATGGTAACAATACACCCTTACAAACACCGAATGATTTATTGACGCTGTTTCGCAACGATATGTTCAGCTTCAATAATACTGCTAATTCTTTTCAGGAATTAGTCGGTGATGATAATCCCTTTGCTAGCGGTGAATTTAATCCTTTTGGTGAAGGTACCTTAGCACAAGAAATTCCTTTTGATATTATAAATGTTGCTTTGGATGGGTTATTACCATTCAATGGTTCTGAAAATGTATTTAGCACTCCTGAAGGAGAGATTCCGATTGGTAACGGAAATCAAGACTTTGGTAGTGAAAATGCAGTTATCGGTAATGCTAATTGGAATTATGGTAATTTAAATGCAACTATTGGTAATGGTAACTGGAATTGGGATGGTACAACGAATAACTCAACCGTTGGTAATGGTAACTGGCATTTAGATTTTAGTGTTGACAATAAAACTGTTGGTAATGGTAATTGGTATTGGGATTCCAGCAGTGAGAATACAACCCTTGGTAATGGTAATTGGTACTTTGGAGAGAATAATACAACCATTGGTAATGGTAACTGGAATTTCGGTAATAATAATACAATAATTGGAAACGGAAATCGAGTTTATACCGATAATAGTATTGTCATTGGTAACGGTAATTGGTCGGTTGTAATTGATAAATCAACCGAACTGGGTGATGATATATTCGGTGAATTAGAAACTATAGCTATGGGAATCGGTGTTAAGAAAAGTGCCGATATGCTTGTTGATTCAGTTATGAATAAAATGGGTGAAATTTTCCAACCATTGACCGAAGAGTTTGATGAGTCAGCGTTGAATACTTATAAGGAACAGTTTCTTGATTCTGGTAGTAATATGAGTTTTCTTTCTACTTGATTAGGAGAGTAGAAAAGTATAAGCTAAAACACATCTAAATTACGTAAATTCGACGAATAGCTTCAGAAGTCGGGTTTTATCGCACATAAAAAAGACGAAGTAGGTCGAGCGAGTAACTTCTGATGCGTGGTAGTATAAATCCTAAATCTTTTACTAGCGAAGCGTGTCCGCAAGGATATACGTCCCGCTCGCTATTGGCTAGCGAGCTAGAAGCTCGCACTACCTTAATCCTTCAAAACTTATGGGACAGAATACTAGTACTTAACCACATTAATTCTGCGGGGTAACGCGCTCGTAGTGAGAGCGTCTCGCTCCCTGGTAGTAGCTAGCGAGCTAGAAGCTCGCACTACCGGAATTGGTCGAAATTTTCTGATTGATTTTTTTTAGTCCTATTCATAGGACTTGTGCTATTAGACCGAGAATTTGATTCTCGGTCGGGTCGGAATAAGAACCCATCATATTTAATGATTTGGACTACTAGTGGTCCACCACATTAATTTTGAGGAGTTAAAATACCTCTTCGTAGGTTGGGTTAAGCGAAGCGCAACCCAACGCGGGTGCCGAGGCTCCACTACGTTCAGCCCAACCTACAATATTACATTGATTACTAGAAGCTCCCACTACGAATAAATTAACCCGCAAAACTTATGTGGTGGAGTACTAGTACTCCACCACATTAATTTTGAGGAGTTAAAATACCTCTTCGTAGGTTGGGTTAAGCGAAGCGCAACCCAACGCGGGTGTTGGGCTGAACGTAGTTCAGCCCAACCTACAATATTACATTGATTACTAGAAGCTCCCACTACGAATAAATTAACCCGCAAAACTTATGTAGTGGAATACTAGTACTTCACCAAATGAATTCTGCGAAGTAATACCACCCCGCCTTCATTAATGTGGTGGAGTACTAGTCGAGCAGTGGCTGAAAAATATGGGAGTAAAACAAGGAATCGAATAAATCTTTCCAAACCCGGCCGAACAGTCTGTGTAGGCTTGTGGACATATTCCTTTCAAGGATATTTGAAGCAAGAATCTTTGCACCGTGATAGTTAAAGAGTGTCAGAGCCTGGAAGTCAGGCTAACTTAATAACTCACATTCGAGGACAAAACTTTAGGAATAGCCGCAATTGTCACAATACACGGGTGGTGCGTGACGCTACAAGTCTTATAGAAACGTTCAACTTTTTTCTAAACTACGCAACGGCACGGCAATAACGGGGGAAGAAAATCTACACCCCCTAAAAGCCTTAATAATGCGCTCGTGTTCATCCACACCGCCTCCCCTACAAGGAAAATGTGCTGCTTGCTCCCGGTCTTAACCTTGTTTCAGTTACTAATATTGTTTGCAAAGTTTACTATCATTACACATATACTAATTCAACCAATCCTTCTTTAGTTAGATTAACATAACATTAAAAATAACAGCAGAAGTGGTTTTTGATTGTGCCAGGATAAAAGTAGATAAAAGTCAATCATACTTTGGTTAGTTAATTGGATTAAAAAACTAAAATTACCTCATTTATACAGATACCAAATATAGGCAATTCAACAAAACCCGACTTCTGTAATTTACTAATCAAAGTATTTTTTTGTAATACAGGAAATACATATAAAAACTATCAAATTCATATTGGTTATATTTCTTTAAATGTAGTCATATTTGCTGAGATACCCATGAAAAATGGCTTTTGGTAAATAAATATTGATATAATAACGCCTTATAATTGCCCTACTTTTCTCATCAAATAGTACAATCCAATGAAATTAAATATATGTTCATCTATTTATGTTTAATAATTGATATGTCGAGTTCATTCCTAAAGAATTGATAAATTAAGCAAAAAAAATCTCATTCAAATTTAAGTAAAAAAGGCTTAAATTACTTTTGGCTGTAGAAATAATTTAAGGAAGCCACGATAATTATAAACGCAGTTAAATTCAACAATAACTGTAAGCAGACACATAAATATTTTTTTCGTATTGACGATAGAAAGTTCTATAAAAAAAGCATCAAGCACTTTAATTTATTTTTTCTTGATGCGTGTTAAAAAGAGCAAATTTTTGTCTCTAAATTAAGAGGATTAATAGCAAATGGCTGAAAATACTAATCAAAACCCTACTGGCAATACAGTTAATGGTAGTATGGGTTCCGGCGGACAAGGTGGCTTTGGCGGCGGACAAGGTAGCTTTGGCGGCGGACAAGGTGGCTTTGGCGGCGGACAAGGTAGCTTTGGCGGCGGACAAGGTAGCTTTGGCGGCGGACAAGGTAGCTTTGGCGGCGGACAAGGTGGCTTTGGCGGCGGACAAGGTGGCTTTGGCGGCGGACAAGGTGGCGAATCTCCAATGGGTGGCGGCGGTGGTTCCGTCTCACCTTTCGCACAGTTGAGAATGAACATTGACAACTACTTCTTAAGCGACGATTTCAACGAAGGTAGGCAACCTGGAAATCTCAACCCATTTTCTCAACCGCCTAGTGGTGGCGCTGGCGGACAACAAGGTGGTGGTCAAAGCGGTTCTGGCGGACAACAAGGTGGTGCAAACCCATTTGGCGGCAACCCATTTGAATATGACCCAACTGGTGGTGCTGACGAGAAGTCTGAGAACAATGACTCTGATAATCAAGAGCAGCCAATGATGGGTGGTGACCAATCAGACAATAATGACTCCGATAATCAAGAGCAACCAATGATGGGTGGTGACCAATCAGACAATAACAACTCCGATAATCAAGAGCAGCCAATGATGGGTGATGACCAATCAGACAATAATAACTCCGATAATCAAGAGCAGCCAATGATGAGTGATAACAGAGAAAACACCAATACTAATAACGACAATCCCTTTGCTGGTGGGGAAAACCCATTTGAAGATTTCTCTAATAACTTGGAGACCGGCAGAACTCAATACGAAAACTTTAGTCAATTTTTGAACGACTTTGGAGCTAGCACAGGTACTGAAGGGGACGATAGCGACAACGTATTTGCTGGTGTCGAAAACCCATTTGAAGCTTCTTCAGATTACTTAGAGACTGCTCAACAACAATACCAGAACTTTAGCGAATTTTTCAGCCAGCTCCAAGGTAGCTCAGATAGTGAAGGGGATGATTTGGCACCATTCCCCAGCTTTTTAAATGCTCTTTCTGAGTCTGATATAGAATTACCTGAAGGCAGTCCGATTACTGACTCAAGTCAGCTTTCAGAATTAGCTGCTAATTTCTCGGAACTGGCTTCATCTAATGCCAATACTTTCATAGAAACATTTTCGGATGTTGATTTTACTGGTGGTAGCGGCAGCCCATTTATTCAAGGCAATCCATTTGCTGGTGAAGAAAATCCTATTGCTGAATTATTTACTGGTAATAGCGATAGTTCCGCAATTTAAAGTTTGTTCCCCTATTCAATGATTGGGTTAACACTGTGTAGTTAGCCTAGATATAGAGATGTAGCATTGTATGGAGACTTAAAGAATTCCCAATTGCTACATTTCTATATCATCATTGTCGGTAATTAGGTTAAAGGTCAAAGGTTAGAGGTCAAAGGTTAGAGGTTAGAGCGCCCTAAAATTGTTAGTTTCAGAAGTAAAGCTGATGTTGATCGAAGGATTGATTCTAACTGTCTGATGATTTAAATATGTAAAGCCAGAAATCTGGTTTATTCGTCTATATCAAGTTGTAAAAATACTGAGGACTATTGCTAAAATGGAATCATCTAATATTAATTCACCTAATGATAATAATAGCGAAGTTGTTATCTATGATACTTCATTCGGCGGTAGTGAAAATGAGTTTGAGTCGAGTAACAGCAACTCTTGGAGTTGGGACTTTGCTAGTGAAACCAATGCTGTTGATGAAAATTTAATTATTGGTAACAATCAATGGATAATGGGTGATGACACCACTCAAGAGGAATTTGCATCCGAGGCAAGGAACGACCTTTTCAATAAAGTTGATTCTGTATTCGACAAACTGCGCGAAAAGTTCCCTTCGGATGAAACTGATAGTGAGTCGGATAAAGGCAACCCCTTTAATGGTGACAACCCTTTTGCTGATGGCAAAAACCCGTTTGGTGAAGGTGAATACCCTTTGCCCCCAGGTTACGAAGAATTAAAATCTTCTCAAGGTGAAAACTTCCCCTTACCTTCGGAAGAAGTTGTTGATGGGATAAAAGAATCGATTGAGGAAAACTCCTCTGAAGATGCTGAAAAACCTTTGGCTAGTGGTGATGACTCCGCCAAAGATGACGAAACCACAAGCGGCGGTAATCCCTTTGCTGGCGGTGCAGGTGGCGGTAGTAACCCGTTTAGCGGCGGTGCAGGTGGCGGTAGTAACCCGTTTAGCGGTGGCGCAGGTGGCGGTAGTAACCCGTTTAGCGGTGGCGCAGGTGGCGGTAGTAACCCGTTTAGCGGTGGCGCAGGTGGCGGTAGTAACCCGTTTAGCGGTGGTGCAGGTGGCGGTAGTAACCCGTTTAGCGGTGGCGCAGGTGGGGGTAGTAACCCGTTTAGCGGTGGTGCAGGTGGCGGTAGTAACCCGTTTAGCGGTGGTGCAGGTGGTAGCAATTCCTTAGCAGGTGGAGAACAGCCGACTGCTGAACAGGACTCGGTTGCTGGTGATGAGAGTATGTCTGAGCAATCATCCTTTGATGTCACCAGTTTCATGTTTGGTGATAACTTATCGTTCATGAATGGCGGTGCTGAGGGTGGCTCAGAAAGCGGCAATATGCCTAATATGCCTATCTCATCACCCTCGGAAACTTTAAGGAAGGTCTACGATACTCTCACTAGATTTTCTGCCAATGCTACTCATTCTGGGTTTGCTACGGGTAATCAAACGCCCTTGAAAACATCTGATGACCTATTGACGCTGTTCCGAAATGATATGTTCAGCTTCAATAATTCTGCCAATTCTTTCGAGCAATTGATGGGTGAAGATAACCCATTTGCTGGTGAAGATAGTCCGTTTTCTGCGGATGGTGAGATGGCAGAAAATCTAGACATCATCAAAGCTGCTCTTGATGGTCTTTTACCCTTCAATGGCACTGAAAATGTATTTAATACTCCTGAAGGCGAAATTCCTCTCGGTAACGGCAATATCGATGATGGTAGCGACAACGCTGTTATTGGTAATGCTAACCGAGACTACGGAAATACCAACGCTACTATCGGTAATGGTAACTGGAATTGGGATGACACTACTAACAACTCAACCGTTGGTAATGGTAACTGGCATTTAGACTTTAGTAACAATAACAACACTCTTGGTAACGGTAACTGGCATTGGGAGGATAGCGATAATAACTCAACCCTTGGCAATGGTAACTGGTCTTTCGGAGATCACAACTCAACTATTGGTAACGGTAATTTTAACTTCGGCAATAACAACACCGTCATTGGTAACGGTAATTGGGTCTATACTGATAACAGTATTGTGATTGGTAATGGTAACTGGTCTGTAGTTATTGATAAATCAGCCGCTGGTGCTGATGAATTTATTGACGACTTTAACACCACGATGTCTTTGGGAATGGGAGTTAAAGATGCTACTGACAACTTAGTCGATGCCATGTTGGGCAAAATGGCTGGAATGTTTATGCCTTTAACAGAAGATTTGGGAGAATCAGCAATGAACACTTATAAGGAACAGTTTCTTGCTTCGGGTAGTGATATGAGTTTTTTTTCTAGTTGATTGGGAGAGTGAAAGAGTTTTTAAAAACCTTACTAGACGTAAAGCACCTTGATGAAAAATACTAGGAATAAATTTTGTAGTGCGGGCGTAACAGCCCCTTTTTTTTTATGCTTCTCATCTAATTCACCACATTAAATTATGATGAAATCATACATGATTAAATTACAATGGAAACCAAGCCTATAAAAATCGATGCTGCTCAACCAGATAAATTGAAGCAAATTCTACCTAAACCTTTGATTCTATCTACCCCAATATTCCGTTATAATGGATTTTATTTTAACTATCATCGTCAGTTAAATTACCAAGTTCCTAAAACTTTATCTTCTCAGCATATTATTGGTATTTGTCCTGAAAGTTTTTATGCAAGCTTTAAAATAAGTGGTTACGAAGCTAAAATTCCGATTCCAACGATTATGAATGAGATTGCGGCAGAATATGAATTTATTGGTTTAAGTTGCGATCGCAGTATTCAAACTGATTTTCTATCACTTCTACTAAATATGCACGATTATAACCATCAAAATGGCACCCATCGCAAATTATTTGAAATTGAAGAAGTGCAATTAAAAAAGTTTATTGATAATGGATTTCACTCTCACGCTTATATTGCACAACCTCGGAAGAAACCAACATTAACCGATATTTTCAAAAATCCTGCGCTTTTAGTAATGCCAAAAGTATTAGAAGCGCATTTAGAAAACTTCTTTCCAAGCATGGCAATTATGCATGGTGAAAGTCCGATTTTAAGCATCAAAGAATGTCATTTTTATATCCCAGAATCATCAAATAAATCCCGCGTTTTTGTTTTAATGTTTGTTAAATGTCATACACCAATTGCTCATTTAATAAAAAGAAACTTATTGCGACTTATAGAAGTAGTTATCGAACAAGATGCCGATATTCTAGGAAAAATTTACCCAAATACCCCTCAACATATCAAATTAAATAATGAAGTTGGTATGGATTGGGTACGGCGTAATTTTGATAGTTTTCCCAAAGCTATGGAACCGAATTTTTCACGATAGTTATTAAGATTTATTAGGACACTATTCCATATGTAAATATTAGCTAAAGTTTCTCCATGAGCATGAAATTAAATCGAGCAGATGCTGTCACCGCCACACTATAAACCAAGCATACCTTGTAAGATATTCTTTTATAACCAGCCTTTTCTAAATAAATCGGAATTTTGTTCCAACTTTTAATTTTAAATTGCTCCTCATTCCGATTAATCAATAACTCTTCCAAATATCTATATAAACCATTAGATAAAGTTACCCTTACTGAATTAGAATTTTTAGCTTGATAAAGCTTCTGTGCGATTTCCCCAGGGCTATAACCGCACAATATACCCCGTAAAAGTTTCTTTTCTGTTGGAGTTAATCTCTTACCTTTGGCAGATGATAAATCTATATATAATTTATCCAAATCCCAAGAATTTATCGCTTCAATAAATTCTTCTGATTGACAAGTAGAATTAATAGCCATAATATTCAATTATCTGAGAACACACCTAAGAATAATTTACCCTATTTATTTACACGCTACTCAAAGATGAATTTCTGAATTTCATTGTAAATTGTAATGGTTAGTAATATTTAGATGTGATAATACAATGTCTCTATTCTAAAAACTCTGCATAACTCCGCGCTTTCCTTTGCCTTTCTCTGGGTTAAAAGATAAATTATTTTAATCACAAACGATTTGATATAATTTAGCGCTGAAGCCCAAATAGTAACCCATGAAGAAAATAATTTTAGATACAGACCCCGGTGGTGATGATATATTTGCTTTATTGTGGCTGCAAAGTTTGGTAAAACAAGGTAAAGCAGAATTAATCGCAGTTACTACTGCTGAAGGTAATGTCGATGCTAAACAAACTTTTATTAATGCTAGTAAAGTTTTGAGTTTAGGAGGATTTGAACAAGTAGAATTAGGTCGAGGAGTAACGCTAAAAAACTCCAAAATTGCCGATGCTGCTTATATTCACGGTATGGATGGTATGGGTAATATTTCCGATGATTTACCCGCAGCTAAACATCATTTTGATAGTGCAATTTATTCCGATGATTTAATAATCGATAAACTTAATGCTTATCCTGGAGAAATTACTATCCTTGCAGTTGCACCTTTAACTAATTTAGCTGCTGCTGAAAGCAAAAGTCCCGGTATTTTAAAAAAAGCCAAGGAAATTGTGATTATGGGGGGTGCTTTTAAAGTTCCGGGTAATGTTACTCCTTACGCTGAATTTAATATTATATATAATTCACAAGCCGCAGAAAAAGTATTTGCTAGTCGTAATGATATTGTAGTTTTACCTTTAGATATCACTCAAGAATTAATTTTTACTCCAGAAATGGCTGAGGATATGATTCGTAATTCACAAAGTTATTTAACCAAGTTTTTATCTCGATTATGTAACTTTATGACAGCAGCTTCTCTGAGATATCGGCAAACTAAAGGAATAAAAGGTTTTCTAGTTCATGATGGTGCTGCTGTTGCCTATTTATTTTATCCGGAAACTTTATTCTTTCGTCGCGCTTTAGTAGAGATTGAAACTCAAGGTCATTATACTCAAGGAGCAACTCTTTTTGATCAAAGACTCAATGCTAAAACTCATGCAAATGCTTGGGTTGCTTTACAGGTAGATAAAGTTGGTTTATTAGCGAGTTTGGTAGAGGATTTGAGTTTTTTAGGGAATTCGTAATTGGTAATGGGTAATGGGTAATGGGGAATTGGTAATTGGTAATTGGTAATGGGAAATTAAATCCGTGAAATCCGTGAAATCCATTTTAATGCGCGATCGATTTTTTAACCATTAAACCTGTACATTATCACCTTCGCTTTCGCATCTTCTTCAACAAACACTAAATACTCACCATTTTTACGTTGAAAAGCACGAACTCCATAAGGTATATCAACCCAACCAGTTTCTCCAAATACTTCTGCTCCTGGTTTCAAAATCCTTACCTGTTTCCCTGTTTTCGCATCATAAACGTATACTTCGGCTTTCTTCACAGTGACAGCAAATACATAATCCCCTGCGATACTCATTGCTGCGGGATTTAATACTTCTGGAGGTGCGCTTTTATCTACAGGAAGCACTATCCGCCATTTTGGAATACGATTTCCTTTACTCCAATTATCATAACGAGCAATTTCCGAGCCGATTAATTTGGCATAATCACCGTTAATTGCCGGATTATCTGGAGTATAACCCGATAAATACATGGTGTCGGTTTCGGGGAAATATTCTATCCTACGTAAATCACCAAATATTTTGGGATGACCAATTTTTTCCATCTTGCTGTAACTGTAGATGGGATTTCCATTTTTATCTAATCCCTGTAAAGGAAAATGACGAATCCCTACACCATCTTGAGTACGTAAACTTTTCCAAACGTCGCCTTTACTATCTACCCACCATCCCCCAATATAAGGATAATCTTTACTTTTATCGTATTCGTCCCGGTCAAATGCACCGTTACCATTTTTATCACGCCAAATCCATTCTCCTTCCAAAGGTTGAAAAGGAGGAAAATTGTTTCCTAAAGCTGGTTTACCATTTGGATGAGTACCAACAAACATTCCTGAAGGTATAGCAATTTCACCATCAGTTTGTCGATTGAAACGGTAAATTTGCAGCATTCCACCGTACATATCTGTCAGGTACAAAAAGGTTTTACCCTGGATATGACGGATAAATGGTGCATCGGGTGCAGTATGCAAACGGGAGTCTTGAGGATATTTAAAAGCGTTTAAAGTGTAACCTTTATAAGTTGCTTCTTTCCCGGCTGGTTTGCTGTAATCCATTACAAAACGTTCGTTCTTAGTATATACATCCAAACCGTTTTTTACTGGGTCTACATCACCATTATCAATAAATTGCAATCCTAATAACTTCCATTCTAATTTACCCGATGCAGAAAACTTACGTAAATCTACTCCAGAACGTTCAAACCCATCATTACTAATATAAATGTTACCCCAACTGTCACTACCAACTCCTGAAATACCGTAAAATTTTAAATCCTTAACTTCTCCAGGAATTCCCGCATAAATTCCACCTTTAACACCAAAAGTATTAATTAGCTTTGGTTGATTAGTAATATCGTAAATTAAAACTTGCTGTTTAATCCCATTATCGGCAACCAAAAGTCTACCGCGATTATCAACAGCAACTGCATTGGGTTTATCTAATCCTGAAATTACTTGTGGTAATCGCTTACCTTGCTTTGAATAATGGACAATCTTGTTATCTCCAATTATCCATAAATTACCTTTTTTATCAACAGTAATATTTCCCGGTTTTTCTAGATTAAAACTACTTAACTCCTGCATTGTTGAACTATTGTAAACGCGCACCTTATTCGTCGCACTATCACTGACAAATAGCTCACCACCTACAGCTGCAAGTCCTGTTACTTCTGAATCATTACTCACAATTAACATACTTTTATCCCACCCCTTACC
Source organism: Plectonema cf. radiosum LEGE 06105 (assembly GCF_015207665.1). Classification (GTDB taxonomy): domain Bacteria; phylum Cyanobacteriota; class Cyanobacteriia; order Cyanobacteriales; family Nostocaceae; genus Rivularia; species Rivularia radiosa_A. Next base: position 21,956 of record NZ_JADEWL010000101.1, read on the forward strand.
ATTAGAAAAGGGTGCAGTTTTCCCAGTCAAATCATAACGTCTGACACAGTACCAATTCGTTCCTTTGGGCGGAAATCCATCTTTTTTCTGATCAATTCCCGATTGCTTCATTGCCACATAAATATATTTATTATCTGCGGTAATAGCAACTCCACCGTTTCTTCCCCATCCATGTAAATCGTCAGCTTTTCCAATCACATCCCCATTTCGATAAATCCCGACTTCTCTACCTGCTTCATCCCACAAACTATTCGTATAAATAGTTCCATCTGGTGCAACATACATTCCACTAACTTGAATTTGCACCCACTTATCACCTCCTCCAAAACTATTCCCAATCCAGGAAGTTCTATAGCGAGATGAAGAAGCCGCAGGAGTTACTTTTCCATCCAAGTGAATTGTAACTAACATCGAAATAGCTAATACGGCACTTAAAAATAAGAGGAATTTCTCTGTTTTACCATATCTAATATTGCCGTGAACAATTAAGCTTTTAATATATAAAGATAATCTGCTCAATCTTATGAGAAAATTGTTTTTCATAACTGACTTTTATTTTTATTCTTTATGAAAATTATTATTTAATCTCTAATTTAATCTCTAATTTAATCTCTACTTGTAGCGATATAATCAAAGTAATCTATCATAACCATCAATACAAACTATCAACACTTTACTAATTTAACTTTTACAATATATAGTTGTACTTAATCATTAGAATTAATCATTAAAAATCTTATTTTTGATGGGTGAGACCCCCTAATTAGTACACTTTTCGCTGTGTTTTGTAAGATTTATTCAAAATAATAATTTGATTGACATCTTATTTTTGATAAATCTAAATAATTATGGAGTAACCAGATAAAAATCAAAAAAGTCAGCGGTACACTGCTTTCAAAGCCTGCACTGAACGGCATTCCCCGGTCAAAATTGAATTTTTGTAAATCCTTTATAAATCCCCTCGACTTCATGTCCAGCCAAAGTTTTGTAATTCAGCTTTCATAACTAAGAATAATCACGAATCGCAAACTAAGGATTTGTTTTACATGAAATTCATCAAATTAATACAATATTTTTAAATAAATAGGACTTACGCAACTGGCACATTTTCCTTGTAGGGTGTGTGACGCTACGATTAAATTTGAACGTAGTAATAAGGTTTGTAGCGTCACGCACCATCAACCATTTGTGACAATATCGTAAGTCCTAATAAAAAAGGATTATTTTTATTTATGAAATAGAAAAAGTAGATAATATTGATTGTATTTATGTAAAAACCAAGTATATACGAATACATTTAGTTCAGTCTTCAATTGTTTTTTTGATGAAGAGGCTGGTTGTATAAAAGTATAAAATCTCGGTTTTTTATTGATAAATACTACGTAATATTTTGTAGTGACGATGAATATTTTATATTTATATTTGATTTCAGGACTTATGCAACTGGCACATTTTGATTGTACGGTGTGTGATACTTTGAACTATCTTAAAGGTAAAAATAAGCAGCTTGTAGTGTCATGCACCAACTAGTTATTCTGACAAACCCATAAGTCTTATGTTTGTTTATTAGTATTTGTTTATGAGTTTAGTTATATGGAAGCAGAAAAAGTGATATGTAATCAAAACAACCATACATCAGTAAAGCCAGCATCAATACTTTGCTTGGGTTTAGGCTGGTTTCCCAAAACTCCCGGAGGTTTGGAAAGGTATGTTTACGAACTTACACTGAGATTAGGGAAAAATAAAGACCAAGTAGAGTTATGCGGAGTGGGTTTACCTGAACAAGAAACTAACCTACCCATCAAAATCACAAATTTAGCTGCACCAGACACAAGCATATTACAAAGATTGTGGTCGGTGAGGAATAACTTTAAAAAAACCAGAAAAACCAAGCCAGATGCAATAAACTTGCACTTTGCCTTATATAGTCTGCCAATATTGGATTTATTACCTTCCGATGTGCCAATAACCTTTAATTTTCACGGCCCTTGGGCATCAGAATCTCAGGAAGAAGGAGTTGGTAATATCAAAGCCTTGCTGAAAAAAACCTTGGTAGAACAAAGAACATATCAACGCTGTCATCGCTTCATAGTTTTGAGTCAAGCATTCGGAAATATTTTGCATCAACAGTACCAAATACCCTGGGAGAAAATTCACGTCATTCCCGGTGGAGTCGATATTAATAGTTTTAAACCCGACTTATCAATTCAACAAGCACGTATTAAACTGGGATGGTCATTAGAACGTCCGACATTATTTACATCCAGACGTTTAGTACATCGTGTCGGACTTGATAAATTACTTGCAGCCATAGCTCAAATCAAGCCAAAAATTCCCGATATTTATTTGGCGATCGCCGGACGAGGACCCTTAAAAACGAGTTTACAACAACAAGTTACAGAATTGGGAATCGAAGACAATGTGAATTTTTTAGGTTTCCTACCCGACGAACTCCTACCAGTAGCTTATCAAGCAGCAGATTTATCAATAATGCCTTCACAATCCTTTGAAGGTTTCGGATTAGCAATCGTAGAATCCCTCGCTTGTGGTACCCCGGTAATATGTACCCCCGTCGGTGGAATGCCGGAAATTCTCGAACCGTTTTCACCCGAATTGATTACAGAATCAATAGAAGTAAGCGCGATCGCAAAAAAATTAGAACAGGTATTGAACGGGGAAATAGCCAAACCTTCACCAGAAGAATGTCGCGAATATGCAGTTAACAACTTCGATTGGGATAAAATCGCTCTCCAAGTCAGGAATGTCATATTAGGAGTTAGTTGACAGTGGACAGTGGACAGTTGACAGTTGACAGTTGACAGTTAAGAGTTATTGATTAACCAATTACCAATTACCAATTACCAATTCCCAATTCCCAATTACCAATTACCAATTACCAATTCCCAATTCCCTTTATAAAAATGAAAATATTATTTTTAGATCAAAGCGGTAAACCTGGTGGTGCTGAACTATGTTTAATAGATATTGCCAAACCTTATCAAAATAATTGCCTGGTGGGGTTATTTGCAGATGGTTCTTTTAAGGATTTATTAGAAAAAAATCAGATTCCGGTACAAGTTTTAACGAATCAAAAAATACAAGTCAAAAAAGAAAGTTCTCTTACGCAAGGATTAGCAAGTATTACTCAACTTGCACCTTTAATTACTAAAGTAGTAAAAATTGCTCGTAATTATGATTTAATTTATGCCAATACGCAAAAAGCATTAGTTGTCGGTGCAATAGCGAGCTTTTTGGCTCATCGTCCCTTAGTATTTCATTTACACGATATTCTTTCACCAGAACACTTTAGTCAAACAAATCGTCGTATTGCAGTAACTTTAGCAAACCGCGCATCCTTAGTAATTGCCAATTCTCAAGCTAGTAAAAAAGCCTTTATCGAAGCCGGAGGAAAAGCTGAATTAGTCAAAATAGTTTACAACGGTTTTGATCCGCAAAATTATTTAAATCAAGAATCTCAAATTAAACAACTTAGACAAAAATTAGAAATCGATGATAAATTTGTCGTCGGACATTTCAGCCGTCTTGCACCTTGGAAAGGACAGCATATATTAATTGAAGCACTAGCAAAATGTCCGCCAAAAGTTGCGGTAATTTTAGTAGGAGATGCTTTATTTGGCGAACAAGATTACGTCAAGCAACTGCACCAGCAAATCGATGAATTGCAATTACAAAATCGGGTGAAATTTTTAGGATTTCGTCACGATATTCCCCAGTTGATGGCAGCTTGCGATCTAGTTGCTCATACCTCCACCGCTCCCGAACCTTTTGGAAGAGTAATTGTAGAAGCTATGCTATCCGGAACCCCCGTAGTTGCAGCAGCATCCGGAGGTGCAGTTGAGTTAGTAGAATCTGGTATAAACGGCTTTCTCACAACTCCGGGAAATCCCCAGGAACTCACCGAAGTGATTAACAAGTCTATTCAAGACAAGGAAAAGACTGCCGCCATTGCGGAAACAGCCCGCAACACCGCCAGTCAGCGTTTTAATGTAGCAAATATTAATCAGCAAATTGCTCAACTACTACAAAAATTGTAAATTGGTAATTGGTAATGGGTAATTGGTAATTGGTAATGGGTAATTGGTAATTGGTAATTGGTAATTGGTAATGGGTAATTGGTAATGGGTAATTGGTAATTGGGAACCCCCATCTCCCCATCTCCCTGTCTCTT
>NZ_JADEWL010000006.1 GCF_015207665.1 Plectonema cf. radiosum LEGE 06105
GGGGGATGGGGGGATGGGGAGAATTTTTTTCTAGATTCTCATCTTGTCTCCTTGTCCCCTTGTCCCCTTGTCTCCCTACCCAAAACTCTTCAATTTGCGGTGTGGATAATTCTGCCCATAATCCTGTATCGGTACGCAGCAATAAAACTTCTTTACTCGCTGCGACAGCTTTACATTCTGTGGGATAATTGTTTAAATCACCGAACCAATCTCCTGCTTGTAAAGTGGCTAAAGGCTTACCAACTCCTTCTTGGCGCAGGCGGACTTTGCCAGAAACGATCAGAAATTGATAACCATCTTTATCTTGATACCAAATTTTCTCTCCTAAACGAAAATCAAGAATATCCGATCCGTCTTGCAACAAAGTTTTTTGTTCGTCACTCAACCAGCTTAAAGGTGGTTGATGCCAAGCCGGTGAATCTAAAACTGTTGCTTGATGAAATTGATCATCTGAAAGGGTTATTTTACTTGTAGTTTGACTGTCAGCTTTTGAATTTTCTCTGCTAGCCATTTCTCGAACAGTTCATTTTGTAGTGCTTGCTTGAGTTGAGTATCTTCTAATGATGCTGGTAAAAGTTGTTCTAAACGAAACAATCCATAGCGTTCTTCTAGCTGTATTGGTCCTAAAATATCTCCAGAACCAGCTACATCTACAGCAGCTCGCAGTTTATCCGGCATTGTTCCGCGACTGACTGGTCCCATCATACCGTTAACAATCTTGTCGTCAGCTAAGGAATATTCCCTCGCCAGCTGCTCAAAACTAGTTCCTTCTTCAATTTGGGTGTGCAACTCCTCAGCTAACTCCCGATTATCAACAATAATTCGAGAAAGTACTACTCTATCTAAAAAAATCTTTCTTTCAATAAAATATTCCCCTAACTTTGGATCTGCGATCGCGCTTTTCAGCTTTTCCAACTTAAATCCAAAAGCAACTGTGGCGTGAAATGTATCATAATCGGTACCGCTATTATTTAACCAATCCTGAAACTTTTGGGGGTCGCTAAGTTCATTTTTGAGTCGAAAATCAATAATTGCTTGTTCGGTTAAAGCTGGAGACAGTTCTATCTCAGTTCTAGCTTTAATTTCTTGTTCTATGACATCTTGGCGCAGAATATCCCTAATAAACTGACCTAATTTTCCACTAATTTGTAAGTGTTGTACTGCCTGCTGTACTGAAATTAATCGGTCATCAACAGTCAAAAACGATGAAGATTCCATAAAATGCTTACTTAGAAATTACCTTAAAAAATATACAGCAATAAAATTGAAGCAAATCCTATTCAACTGACACTTAATAAGGACAATGCTATTGTAATGCCAAGTTGCCTTGCAGTAATACTGCAACAAATCTTGATAAATATTATGTATAAATACTTATAGATTTATGAAATTTAAACAACTTGTATTTGAAAACACATTATATTCTAAATAATATTTGCTCGCATCCAGGCAAATAGCATCGCACTAGCAGCTCCTATCAAAGTGTTGAGAACATTAACTAATTCATTAGTCAGCCACTGCCATCGGGATTGCAATGTTGCTCCAATTACGCTTTCTAAATTAGTGGCGATAAATGCTGCTAATACGCACCATACAATACCCCACACATCAATCAAGCTCAGACTCCAGCCTAAAATTGCCAGCACTACGGAAGCGAAGATTCCCGCAACAGTTCCTTCAAGGCTAATAGCACCTTCAGTTCCTCGCGGTACTGGTTGTAAAGTTGTAATTAAAAAAGTCCGTTTACCATAGGCTTTACCCACTTCACTAGCACAAGTATCGGAAAGTTTGGTGCAGAAACTCGCAACATAACCCAACAGCAGCAAAGAACTTAAAATAGGCTGATTACTTCCCAAACCATCAATAATTCCTATGCCCAAAGCGCACAAAGCCGCAGTGAAAGCCGAACCCCAAACATTCTCCGGACCTCTAGCACCGGAACGTTTTTCGGCAATTCCTTCGGCTTCTTTCTGAGCCATTCCGATGCGGGTGACAGCCGAACCAACTATAAAGTAAACAACAACTATCCCATACCCAGACCAACCAAGGGTTCCCCAAATCAACACACCCAGTAACCAAGCATTAAATATTCCAGCAGTAGTCAGCAGTTTTTTTGGTAGCAGCCAAACTATACCTAAGAGTACGGTATTGAGTCCAACTGCTACGAGCCAACTGTTCGGAAAATTGTATAAAGACAGCATCAGTTATTTTTCACCAATGTTTTCGTCACATCACAAGTATTGCAATTAACCGTCCATAAGCCAATATGCACTCCCATAAATATTTAATACCAGTAATAACAGCAAAATTTTTACTAACTTTTAGATTAATAAGCATAAATTTTATCTTTTGCGAAAATTATTGATATTATTGATTACCTGTCCCCATGTTAACTACCCGATCAATTAACGAAGCATCTCTCTTACTCCCATATCATTTTTTTCAAAAGTAATATATTTTTCTATTTCAGTAAATTATTTATGGTTGCTTATTCCCAATAATTTTTATTTCAATTCGTACAGCAAATAGCTGTATTTAGGAAGATTAGTTTCCGATTATACCAATTACTTAAATCACAAGTCTTGGAGTAAGGGAGCATAAAATCACAAGGTAATATCCCAAATAATCAGGATAAGCCCTAAGGAAGCCTTGGAATTAAAAATGATTTTTCTTCGGTTGTAGCTTTTATTTACGGCAAGATGAACCTTGCTTGTTTTACCTACTTTTGATTTTTTAGGGATAACTAAAAATCAGTAACAAATAGCTTTAAACTAGAAAAACCATTTACCATAAAATCACCCGATAATTTTTATTATAAGGAGGAAAATTTGCATATTTTCTACAGATAAACAATTTTTCCAATTAAAATAAAATTGAAAACTTTGATGAAGATTAAGTAAATTTATTGTGGTGTTAAGGTTAAAGTAAGCACATAGTCTCTATTTTGACATTGAAAAAGACTATTTATAGATATTGAGTTAAAAAATACCGTTTTTTCGGATTTCAAAAGTATGTCAGAAAATGCACTGAGAGGATATTTGGATTCAGCAACACACTTAAGTATTAATACTAGTCCTCAATTTTTTACGGATACAGTTAGCAGTCTTGAAGCAAATGATTTATACAGCTTCAATCTTAAAGGACGTAGTAGTTTTGACTTGACTCTTGACGGTTTAAGTGCAGATGCAGACGTAAAGTTGATTCAAGATCGCAATGGCAATGGAAAATTTGAGAAAGATGAAATAATCGCTTATTCCAACAATGGAGGTAAATTAGCCGAATCCATTCGCACGAGTTTAGAGAAAGGTACTTACTATATTGAAGTTTATCCTTACGGTAATATTCAAACTGACTATCGTTTAAGTGTTTCAGCAGTACCCTTTGACAGCGCAGGAAATAGCATTGATCTTGCTCGCGAAGTTGTGATCGATTCTCAGACTAAAAGTATTAGCAATTGGGTGGGTAAATTAGACTCCAAGGACTATTACAAATTTCATCTTGATAATACCAGTGACTTGAACATAGTTTTGGATGGTTTGAGTGCTGATGCTGATTTACGCTTGCTATCAAGTCAAGGAAATATTCTTGCTCGCTCAGCGAATATAAGTAGTTTAAATGAAGCGATCGCCAAAACCTTAGCTGCGGGAAGTTACTATCTAGAAGTTAATTCCTACAATAATAGCGAGACTTACTACGACCTGCATTTATCAGCGTCTCTAGTGGAAATAATTCCCACGTCTGTAAATAATACAACAGTAGATACGGGAACAACAAGTGCATCATCTCCGATTCCTACTTCTGCTATCCCCCAAACTACCAATACCTTCCTAGGAACTTTAAGGGCTGATACCTTTACATACCAACCAGGTTCGAGTCGCACAGTGTTTTCCGGTAACGGTAACGTTGACTATGGTAGTGGAAAGCGGGATTTACTAGATTTATCCGAGTTTATTTCATCTTCGGTTGTCTTGAATTATGCTAATAGTCCCGATGGTGGTGTAGTTTATAATTCGGGGAACGGTAATCGAATATTTGATGCTCTAACTTTTGGTGATGGTAGCGAAATTTTATTTGAAGGTATTGAAACAATAAAATTTGCGGATACTACCATGGATTTATCAGTAACTCCTAATGATCCTTTGTTTAACCAACAGTGGAACCTGCATGGGATGGGGGTTCATAATGCATGGCGCTTTACAACTGGTTCCAATAATGTCATGATTGGTATCCAAGATACTGGCTTGGGAACTGATAGCAGTGGAAATATTCATCCAGATTTACGCGGTACTAATTTTATCGGTAATAACTACTTGGATGAATGGAGTAAATCGAGTGATTTTTCTCATGGAACTTTAGTACAAGGAACTATCGCTGCTGCAAGTAATAACGGAATTGGAGGGGCTGGTATTAACTGGAATTCAGACGTAATCAACATCGATGTTGTTGGTGATGATGCTCCCAATTACAACTTAGCTACTGCAACCCAAGCAATGATAGAGCAATCCAAGGCTCAAGGTAAGCGTTTGGTGGTTAATATCAGTTTGGCTGGTGGTTATTCCCCTGAATTTGAACAACTAATTGCAGACAACCAGAATACAGCTTTGTTTGTCATTGCTTCAGGTAATGCTAATACTAACAGTATTGCTAGTCCGGCAGATTTAGCCCAAAAATACGGTAATGTTGTAGCTGTCGGTTCTTCTTGGGGTACTACAGATTATTTCGGGAATGCAAAAACACCGGGTGAACGCATTTCCTATGAAAATTGGTGGGGTTCTAATTATGGTAATGGTTTAACTGTAACTGCTCCATCTGAGTTTATTAGTACCAGTGCAACTCGTAATGCTTCGGGTAACTTTGATTTTGGTTACAACCAGAACTTTAATGGAACTTCCGCTTCTACAGCTAACGTTTCCGGTGTTGCTTCATTATTATGGAGCGTTAATCCCAATCTAAGCGCCGCACAGATTAAGGCAATTATCTCCGAAACAGCTTATGATTTGGGCAATCAAGGTTATGACACTGTTTATGGCAACGGATTTATTAACGCCGATGCAGGAGTAAGAAGGGCTTTAGCGATTGCACGGGGTTTTGCTTAATTTAATCGAACAGATATAATTTTCATCATTGCATTCAGCGGCAGCAAGATTCAATTTTAGTCGTTGCTGAATAAAAATATCGGTGATGATTTCACATCATTGGAGACGTAGCACTGCTACGTTTCTACAAATATAAATAAAATCAATTAAATTAATTAAATTCAATAAATTCAATAAATTCAATAAATAATTAAATACTTAAAGAATTAAATAATCCCTTTTTTCCGGATTAATTGGTTTTTCCTTGAATATAGTAAATTTTTTACTTTGATACTTATTCTTTAATTAATTATTTAAAATATCATGTCTTAGATTTGCCTCTATCTACTTAAGTACTATGTTTTAATATTCAACTTAAATAATCAAAAATATTGTATTCTTTACTTAATAAAGTATTATTTCTTACAGGATGTATATTCATTCTCAAACTCTTATTTGTTTATAAAGCTTATCCATAAAGACTTTTAGCGATATACTTACTCAGGGTTGAAAAATTAGACTACTTTTAAATAACTTTATAAAATATCGCATCAATACTGAACTTATGGGAATTAACTTTGTGATTTGTACGTTTTATCTAGGTGAGATATGCCATTTTTTTATATTTAATTAATACGTAATTTTTCCCTAGCTGTTTTGGGAATGTAAGTAGCACTATAGAAGTTCCTCTCAAAAAGATAGGAAAGTTTACAAACTACTATAAAATCTTTACCTTGCTTGTTTGTATGCAAGGTGATGTTGACAAACTTTATTTACATAACAAAAAGCAGCCGTATATTATGCAAATAGATAATGGGGGAAACTTTCTCGGTTCTTCGACTCCTTTAGATACTAATCAAAAGTGGCAAGTTATCAAAGATAAAGTTGGCTTGGATAATACTGATGATTACTATAGCTTCAAATTAAGCAGTCGCAGTAGTTTTAACCTTGTATTGAGTAATTTATCTGATAATGCAGATGTTCGACTATTAAATGATCATGGTTCAGAAATTGCGAATTCATCTGGTAACGGTAATGTATCTGAAAAAATTAATCAAATTTTAGATTCAGGTAGTTATCATATTCATGTTCATCAGGTTGGTAATGTTGGTACTTCCTACAATTTGAGAGTGAGAAGCAACCATATACCACAAGCATTTCAATTTAATACAGAAGCGATTGCAGGTGGAGTACGTCTTACAGATACCAAAGTTTTTGATGCTGATGGTGTAAATGACTTACGAACAGTGGATTTTTGGCTGAAAAAACAGGGTGAAAGCTGGAAAAAATTTGGTAGTGTATCTGAATTTAGTGAGAATACTGATGGTTCAATTGGCTTTAATTACGATATCAATAATCTTGAACAAGGGAAATACCATATATGGGGTAGAGCTACGGATAAACTCGGTGCTAGAAGCAACGTTTGGACAGAATCTTTTAACGTTGAAAATATTGTCAATCTAGCTCCTCAAAATTTAGGCTTTGCAATCGATCAAATTACTGGAGGAATCAAACTGACTAACACCAAGGTATTTGATGCAAATGGTATAGATGACTTAGAAAGAATTGATTTTCAACTGAAGAAAGAGGGTGGTGAATGGACTGATATTAAAGACGCTCTCAACTTTTATCAAAATCAGGATGCTTCTATCGGTTTTAACTACAGTATTAGCGATTTAAAACAAGGTAATTATGAGCTAAAAGCCATCGCGTATGATAAAGCCGGTGCTTCTGGAGATGCATTAACAACTTACTTTAAAGTTGCGAATGTAGCACCTTCTAACTTTGAGTTTGACATTCAAACAATTGAGGGTGGTGTGCGCGTTATCAATGGTAAAGTATTTGATGCTAACGGTATAGATGACTTGAGCAGAGTTGATTTTTGGTTACAAAAACAGGGTGGAAATTGGCAAAATATCGCTGATGCGGTGGAATTCCGCAGTAATGAAGATGGTTCCTTCGGCTTTGATTACAGTATTGATTCCCTCGAAGGTGGTGACTACTTATTATGGGCAAGAACCCGCGATAAGATAGATGATTATAGTAATATCTGGCAAAAGTCTTTCCAAGTTGTAGATACTGTTCCCCAACAAGACTGGTTTGATCAGAATATTCAAGATACAAACATCCGTGAATTAAGCAGGTCGTTATTTTCAGATAATATTATAGACCGCAATGAGGCGATCGCGATTATCCGAAATGCAAAAGATGACGGTGTGGTTGATTCAACGGAATTAAATGATTTACGTACCATAATTAATAACGCTTCTTACTTGGGAATGTCAGACTATGTAAGAGTTTTATCAAATAAAGTAGTTAACGGTGATGTTGCGAATAAATCGGGGAATTTACAAGCTGGAAGTAGCGATGTGCAATTAGACAAGCTGATCAACAAGTGGTTTTTAGGAAGTGAACGTCCGATAACAACTCACACTTATCAATATGCACAAGGTTCTTTATTTCAAAATGGTATCAGTCATGATGATATCAAGCAAGGTTATATCAATGACTGTTTTTTCCTAGCTGGTTTAGGTGCAACTGCCGTACAATCTCCAGAAATTATCCAAAATATGTTTATTGATAATGGAGATGGTACTTTTACGGTTCGTTTTTATAATAAAGGAGTTGCCGATTATGTAACGGTAGACAGATATTTACCAACCAATAATATCGGTAATTTTGTATATGCTAATGCAGGTGATTATCACGGAAATAGTAATAATGAATTATGGGTTGCATTAGCAGAAAAAGCTTATGCTCAACTAAATGAATCTGGATGGATTAATCAAGATAATACCAATTCATATAATGGTATTGGAAATGCTGGATATTTGAGTGATGCATTCGCGCATATTACTGGAGAAAAATCTGCTTTGGGTAGAATACTCAATTTTAATACGGTTATTGATGCTTTTAGTTCCGGTGAAGTTGTGGGATTTGGTTCAAAATCTAGTGGAGTAGAATCAAATATTGTCACTTCCCATGCTTACGCCTTAATCGATTATAATGCTACAACTCAAAAGTTTACTTTATTAAATCCTTGGAGTACTGATAATACTGCTTTAAAATCTCGCACTTTAGAATTAAGTTGGAATGAAATTAGCAACAACTTTAGTTATTGGGATTCTACAATTAAAAATGTAGTTTCTACGTAAATTGTCAATATAAGTCGGGTTTTTAGATAAATATCGGTACTCATAGAAAATCTTCATAAAAACCCGACTTCTTGAAAACAATTGATAAATAGAAGTCGGGTTTTTATTTACAAAAACCCGACTTCTGGAAATAAAAAGTTTAAAATACACATTTTGATAATTAAGAAATGTCTGATTTGAGAATTAATCTATTAATAAAATTAGATTTATATTCATAAAAATATCAAAAACAATCTTACTGTTAAATTACTAGCAATTTACAATTAAATTTCATAGTACTTATGGTTAATCCGAATATTTTTGCAACTTAAAATTTGAATTAATTTCAGAATTTTCACTATTAATGGTGTCATCAAAATAAAGATTAATTTATTTAAGGTATAACTTTATGCAACCTAACTTGAATGATAGTAATTTATTCCCTGAAACAACACAAAATAACACAGCATTTATCACAACAGATGAATTAAATTTCCAGATTGAACAAAATAATCTTAACCTTCTGAGTCGTAGCAGTTTTGAATCTTCTACAGATGATTCAATTGTTAAAAACTCTGAAGAAACTGTAATACCATATATAGATAACAATATTCAATTAAATTCCCAACAAAATATTTATACTTCCAGCAGTCAAGGATACAACTCTGAAAATGGTTATGGTTTAGCAAATGCAGCAGCAGCAGTAGCTAAAATCATTGGAGAAGACACATTTGCGAATGTTCCTGAGCAAGGAGGTAAAAATTGGGGAGCCGATGCTGTCAAAGCACCGTCTGTATGGGAAAAAGGATATACAGGGCAAGGTGTGGTAGTTGCGGTATTAGATACTGGTGTCGATCGCAATCATGATGATTTAAAACAGAATATTTGGACAAATCAGGGTGAAATTCCCAACAACGGTAAAGATGATGATGGTAACGGTTATGTAGATGATGTCTACGGTTGGAACTTTGATGGAAAGAATAATAACACCATAGATGTAGATGGACATGGTACCCACGTTTCTGGTACTATTGCGGGGACAAAAAATGATTTTGGTGTAACTGGTATTGCTTACGATGCTCAAATAATGCCAGTAAAAGTTTTAGATGATTTTGGTTCTGGTTCTACTACTGCGGTGGCTAATGGTATTTACTATGCTGCCGATAATGGAGCCGATGTCATTAACCTTTCATTGGGTGGTTCTTTTCCTAGCTTTAGTATAGAAAGAGCTGTAGAGTATGCTAACAGTAAAGGAGTAATCGTAGTCATGGCAGCGGGAAACAGTAGCGGTGAAACACCACTTTATCCGGCTCGTTATGCAGACAAATATGGAATTGCTGTAGGAGCTATAGATAAAGATAAAAATATGGCTCGATTTTCTAACCGTGCAGGAACCGATGCTTTAACATATCTTACCGCTCCCGGAGTCGATATTTACTCTACACTTCCAAATAACAGGTATGATTCCTATAGTGGTACATCTATGGCAACTCCTCATATTGCAGGAGTAGTAGCTTTAATGTTAAGTGCTAATCCTAACTTGAATAGTAACTTGATACGTCAAACTCTCGAAGAAACAGCTAGTAATAATATCCAAACTATCAGTTTAAAATTCGATTCTAGTGACTTAATTCAAGGTAGTAGTTTTACATCTAATTTTGATGCTGGATATCCAAACAAAAGTTTTAGTACAAGCCTTGATTTTGGCAATACTGAAACTTTTAATTTATCCCCCAATCAAAATATTAACAAGTCTGTAAATCTCTCCTTTGAATCACAGTTGATTAATTATCAACATAATAGTTTAGGAAATAAAAATAACCCTATCTTCAACAAAGATTTTGAAAGTATGCTCGAAGAACCTGATTTTTTATTTTAGGGAGTAGTATAGAGCTAGAAATTGGTTTTTGTAAAAGTTACTCGACTTCTGTACTGTGAGTAATATCAAGCCTGGATGATTACTCCTTTTCTCCTGAAAGATTACCGAAAAAAAAACCGCAGAGACGCAGAGAACACAGAGGAAAGAGATCAAAAGAGAACGCTAATTTTAGGGCAGGAAGGGAGTAGTTATTATTCCCTGTTTTTCCCAACCCTTTACTATCATTAAAAAAATCAAGCGCATCCTCATTAAGGAATAATTTAAACTTCATACCAACAGAGTGACAAAGAAAACAAGCTTTTATTGTGGTAATCAGCTACGCTAAAAAATAACTATTACATTATCAAAAAACTTTCTCCAAAAACACAGTACATGAATCTACGCTTAGTTGAGGTTTATTTACCACAAGAAAAGAGTCAACGATTAGAGGAATTAATCGCAGAATATTCTTCTTTAGGAGTTTGGCAAAAAAAACTAGAAAATAATCAACTGGAGTTTAAAATATTGCTTTCTTCAGGGGAAGTAGAACCACTAATTGATTGTTTAGTTGGACAGTTCAAGGATATACAAGACTTTCGATTGCTTCTATTACCAGTAGAAGCTTCCTTACCTCGACTAGAATCATCGGAAAATTCAGTTGGTTTACCATCCGCGCCAACTCGAATTAATCGCGAAGAAATTTACACCAATGTAGCCTCAAGCGTTCATTTTTCCTGGACACAGATTTCATTATTATTATTATCTTCTAGTATTGCTGCTGTGGGTTTGGTACGCGGTAGTGAAGCAGTAATAATTGGTGCAATGGTACTAGCACCATTACTTAAACCTAATATGGCATTAGCAGTAGCTACTATTTTAGGAGATTTTACTTTAGCTGTACGAACTATCAGAGTTGGTGTAATTGGAATTATCATCCCGATTATTTTTTCAATTTTAATCGGCTTACTCTCTCCTATTAGTCCAGACTTACCAGAAATAGCTATCCGAACCAAATTAACTTTAGCTGATATCGTCGTTGCTCTTGCTTCCGGTGCTGCTGCGGCGATTTCCTTAACCGCTGGTGAAATCAGTTCCATCGTCGGAGTCATGGTTTCAGTTGCCTTATTACCACCTTTGGTAACTTGGGGAATGTTGATGGGCTCCGCAGAATGGCAACCCGCAATCGGAGCAATGTTATTATTAATTGCCAATATTGCCAGTTTAAACTTAGCGGCGATCGCCACTCTCTTACTTCAAGATTTACGCCCCACGGGTTGGTGGCAAAACATCAAGGCCAAAAAGTTAATCAAAATAGCAACTGGAGCTTGGATAATGCTTTTAGCTGGTTTAATCGGGGTAATTTTTGTTTTGAAGTATAAAGGTGGTTAGTTGTTAGTTGACAGTTGACAGTTGACAGTTGACCTTTAACCTTAGACCTTAGACCTTAGACCTTTGACAATTATCTTACAGAAAATGCTTCGCTAAACCGTCGCGTCACAGGCTCAACCAAAAATGTCAAAATCGACTTTTTACGAGTTACAATATCAGCATTTGCAACCATTCCAGGCGTAAATATTACTTCTTTGTCACGCAATACAACTGATTTTTTATTTAGCTTAATTGTCGTGGGAAATATCAATCCTAATTTCTCATCTACTATCGCATTAGGACTAACACGTACTACTTCACCAGGAATGGTACCAAATTCTTGAAAAGGAAAAGTTGCCATTTTGACTTTTGCTTTCATTCCTTGCCGAATAAAACCAATATCGCGGTTGAGAACTTTGACTTCTAATAATAATTCTTCTCCTTGAGGTAAAATTGAGAGTAACTGTTCTCCTGCTTGTACAGGACCTTTACTTGCTTTGACATCGTAAACTATCCCCTTTACTGGAGACTTGATAGTTTCTAATTGTTGCTGTTTTTTCGCTTGCTCTAATTGACCGACAATGTTGCTCAATTCTTCTTTACGCTGGTTAATTTGAGTCAAAATTTCACTTTGACGTTCCGAAGCTAAACGTTGTGCTTGACTACTAGCTGCTTCAAATGCTGCTTGTGCTTGGCTAATTTCTTGCTGTTGAGCAGCTATATCTTTGTCTAAAGATGTAACTCTGTCTTGGGCTTCAGTTATTTTATTATCAGCGTTGACTATTTGGTCTTCAGCTCTGGTTATTTCAGCACTAGCACGGTTAAGTCTATCCTGTGCATCTAAGTAATCGAGTCGCGGTATAGCACCTTCAGTAGTTAGTCCCCGTAAACTTTTCTCTCTCGTTTTCGCTAATGTTACACCACTTCCAACTTGCTTACGAAGTTCTTGAGCATTTTTCAAATTTGTTTTAGCATTAATTAAATTGGTTTTAGCGTTAGCAAAATTTTCTTGCAAACGAGTAAAACGTACCTTTGCTTGTTCTACAAGGGCTGCTTGACGATTTGCTTCCGCTTCCGCACTAGCTTGACGTGCTTGATAATCTTGCAAGCGAGACAGCAACAATTCATCTTGTAACTTATTCCCCGCTGTTTTAACACCAGTACGCTCCGCATCCAAACGGCGTAAATCTTCTCGAATCAAGCTAGCATTTTTCGCTAAACGAGCAACATCCGCTTGCTGCAAATCTGGGTCACGTTGAATTAAAACTTCACCTCTTTCTACTTTATCACCTTCCTTGACATTCACTTCGACAATTGACCCATTACCCAAGGATGTTACAGGCCTAACTTGTGTAGAAGCAATGATTTTTCCTGACGCACTCGCGACTTCTTCTACTTTCGAGAAATAAGCCCAGGTAATTGAACCAAAAATAATTGCGCTGATGGTTCCTGCTAACAATCTAGTATAAAGCGGTGGCAGTTCCTGTACGGCTTTACCCAATTCATAAGATAATTGTTCATCTGGTTGAGCAAATTCTTGTTTGGTTCTACGTGCTTGAGATGGATTTGCAACTAAGGAATACTTCATAAAAAGTTAAAGGTTAAAGGTTAAAGGTTAAAGGTTAAAGGTTAGAGGTTAAAGGTTAAAGGTCAAAAGTTTAAGGTGTAGTGTAATAACAACCATCAACTAACTACTAACAACCATCAACTATCAACTAAACTCCTAAATAACGTCTTAAAAAACTTTCTAGGGTTTCTAATTCAAAACCGAAAATTTCTTCTAAGTTTTTAACTTCTTCTGTTGTACAGAAAAATTCATTGGCTAGTAAAGTGCGAAAAGTACCTAATTCTGCTTGTGTTTTAGAATTAACTAAACCTAATCCACTCCGCAATCCATCAATTAAAAATAATGGTGCGTTAACTATTACTGGTTCTTTATTAAAAATACGACCGAGAATATGCGGTATATCTTCTCTGTATAAAACCTCTGGGCCTCCCACAGGTAAAATTTTATTGCGAGCGCTTGACAGAATGACACAATCAACTACCATTTTTGCTAAATCATCTGTACTGACTATAGAAGTGCGGTTTTTAGGATCACCGATAAGTAAATAAAACCCGGTTTCGCGAAATCTTTCAGCTAAGCTCAGTAAATTAGACGCTAATCCAGCAGGTCGTAAAATTGTATAGTTTAAACCGCTGTTTTGTAGATATTGTTCTACAGCAAGTTTTGCTTTAAAAGTCGGAGCATCTTCATACCCTCGATCTACACCCAATACGGAAATAAAGACAAAGTGTTGAACTCCATTCGCTTTTGCTTGGTCAATTAACTCTATATTGGCGCGATAATCCAAGGATAGCGCATCACCATCTGAACCGTGAGCGCTAACAATATAATCAACTCCTTGACAAGCTTTACGAATGTCTTTTTCTTCCCTTAAGTCACCGATAAAAATATCGGCACCTCGATGTTGTAATTCACTATAACGCGAGGTGAGACGGACAAAAGCTTTGACTAGCATCTCTCGTTCCCGCAGCAGTCGTACCACTCTGGTACCAATATCGCCGGTTGCACCTGTTACTAAAAACATCATTGCTAATGGGTAATGGGGAATGGGTAATTGGGGATTGGAAATTGGAAGTTACTAACTCTTAACTCTTAACTCCTAACTCTGGTCATCCCGAAGGTCTTCTAAAATTCCACAATAACAGGAGCATGGTCACTTGGTTGAGTTAATTTTCTGGGTTCGATGTCAATGATGCAGCTTTTTGCGCGATCGCACAAATCGGGTGTGAGATAATGATGGTCGATCCGCCAGCCTCGGTTACGAGGAAATCCCGCTGCGCGATAGTCCCACCAACTGTAATGTCCGCCTTCTAAGGTAAATTTACGAAAAGCATCGGCAAATCCCAAGGTTAAAATATCTCGTAAAGCTTGCCGTTCCGCCTCAGATGACATGATATGATTTTTGGGGTCGGCTTTTTCGTGAATATCTTTATCTTCTAAAGCAATATTGAAGTCTCCGCACATACATATATCGTCGGTCGATTCTTGCTGTTTTTGCAAATAATCCCCTAATATTTTCAACCATTGCAATTTATATTCATATTTTTCGCTACCTATTTCAGAACCGTTAGGTACGTAAAGATTGATAATTCTAATATCACCAATTACACCGGAAATTACTCGTTTTTGCTCGTCCCATTTGGAATCGATATTGTCTAAGACTGAAGTAAAACCAAAGGCAACATCTTTTAAAGGTTGACGACTGATTATTGCTACACCGTTGTATGATTTTTGTCCATAAGTATAGAGATAATACCCTAATTCTTGAAAAGGTTCTTGGGGAAATTGTTCATCTACAACTTTAGTTTCTTGTAAACAAAGCACATCAACAGCACTTTCCTTCAACCAATTAATAACCTGTTCCAAACGAGTTCTAATTGAGTTGACATTCCAAGTCGCGATTTTCATGATTTCCCTTCCGATTCTTGATCATTCTGGACACAATTCCAGCATATTCGATTACACATCATCAAGATGGCAAAAGCAAAACCTTGATTGCCTAAACACAAACAGGACTCTCTTTGCTTCTCCTAAAAAACTCCGAAAAACTCCGAAAAATCCGAAATAAATTCATGAAAAGTAAAGTGGTTCAAAAAACTGTATTTTAGTATACTAAAAAAAGTATTTTCTATGATTCCCAGGATAGATGTTCAATATTACAAACAAGCTGTAATTTGTAAATGTAGTTGCTTAATAGTTATTAATTGTTGACAATCTGAGATAATTTGAAAGATTAGTCAAAATTTGATTAACCAAAAATAGACTTATTG
Source organism: Plectonema cf. radiosum LEGE 06105 (assembly GCF_015207665.1). Taxonomy (GTDB): domain Bacteria; phylum Cyanobacteriota; class Cyanobacteriia; order Cyanobacteriales; family Nostocaceae; genus Rivularia; species Rivularia radiosa_A. The sequence goes on from NZ_JADEWL010000006.1 coordinate 15,273, forward strand.
CAAGTCAGCATGGTTAATTGATTTTGCTATGGGTGAATGTTTTTTTCTCTACCCAGTGAAAATCTGAGTCCTGCTTAACAGTGAACAAATAATCTATTGATATGGTTCCGATCTGTTCTCATACCATAGACCGTCACAACTGTCAATTGATAACTGATTTAACATGGACTTTTTTAGTTGTACAAACACAAATAATTTATGAGAATCGCTCAAGTAGCCCCTTTAAGGGAACGAGTTCCGCCTCCTTCTTATGGAGGAATAGAGTTGGTAGTTGCTCACTTAACCGATGAATTAGTTCGTCGGGGTCATGAAGTAACATTGTTTGCTTCAGGTGATTCGCTAACTCTTGCTAAGTTGGAAGCCGTTTGCGATCGCGCTTTGCGTTTAGACCCTAACGTTTCAAACTATGATGCTTATGAACTGCTCGAAATCAGCCAGGTTTACCAACGAGCGGCGGAATTTGATTTAATTCATTCCCATAATGGCGTTTTGACTTTGGCTTCAGCGGGATTGGTGACAACACCTACTGTACATACTTTGCACCATAGCTTTAATCAAGATACGGCAAAGATATACACCCACCACTACAAGCAACCATACGTTAGTATCAGTGATTCCCAACGGCAGGTAGACCTGAACTATGTAGGAACTGTTTATAACGGCATTGATGAAAAGAATTATCCATTCATTGCTGAACCCGAAAATCCACCGTACTTAGCATTTTTAGGGAGATTTTCTCCAGAAAAAGGACCACATCATGCTATTTCCATAGCCAAACAAACAGGTTGGCATTTGAGAATGGCAGGAAAAGTTGATGAGGTTGATCGTAAATTTTTCGAGCAAGAAATTGCTCCTCATATTGATGGTAAACAAATTCAATTTTTCGGCGAAGTGACTCACAAGGAGAAAGCCGAACTTCTAGGGAATGCTGCGATCACTTTATTCCCGATTACTTGGCAAGAACCTTTCGGCTTGGTGATGATTGAGTCAATGGTTACAGGTACACCAGTGATTGCGACTAATTTGGGTTCGGTACCAGAAGTTGTAAGTCATGGTGTAAGTGGTTTTGTTTGTCAAAGCTATGAAGAAATAGCAGCAATGATTCCCAAAGCTTTGGAACTCAGCCGTCATGGTTGTCGCAAGTATGTAGAAGATAGATTTACCGTGAGCAAAATGGTTGATGGATACGAAGCGGTTTACAGAAAAATCCTTGAAAATCGCCTTCAGAAAAACGGTTTTATTCACTCTACAAAAATCACATACTAATCCAACAACAACTTTTTTCACACAGGCAACGCTAAAACCAAGTCTACTGTTGCTTTGCAAGTTGTGAAATTTTAGTCTCTAATCAAACAAGACTAATTTGTTTTTTTTAAAGTTCCCAACTCCACCTGATAAAAATCGGTGGAGTTTTAAAATTTTCCATGAAAAAAAAATACTGTGAAGACAGTGCGTTAATTAATTGAAAAAAAGGGGAATTCTATATATAGAAACTTTCAAAACTGAAAAATGCTAAAAAAATCTCTATTACAAGTTTTAATTTTACCCTTAGCATTCTTGATATCTAATAATAGTGCGGCTACGGCTTTACCTGGACAAGCTACAGAAGAAGTAGAAACTTGGATTAAAGCACATCCGACATTAAGCCCTCGGAGTGGGGAGCGCTTTTTGGTGACGAAAACTGATACCGCAGCTCAAAGATTCAGTTTTCAAGCGATGGTGTCAGCACCTGGTAGAGTCACATTTACCAAAAACCGTAGCCAAATTCGTACCGAACGCATATCTATGTATGATGCAATTAATGGTATGAGTTTGGATAAATTGAAAGAGTCTTTGCGAATAATTTACGGTTTAGATATTTATCAAGATTATAAAGGCGCTCAAATTATTTACGAGTATCCCAACCAAAGCGCAATTAATGCAGCACGTTTTGCTAAAACTCCCATCAGAGAAGGTACAATCGGAGAATTACGTGTTGGCGATCGCTATGCTTATTGGGTAGAAGTGGCACAAGGTAAAAACGGTAAAGCTTATACTGGTCAGATGACGGTTTTTCTTAAATCTGATTTGGATAAGTTGGAAGAAGAATTACGAAATCGTTAGAAGTTAGTTGATGGTTGTTAATTTATGGTTGTTGGTTGATAACTACTATCCACCAACCACTATTTATTGATGCACGTTATGCCATTCACCACAAAGAATACTTTCGGTTGCGTTTGCGATTCTTAACAAATCTTCTTTTAGCATTGGGGGCCAATCTACACCAGCTTTCAGCCCCGCTGCAAATAATTGTTGAGCTTTTATAGCTAATAAATATAAAGCGTAAGCGAGTTCTTTTTCGATGGTAGTATTATGTTTTAATGCTTCAAAGACTACTTTTAATGCAAGCAAAATTGAAGTAATTTGACCGGGTATGGGCGCTTTTCCTTGTCGCATTCGTGTTAGTAATGCATCTGAGTTGTTTTCGCTTGCTATAGTTTGGTTTAAAAGAAATTGATGAGCTGTTTCGTAGTTCATTACTAAGCGCGTATGGTAGATATTCAATGGCAACAAACCAACACTATAGCAAAGTAAACGTGTAGGAGTTAGGAGTTAGGAGTTAGGAATGGACTTTGGCTATAAGAGAGGGACTTTCAGTCCCTGAGTGAGTGATTTTAAATACACCAGTTTCAGGCTACCAATCCAGAACGTAATGCTCTTACAGCTGCTTGAGTACGGTCATCAGCGCAAAGTTTGTTAAGAATATTGCGAACATGAGTTTTAACGGTACCAACTGTGATATATAGTTGCTCAGCAATTTCTCCGTTGCTATGTCCGGCTACTATTAATTCTAAAATTTCTAATTCTCTTTGAGTTAAAGGGTAAGTTTCTAAAACTTGCTCGTATTCATAAGAAAGCGCTTCAATTTTTACTGTTTTCGCTTGTAACGAGGTTTTATTGTCGAAGGTTTCCTGTCTTATCTGATGTAATACTATATTCGCGATCGCAGGGTCTATCCAAGAGTTACCGTAATGAGTTGCGTAAATTGCTTCTGTCAGTTTATCAATACTTGTATCTTTCATGTAATAGGAATCTGCTCCTGCTGCAAAAGCCGCAAGTACGGTATCGTTCGTGTGGTTCATTGTCAAAACCAAAATTCTTGTAGAAGTATCTCCCCTACTATTTTGAGATTCTCTAAATTTACGGGTAAGTTCAATCCCATCGATATCGGGTAAACCAATATCTACAAGTGCTACATCTGGCTTCATCGTTTCTAGCATTTTCAGCCCTTTAGTTGCGTTAGCTGCTTCTCCTATTACTTGCAGTTCGCTATTTGTCTGCAATGCAGCTTTTATTCCCATTCTAGTTAAATCATGGTCTTCAATTAACACAATACTGATTTCACTCATTGCTACACTCATATGATTTTTATTTAATATATTTAGGAAATCTTATTGATTGAAATTTTTTAATTAACATTCACAACTTAAGATAGAGGTTTTTTTTCAAGCATACATCCATCGACAGAAGTAACTGCAAAATTTTTGTTTAGTCTTTTGATATAGTTGATAATATATCTTAAGATACATTCAGATATCTAAATATATGCCGCACTAAATATATATATTGCTAAATATTGCGAATTTCTTGTTTTTACTCATTTAATTATTCATTTATAATTTACAACTTCAATTACCAATTGAAACCCTTTAAAATTATCAAAAATCAATAATGCTGATTTTGTTAAAGTTTTTATCTGCCGGACTTAAGAAAAACTTCTATTTCCCTTTAGCCACAAATATGCTGGGAAAACTCATACTAAGGACTGACGACGAATAAAAATGTATTTGCATAAAATAGAATCACAATTATAATATAGTATATTTTTTGACAAAAAATATTGTAAAATTAGTTAATTTGTCTGTTGATTGTAATCTTCTATGATTGATTGCGGTTAATAAGTGCTTTTAGGACAATTGTTAGGTTAGTGGCATCATTATTTAGATTTTTGCGTCTAATAATTACTTACACTTACGCCAAGGACTACTCAGGCTTTTTACTTTCGTGGAATAAAATAATTAAAAAAGTTGTCAGAGAAGAAATAGTAATTAATAAATCAATATTTCATCAATAAAATAAGGTTTAAAAAAAAATTTGAGATTAATTTATGGTATAAAGATTCACGGTAGTTAATATAATTCAAGAGCTAAAGTATATATAGATTATCAGCATAAAATTTTGCTTGTGTTAAAAATAAGCAATTTAACTTATGATAAATCTGATATACATAAAAATTATCATAACCTAAAAAATATAATCATTGATCAGATGACTGGGAAAAATTTCACGAAAATAAATTAACATCTAATAGCCTAAGTTGAAAAACGATGGACGAGAAGCTGAAAATCTTAATTATCGAAGATAATCAAATAGATCAAGCAACAATATGTCGTGCTTTCACTAATGCTGGAGCAAGCAGAGAAATGTTAAAAGTAGTGGAAAGCAAAGACGCGATTGATGTTTTACAGAATACTTCCTATGACTGTATTTTCTTGGATAATTGTTTGTCCGGAACTCAAACCTTAACATTGTTGAGAAAAGTACGTAGTTTAGGAATTCCAGTTCCTGTAGTTGTTCTAATTGAAAACAGCGATAAAGGAATCATTGAAAAAGTAATCGCAGCAGGAGCTACAGATTACGTTAATAAATCGACATTATCGGCAGAAATTTTAGATTTAGTCACACGTAACGCGATCGCAATCTATCAAACTAAAGCACAATTAGCTCTAGCGAATCAGCAAATACAGCAAAATAAGCAATTAATCATCAGTAAAACTCAAAAAATTGAACAGCAAAAACAACAAATAAATTTACAAAATCTCAAGTTAATTGAAGCATTGGAGTTAAAATCGCAATTTTTAGCAACAATATCTCATGAATTACGGACTCCCATGAATGCGATTATTGGGTTTTCTCAATTGTTGCTGCGTCCTAAATCAGGTATACTTACACATCAGCAAAAGCAGATGATAGAACGTATCCTTAACAATGGGAAAAATTTATTGATACTGGTTAACGAAATTTTAGAATTTTCTAAATTACAAGCAGGAAACTTAGATTTAAAACCAGAAATATTCGATATCACAAAATTGGTTAAATTTAGTGTTGAAGAAATGCGTTCTTTAGCAGAAGCGAAAAAACTTTCCATAAACATTGACATCAATTTAGAAAATTCTATCTTATATAATGACTCGTTGCGCGTGCGACAAATTTTAGCTAAACTGCTTTCAAACGCGATTAAATTTACGGAAACTGGTAGTATTAAGGTAAAAATCACAGAACTTTCTCATAATCGTGTTGAATTAGCAGTTGAAGACACAGGAATTGGAATTGCCCTCGATAATATACAAAATATTTTTGAACCTTTCAGACAACTCGATCAAGGTACCAATCGTAAATTTGGGGGTACGGGTTTGGGTTTACCTATAGTTAGTGCATTGGTAAATATGATGGGGGGAAAAATTACGATTGAAAGCCAATTAGGAAAAGGTTCGATATTTCGTGTAGAATTACTACGGCAAGTGTCATCTGTTTCAGATCAAGAAATTAGAGAAACTAACTATGATTCTTCTTTAAAACAGCTTGTAAACAATCAGAAAAAAGGAGATTATAAACAAAAAAGGGATTCTAAACACCAGCAGAGATAATTAATAATTAATTCTGTATAAAAAATATCTATTCTATAAAAAGTCTTATTATGTCACTTCAAGATTTGCAAATAGTAGATCGAATCTTAGCGGTTGATGATATTCCTGATAATCTACACTTAGTCCAAGCTATTTTGGAAAGTGAAGGATACGAAGTTAAGTTAGTAGTAAATGGTGAAACAGCATTAGAAGAAATTCAGCGATTGCCTCCAAGTTTGATACTCTTAGATGTAATGATGCCGGGAATAGATGGTTATGAAGTGACTCGTCGCATCCGTAATAATCCTGAGAATGATTACATTCCAATATTATTAGTTACAGCCTTTGACGATGCTAGTGTTGTTGAAGGTTTAGATGCAGGTGCCGATGATTTTATTCGCAAACCTTTCGACACAGACGAATTACTTGCCCGAGTACGCAGTCTTTTGCGTCTTAAGCACAGTATCGATGCACAGAAAGAAATGACACGTCAGCGAGAAGACTTTGTATCGCGTTTAACTCATGATTTGCGAACACCTTTAGTAGCTGCGGATAGAATGTTGAATTTATTTTTACAAGAAACATTCTGTCAGATTTCCCCAGAAATGAAAAAGGCGATCGCCGCAATGATTCGCAGCAATCATAACTTATTAGAAATGGTGAATACTCTGCTAGAGGTATCACGTTTTGAAGCTGGTAAAAAAACTTTGAATTTTGAAAGCTGTAATCTACTTTCCATAGTTGAGGAAGTAGTTCAAGAATTAAGTCCACTAGCGCAAGAAAGAGATTTAACCATTGAATTTAAGAATAATTTACAACAAGCTGAAGATACTAGCGTGATTAAAAATGGAGATTGTTTAGAATTGCGACGTGTTGTTAGTAACTTAATTGGTAATGCGATAAAATTCACTGACGAAGGTGGTGTGAAAATTCGTTTATCAGAATTAATATCCGATACAGGGCAAAGCTGGGTAAAATTAGAAGTTGAAGATACTGGGTATGGAATAGCTCAAGAAGACCAAAAAACTATCTTTGAACGTTTCCGTCAAGGTAGAAATAAACGTTCCGGTAGTGGTTTAGGTCTTCATTTATCTAATCGGATTATAGAAACACATCGGGGAAAAATTCAAGTTTTGTCTGAACTTGGTAAAGGTAGTTTGTTTACTGTTTTGCTACCTAAATGATTAGTACAACAAGCCAAAGTTCCTGTTTCAATCCCCCTGGAGGGATTAGTTTGAATTGCAATGGGTATAGAGCGTCAAGTCTGTTCCATCTAGAGAATCTAGGAGATTGTTAGACTTTTTTTGGTACTGAGCGAGAAGTTTGTTCTGGGTGCAATGCCGATGTTAGATTATTGATAATTAATTATTTTTAGATGAAATGCCAATTAATACTTAAATATTTTTAGATATAGCTTTTCTCAGTCAACCAGAGTTCGGGATATTTCAGCGAACAGGACTGATTCACCGACAACTTATCGAGGAACGAGGCTCGCGTAGCGTGTGTGCTATGCCGACGAAGAACGCCTAAAAATTGAAATAAAAAATACGCCTATTTGCAGATTGCATAATAAGCGTATCGGGTTCGCGACAATATAATTCGTTGGTTAATTAGGTATCATTTCGATCGCTAACAACGTTGTACTTCTCTCCAAGGGTGGGGAGTATTTCGATCGTACTCACGAAGCTGACAGTAGAAATGCTTGAATAGTTTTTTGAAGTATTTTAAACATAGTTTATTAGACATCTCCGAAAAAGAATGTAGAGACGCGAAATTTCGCGTCTCTACAAGGTTTCTGGATGACGCATAATTAATTTTTGGAGATGTCTATTTTCATTTATTTAATCGCTACAATACTAATTTAGAATTTATTGCATAAATAAAGACACAATATCGCATAAAAAAACTGATATTTTTTAATACTTATATTATGAATTTAGCCTGTGTTATTACTTGATTTCTACCAGCATAAACAATGTTCCCAGAGTCCTTAAAGTCTTTTTTTATAATTATTGCTTAAGTTTTTTTACCTATGGGTTCCCCGATCAAATAAATTTAAATTCTGGGATGGACATCCTTGCCCGTCCGAATTTCCATCACTTTAATTTGGATTGCATTCAACCGAAAAGTGCAATAAATATCGCAACCAAATCAATTTCCCCCATTGTAAATACCCAATTCAAAGCTTTTGAGACGCAATTTATCGCGTCTCTAGCTCAGTAATATCATGGACAAATCAGTAATTTATAACTCCGGTGGTACTAATTCCTAACTTTCTCAATCAACCTTAAAAGTACCCACACTCTGTTGCAGACGCTGAGAAATTTCTACAGTTTGCTGTAGTGATACAGATGCTTGCTCAGAATAAGTTGTAGTACGTTGGGAGATATTAGCAATATCTTTGATCAAATCACTAACTGCTTGAGATGTTTGCACTTGAGATGCAGTAGCCTGCGAAATAGAATTTACTAAGGAGTCAATTTGACGGGAAACCTGTAAAATCTCATTCAAGGAATATTTAGCATCTTCAACAACACGGGTTCCTTCGACTACGGTAGTAACTCCAAATTCAATCGACTCTACTAACTCACTGGTTTCTCGCTGGATGTTTTCTACTACTTGCTCAATTTCTTTGGTTGCAGAAGCACTTTTGGCTGCAAGTTCACTAACTTCCTCAGCAACTACGGCAAAACCTTGTCCTTGCTCACCAGCACGTGCTGCTTCAATTCCAGCGTTGATTGCTAATAGGTTGGTTTGCATGGAAATTTGGTGAATTAATGCTACAACTCTACTAATTTCTTGAGTAGATTCACCCAAACGTTTTACTTTTTTCGCAGTTTCACCAACGGTTTCTCGTAAATTAACAATATTCTGTACTGTTAAATCCATTGCTGCATCGCTTTGTGTCGCAGCAGTTGCAGCAGAGTTAGCAACTACAGCAGCTTGATAAGCGTTTTGTGCTACTGTTTTGATGGAATCTGTCATGCTATCAACTGCATTTAAAGTCCGGTTGATTTCCGCTGCTTGGGTTTTAGCTTCCGTTGCTAAGAGAGCGATCGCGCTGGAATTAGAACCCAAAGAGTCATTCACCTGAGAAGCTGATGTTTTGACTTCGGTGACAATTTCCCGCAAATTTTCGACAATTGAGTTGAAAAAGTCGGCAACGGTACCAATTTCTCCTTCAATGACATCAGCACGTACCGTTAAATCTCCCATTGCTGCACCTTCAACATTATTCAGCAATTCCAGAAGCTGCATTTGCAGTTTTTCTTTTTGCTTTCGTTCAATCTCAGAAGTGGTTTCGGCTGTGTTTCTTCCTTGCTGTATCTGTTGTAAAAGTTCTGCTTGCTCTAAAGCGTAGCCAATTTGAATCCCTACTTGTTTAAACAAGTTTACTTCTATTTCTTGCCAAGAACGCATACCCGCACAATCATGAGCAACCAATAAACCGTGTAATTTGTTGCTGACAAAAACTGGTGCTAGTAAAAACGCTTTAACATCCAACTCTTTAAGCTGTTCGAGGTAAGATTGGTTTAAACGTAAATCCTGAATATTTTCAACTACTTTAATGCTGCCAAATTCGTATTCATCTGGATATTCGTTTACTAAATAAGGATCATCAACTTTTATCCCTAAAACAGCATTTAAACTGTAATCAACCGATTCAGCAATAATTTCACCTGTTGATTCTTCTAATTTATAGAAAACGACTCGATTTACTTGTAAAGTTTCTTGTGTAGTTGTGACAACTGTTTTGAGAATTGTTTCGGCGTTGAGAGTTTCTCGAATCCGGCTGGTAATTTCGTTTAATTGCAGTGCCATTTTCGCTTCTAATTCTTGACGGCGGACTTGAGTAATAATACTATCTGCCATCGTATTGAAATTAACTGCCAAATCCCCAATTTCATCAGTAGCAAAAACCTCTGCACGAGAATTGCGATCGCCCGACGCAAATTTCTGTGCAGTTTCTTGCAGGTTTTCGATGGGAAGAATCATGGCTCGACGTAAAATTATCGCCCAAAAACCAACTACAAACAAAGCTATTAAGATAGTTAGAGCTTGTTCTCGTAAACTCTGATTTAAGAAATTATTCAGGGCTGTTTCGGGAGTTCCTCGCACCAAAACAGCAGGAGATTTTTCTGAGTAAATGACTTGTTGATTGTCTACTAATTCAATAATTTGGTTGGGAACAGCCTTGGCTGCAACTGTATAATTTATACCTTCTACATTGATGCGTCCGGTAACAATTCTACCTTTAGCTTGTGCTGCTGCTGCTAATAAAGATTTACTTTCGGGAGGTAAAGATATATTCGGTGTAGCTCTATTTGCTTCGGAACTAATTTGAAGAGATGTTGCTAGCTCAAATTCTCCTGTGGGTTTGTTTAAATAAATCGCGCTATAACCACCATTCATGGCTTGTAAAGTTTTCTTGACAATAGAATCTTTGCCGTTGACAATATCCCCAGAAACCAAAGCACCAATGACTTCTTGGGTTTGAGGATTTTTTACAGGTGTGACAGTATAGCGAATTAAAGCATCTTTATTTTTCAGATTTTCGGGTAAGGATGGAAATTCTTTACTCAATTCTGAAGCATTAATAATCGCACTTGCTTTAATTTGTCGGGGATTTTGTAAAACCTGACTGACTAAATTATTAGGGTTAAAAGTCTCACCTATACGGTTAGTATTAGCACTAGCAATAATATTTAAATCTGTACCTACCAAAATCGCATATTCAATGTTTCTGGCTTTGATTTCGTTTTGCAAAATTCGCTCAACAGAAGTTATCAAAGTGTTGTTTAAAGAGCGATTAGCAGCCTTGAATGTAGCTGCTGTAATAATCGCCTCATTATCGGATTGTCCCCGAAAACCAAAACCCATTTGGTCGATTTTGATATTGTAATTAATATCCGCTACCGCAATTTCTGACTTGGTTTGTTCGAGCAACTGATTCCGCAAACCTTGAGTAATAATCAAGGTACCTCCGATACCTATACCCAAGATAGATACCAATTGACAGAAAATTAATGCAATCAATTGTTTACGGCTAATTGGCAGGTTATAAAACTTTTTTAGCCAAGTTTTTTGCTTGTTCGATGAAGTTGTTTTAACAGAAAAAGTTTGTGGCGATACTTTAGAAGTATAATTCATTGGTTTGGCTAAGGTTTTGTCAGGTAAATATCGGAAATTATTTAGTGATTTTATTGATTAGAACTATTAAATATAAACCTGATTCGACAGATTTATTAAGCTAATTTCAAACAAATTTAAACTAAATTAATTAATTTATTTGTATTTTTAATTCAGTTTATTTTTAATAAATTTGCTTTTTTTTATTTAATTAATAAAAATCATAAAAATACTTTCATGCCGCACCTAGCTGATAGGAAATCTTACTTAATCTTAATTATTGTTTGCATCATCAATTTACAATATTTTATAAAAAACTTATGTATATTAAATTACTCAGACTTTATGCTTAAATAACGACATTCTATATTAATAATTATGTTCAAAAATCAAGATCATAGCTGTAAGTTTGCTTTAAAGATAGTTTGTTTTTTGAGTAAGTAGAGACGCAAAATAATACCCTATGACGCTATCGCTTCACGCTTTCGCGTGAACCCTATCGCGTCTCTACATTAGGTTAATCGTTTATTCACAGTTTTAACTCAACTGTATTGCAATATCTCAAAGATATCGGGTGAATAGATTATTGGAAGATATTTATAAAATATAAATAAAATGATTTATCTTAATTTATCTTAATTTAAAAATCAAAAAATCAAGTTATGAGTCGATTAATGAATCAGCTCATAACTCAAACAATCCTATCATTAACCTTTGCTAACTCCAGCGACAGAAAAAATCATCTCCTCCAAAGTTCGGAGTAATTCTTGTTCGTTGTAAGGTTTAGAAAAATAAGCTAAGGCTCCTAACTGCATTGCTAATTGTCGATGCTTATCGCTACTACGAGAAGTCAACATCGCAACGGGTATATTTTTTAAATCACTGTTTGATTTTACTCGACCTAAAAAGCCGTAACCATCAACGCGAGGCATTTCGATATCACAAATTACAGCCTGTACAATTAAACCAGTTTGAAGTTTTTCCAACGCATCTTGACCGTCTTTTGCTTGTTCTACTTGATACCCACCCTTTTCCAAAGTTAATGCTAAAAAGCGCCGGACATTGATCGAATCATCTACAATCAAAATTGTACCCTTGCCCTTAGTTACGTGTTCTAGAGCTTGTTCCTCTGTTTGATGTAGAAAAGCAGTTTTTAACTTTGTTGATGGTAGTTGATTGTTTTTAGGAGTACGTTCGTTAGCAGCTATCCAGTAAAGCAATTCCCCAGCATTAACTAAAGCTACTACTCTTCCATCACCGAGAATTGTACAGTTGTTGAAACCCGCTGGTAACGGTATATCTCCTTCTACCCGACGAATCGCAACTTCCATTTCTCCCCAACAACGGTCAATTTGTATTGCTACTAATTGATTGCTATTGTTGATAATTAATACACTACTAGCATTAATTGCTGGAGGAGTTTCCAAGTCGGGATTATTGTAACGAGGACAATTAAACTGTAAATAATCACCAAGCCCAATCAAGGGTAAGCTTTTTCCTTGCCAATTCAGAACTTGTCCACCACCCACAGGGAATACTTGTTCTTCATCAAGTAAAAATATTTCCTCAACCACATCTGTTGGGAAAGCTAGTAACATTCGACTGCTTTCTACCAAGAGAACTCGGGAAACTGATAGAGTGAAAGGCATTGACAGCGTAAATGTAGTTCCAACTCCGGGTACCGTATCAACTTTGATATCTCCCCGAATTTGTTTAAGATTGTTACGAACCACATCCATACCTACACCGCGACCGGATAATGCTGTAACTTGGTCAGAAGTGGTAAATCCAGGCTCAAAAATTAACGATAATATTTCTTCATCGGTAGCCTGATTAATCAAAGATTCATCCAACCCCATGCTGATAGCACGGTTGCGAACTTTATCTAGGGAAATACCATTACCATCATCGCGCATGGTAATTATGGTACGATTGGAACGGTTGATGGCTTTAATTTCAATTAAACCTTGTTCTGGCTTACCTTGTTGTATTCTGGTGCTGGGGTCTTCAATACCGTGGTCAAAAGCATTTCTCAGCAGGTGCATCAAGGGGTCATTTAAAGCTTCTAAAATTCTCCTTTCAATTAAAATACTCGCACCTTCTATTTTTAACTGAGCATTTTTACCGTATTCTACGCACAAATCCCGTAAAGCTCTGGGAAAACGGTCAGTTAAATCCGATAGCGGACGCATCCGCACTTGAGTCAGCTTACGCTGCAATTGTTTTGAGGTTTTATTTAATTTCCGCGAAACGTTGTCTGTATCGTCAAGACTAATTTGTACGTCAGTTGTCACCTCTTGTACCATGACGATGGTTTCCATCACTTCTTGGGACAAAAGACTCATCTCACTGTAACGATCCATTTCCAAAGCATCAAATTCATTATTGATGCTATCGGATTCATAAATCTTGTGAGATTCAATATTCGTACCTTCTCCTGGAATCATCGCCAGAGATTGAACAGGATATGGTATTGTAGCTTGAGTAGCAATTTTATCGTATGAAGTACGCAAACGTTGATTTTCGCGATCGAGAACTTGTACCCTTTGGCTGAGATTGCGAACTAGTTTACGCAATCTTTCCATTTGTAAGTTTAGTCCGTTGCGTTGAATAATCAGTTCGCCGAATAAATCGTTAATTTCTTCGAGTTGCTTACTAGGAACCCGGACTGTATTTTCTAAGGTTTCACTTTTAGCAGCCGCAACTGGTTCAGGCTTGCGTTCGACAAATGGTTGATTTACGTTAGTAGCAAATTCTTGAGCGGTTGCGGGTGTATGTACCTCAACTTCATCAAACTCAGAAGCAGCGCTTTCTTGAGCAAAAGCCGCCTCCAAAGCTTCAAAATCTGCGGTAATTATATCTTCAACCAGCCAGTTTTCTTCCCCTGTATCTTCGACTTCCTCTACTTCTGTCGATTGTGTAAAATGCTCTACTTCGATATCAGTTACGATTTGGGTTTCCTCTATGCCACCCAATTCTAAGTGTGTAGGTAAACTTTCGATTTGATTTGTTAATACCAAAGCTTGGCAACGTCTCCATCCAGCAAGGGCTGCACGCGCTATTTCTTCGACTTGTTCCTGGGGGACAATTTCCAATAACGAAGTAACTGACTCGCAAAAGCCGCTGAAAGCCTGCAATTGCAGCATCTCACCCAAACCACCCAACTCCGCCGCCATAATCGCAACTTCTTCTTTCAGACAAGGTTGCTCGCGATCGGCTAATACTGACTCCAGACGCTGCAAACACCCTTCTACTTCGGTTTCAAATAACAAGGGTATAATATCTTGCCCATCTTCAGGTGATAACATCGAAGAAGCATCTTCTGGGCTAGGATCTCCCAAACGCTGATGCAGTTCTTCAAAAACTGGGTAGCAAAAACTTGCTAACCACTGCTCGTCTAATTCATGACCTTCTGAATGCAATTCTACTATTTGCCGCAGCCAATCGACTCCAGACAAAAGTAGACTTTGTAATTGGGTATCAACTTCTAAAGAGCTTTTCCTCGTTTTCAGAACTTTGAACGAATCTTCCAGACGGTGAGCCAAATCGCTCAGGGAGCGAAATCCCATCATAGCCGCTCCTCCTTTAATCGAATGAGCGGCTCGAAGCGCGGCGTTGATCTTTTCCAAGTCGATGCGATCGCTGGTGTCGATTTCTAGCAATACCCCTTCAATCGTGTTGAGGTAGTCGCTAGCTTCTTCCAGGAACTGCATCTGGATTTCAAATTCTTTGTCCTGTGACATATTATTTGTCCCTAGCCATTAGTCATCAGTTATTAGTTGTTAGTCACTCAATTTTGGATTTGGGCTAATGGATTTTGGATTGCTGATTTTATGATTTGGGAATTTTCAAATATCCAGATAACTCAAGTTAGGAGCATATTATTGAAAATCCCTTCATCTGTCTTGGAAAGTTTTGGGGTTCGAGAATCTACACCCCAAACTTTCCGCAAAATCTAAAATCTAAAATCTATTTAGTCATCAGTTGTTAGTTATTTATAACTACAAACTCAATTACTAGTAACCAATTACTCTTAACTGACCTTGAATGTACCGACACTTTCTTGTAATTGTTGGGAAATTGCAACAGTTTGTTGCAGCGATTCGGAAACCTGACGGGAAGAAGTACTAGTCTGCTGCGAAACAGCAGCAATCTCTTTCATTAAAGCGCTTACTTGCTCAGATGTTTCTACACCACGATTGGTAGTTGTAGAAATTGACTGTACTAAGTCGTCTATTTGGCGCGAAACCTCTAGAATCTGACTTAATGACAGCTTAGCATCTTCCACAATTTGCGTCCCTTGTACCACCTGGGATACTCCTACTTCCATTGCCTGGACAACATCAGTAGTTTCACGCTGGATATTTTCCACGATTTGTTCTATCTCATTGGTGGCTGCGGCACTTCTGGCTGCTAGTTCGCCAACTTCTTCGGCTACTACTGCAAAACCTTGACCTTCTTCGCCAGCACGTGCTGCTTCAATTCCGGCATTAATTGCCAGCAGATTGGTCTGCATGGAAATCTGGTTAATCAATGCTACCACACGAGAAATTTGCTGCGTAGATTCACCCAAACGCTTGACTTTTTTCGCAGTTTCTCCTACTGTCTCACGCAAACTAAAAATGTTTTGTACTGTCAACTCCATTGCTTTTCCAGAATTGGCAGCAGTGCTTCTAGCGGTATTAGCAATCACGGCTGCTTCCCTGGCATTTTCTGCGACTGCTTGTATTGATTGCGTCATCTGATCAACGGCATCTAAGGTGTTAGTGATTTCCGCAGCTTGAGAAAGCGCTTGTTCTGCAAGCAGGTTAATCGCACCGGAGTTGTCTCCAATCGCTTGATTCACTTTGGTAGCAGAAGTTTTAACCTGGGTTACGATGTCTCGTAAGCTTTCGACAATAGAGTTAAAAAAGTCGGCAACTGTACCGATATCACCTGCGGTAACGTCAGCCCGTACCGTCAAGTCACCCATCGCTGCACCTTCGACTTCACTGAGCAATTCGAGCAACTGCATTTGCAGTTCTTCTTTTTGATGTCTTTCGTCGTCGGAATCAGTTTGCGCTGATTGTCGCGCTTGCTCAACTTCTTCCAACAGCTTGGCTTGTTCTAAAGCAAAACCGATTTGAGTTGCTAATTGTTTGAACAAATCAACTTCTTGTTGCTGCCAATCTCGGGGACTTTCACAATTATGAGCAATCAATAAACCCATTAATTGGTCTTGAATTAAAATTGGTGCAACCAAATTAGCCTTAACTGCAAACTGTTCCAACATTTTTACATAGCAACTGGCTTGCTTTAAGCCCTTTTCTTCATAAATGTTGGCGATCGCCCTAACTCGACCATTTTTATACATTTGCACTTGACGTTCGCGGAAACAAGGGTCTTCAATATAAACCCCCATCATTTTGGGAAAACCAGCGCTTACGGATTCGGAAACCACTGCTCCATCCCAGGTTTCGGGATTAAACTCGTAAATCACAACCCGATCTGTTTTCAAAGCTTGACGAATTTCTCGAACCGCTGTTTTCTGAATATCCTCTGCTTTGAGACTTCTACGGATACGCAGGGTAATATCTGCTTTTAACTTTTCTCTTTGTGCTTCTACTTCTTGTTCTTTAACTAGCAGTTGCAATTGGGATGCCATTTGATTAATATTGGCATTTAACAGCCCAATTTCATCTTCTGCTCCCACATCCAAACGGGTATTAAATTGACCTTTACCCAATTTTGCCACCGCTGCTGTAGCATTCAAAATCGGCTGGGTAGCCTGTTTTGCTAACCAAGCCGCAAGCAAGGCTACGGAAACAGCCGTTAACCCCGTCCCCAACGCGATAGTTAGCAGCAAATTTCTTTGCGGTGCAAAGGCACTAGAAGCATCCGTTGCTAAAACTACATCCCAATTCAAAGGCTGTAAACCTTGTACCTGAATCTGTTCTGAGGAAGGTACATAACTTACTAATTCAGCTTCTGAATGATTTTGATGTTTTATAACATCCGTAAAAGCTTTTTCTGATTCAGCTTTTTGAGGTATCTTTGAATATTCTTCTGTCAGGTTCTTGCCGATATAACTTTCTTCCTGACTGAGAAAAATTTTATTTTCAGCATCAGCAATATGATATTCTTGCCCGTCACTGGCATAATTCTTAATTACGTTTTCTAAAGATTTAACCGGCATCCGCGCTATAACTACAGATGTAGTTGCTCCGGTTTGAGCATTTTTAATGGGAGCAGCAGTATAAATATTGAAGCTATTACTAGACTTGGAAAACACTGGCTGACTAATCGCAGCATTGCCGGTATTTTTAGCATTCTGAAAATAGTTTAAATTTCCTTGATTGCCAAAATTAGTTCCTTCCGACTCAACGATTGCATCCCCATTCAAATTAAAAATGCCAATGCCATCATATACTTGATAAGTATCAACATAATTATCCAGCACCGCTCTTTGCTCGCTAGAAGCTGTCCCAGGAATTCTTATAGTCGGCAGATTCGCTAATATCTGAATATCTCCATACCGTTCAAACATAAAACGGTTGATTTTATCCGCAAAATCTTTTGCTTGTGCTTCCTGTGAACGAGAAATCTTGTTGCTTATAGCCTGACTAGCAACTATGTAGGCACCCGTACCAATAATCAATACAGGAAATGTGGCTATGGCGATCGCCAAAATTGCCGTTTTGGTACTCAAGCTCAGCCGTTTAAATCGAGTGATTAAACTATTGGACTCAACAGGATTTACAGTTGCTAATTTATCTGGTATTGAAGATATTTCTACTGCGCGATCGCTGTTGTCGGAAGATGAAATAAGTGATGTCTTATTTTGAGCATCAGGACTCTTAGCCGCATCTGTTTTATTAAGCATAAATTAATTGCCCCGGAGTGGTAAAATATTACACTAAACGTCGATTAATTTTGTAGTACACCCTACTCACTGCGGAGATTAGAAGAATGCACAATCGCTTGTGCATCTAATACCAGTAATATTTCTTTTTGTTGCACAACGCATCCGCGTAAATAGGGAACTAAACTAGATGCAACCTGACCTACAGGTGAACGAATTTCATCGTTGTTAAACCTGAGAGTACCGATAATTTCATCCACTACCAAACCTAAAATCATCGATTGAGTCCGAACAATGATTACACTATATTGTCGGGGACGATTCTGGGGGGATTGTAGATTGAGTATCTTGGCTAAGTCAACTACCCAAATGATCCGACTTCGCCAATTCATTAACCCCAAAATACCGAAAGGCATATTTGGCATCGCTGTAACGGATTCTACAGACACAACCATTGCTTCTTGTGTCTGGTTCATCGACACAATAGCAGGAGTTTGTGGATTAATAAAAAACTTCAGATAACCATCTCCCAAATTTTTTGGGTTTTGGTTTTGCCCGTTAGCTAATATAATGCTTGAATTATTCATTGGCTCAAATTGCGATGGATTTAATCGCACGTAAAAGTTCTTCACGAGTATAAGGCTTTGTCAGATAAGCATCAGCCCCTTGTCTCATTGCCCACAAACGATCAATTTCCTGATTTTTAGAACTACAAATAACGATGGGAACTTTTTGAGTTGCGGGATTTTTTTTCAATGAGCGACAAAGCTCAAAACCACTCATTCCCGGCATTACTACATCAGTAATAATTGCATCTGGTTTTTCTAGTTCTAATTTTTCTAATGCTTCCTTACCACCTGTAGCTTTTATTACTTTATATCCACTCTCGTTTAAAAAATGACTGATTAATTCCAATTCACTAGGTGAATCTTCTACTACTAAAATCGTTCCGAGCAAAGTAAGACTCATTTTTATTTATCCCCAAAAATTGTTCGGTATCTATTAAATCAGGTTACTATTATTTACGGTAAATGTTGATCGATCAACTGATATGTTTAAAGACTATCTTTAACAACTCTGATTGCGTAAAAGGTTTGGTCAAATAACCAGAAGCCCTTACCATCTTTGCTTTTGCTCTATCTACAAATCCAGTCCTCCCAGTTACCATAATGATCGGAATATTTTTGAAAGCTGAATGTCTTCGTAGTAAGGAACACAATTCATAACCGTCTAAGTTTGGCATTTCTACGTCTAATAAAATTAAGTCCGGTTTACTACGCAAAATTTGCATCAAAGCTTTTACCGGATCATTGATCATTACAACTGAGAAATTATCTTCGTCCAAAAAACGTTTAATGGATTTCAAGATAGTTAAACTATCATCAATACAGGCAACTGTATATAACCGTTCTTTGGTACTATTTGAAATATTTGTATTTTTATTATCTTTATTATCCTTGACAATTTCGTTCTTAGTTTGTTTTTTTAGTTGGTCTTCAACTTCCTCATTAGCCTTAACCTCAATAGTTGGCAGTTTTATTTCCTTTACTATAGATGAATGCTCCTCTGATGTGGTTTTTTGTTGGTTTATCCGACGACTTCTCAACTCTTTTTGAGCATTTTCTACCAAAGAACGTAAATCCAAATGGCAAAATATTGGTAAATCTTCTAAGGGATTTTCACAAATAAATTCGTAACTTCCTTCTTTGATTGTCAGAAACGATTCTAATACTTCCTTTGCTAATTCATTTACTAAAGTTGCTGCTTGAGGATAAGTAATATAATCACCATCAACTAACCAGCAAATTGCTTGATAATCTGGTTGACAAACTGACTCATCCTTAGTTTCAAATTTCATTCGCATTTGTATACGTGCTGAACTATTCAGAGTCGGTATTTGCTGATTCAATTGTCGGAGACGAGTATCAAGTCGTTCAAATAAGTTATCCGAGCAAGAAGCATAAGTAAGTTTTCCTTCCTCCAAATAGATACTCCATGAATTTGACTTAGTAAATATTCTTAAGCAACCTGTAGCATGACGACTGCTTAACTGTGCCAACAAAGATAACGGATGAAGTTTCTGAAATAATTTATAACCATCTACGGGAGTTGTACTCATTTTGCTCTTACCACTGCTAAATTGGATCAATTTACATCTAATTTTTTCCGAATTTTCCCTGATATAAAAAATAAACTTTATGTATTTTAGTAACAAATAAAACCCAGTATATTATCTATACAAGTAACAAAATCTTAGTTAGTAAACGTTTAAAGATAATCAGTTATATTTTGGTTAACAACTTACTTGTACTGAGGTTAACAGAGATTTCTAGATAAGAAGTAAAAAAACTGTAAAGACTACTTAAAGGTACTGAGTGTTTTGCTTACTCAAGCAATTTAAATTGTTCAGCTATTAATGTTGTTTAATTAAATTAAATTTACCGTATTACTACTTAAGTATAATACAGTTAATTTATTCCTTGGTCACTTGTATAAAATATTTTTACCTTATTATTCATTCTCACATAATCAAATTTAATTAGATATTTCTCAAAGCAGACAAAGATTGCAGCCTTTATATTAAGGTAGCTATCGGTAAATAGAAAGTTTAACTTTATACATTACCAAAAATTATGATTTTTAAATCTACTGCAAGTTAGCTTTATTTATATAGTTACTTGCGAACATTCAGAAACTAATTATCATAAATACTTAGTAAAACTTAGTATATTTCAGCTTTTTTTTGGTTGTTGATGCAATTCTTCTTTTTTAAACGAATTTGTTCACCATTCTTGATTTATCCCAAAAGAAGAGTGTAAATCCTGATACTAGCTAATTTTGAGAAATTTCAGTTAGTTGCTGTTGCCTTAGCCGCAATCTTAATATTTAGATTTATATTTATATACTTTGCAAATCTTAACTACTTATTTAAGTATTACGCTCTAAAATTTACTCATAGACTCGCTATATTCCAACCCCAAGTACTGGGAAATGCTATGGTGTTGCCTAATAATATCAAGATTTTTCTTGCTCAATGTCGGTTATTTTAACCAGGTCAAACTCAGAACCGTATATTGAGACTATGTTGTCAAAAATTTTACTTTTAAATGTAGAGAATGAAGCGTATTTGTTCCTGACACCAAATCATGCAAACACATACAACAGTGAGCTTGATTCTATCAAGGTATTTAAAAAATAAAAAGATAAAAAAATGCGGATGAAAGGACTTGAACCTTCACGCCCGGAGGCACTAGAACCTAAATCTAGCGCGTCTGCCAATTCCGCCACATCCGCATTCACTTAATGAGGATATCATAAAAAAATATTTTTGAGAAGAGTTATTTTTTTATTTTAGGATTCACGCGAGGTAAACGATGCTTGAAAGAGCAAAGAATTTCCCAAGAAATAGTATTTAATTGATTTGCCCAATCTTCGGCAGTAATTTGTTGTTCACCTTCAAACCCCAGAATAGTCACGATTTCTCCCTCTTGTACATCAGATATAGCGCTGATATCGATCATTATTTGATCCATAGTAATCGCACCAACTTGAGGGACTTTTAATCCCCGAAGCAAAACTTGCATTTTATTAGAAAGATTGCGCGGTATTCCATCTGCATAACCAATTCCTACAACTGCTAAACGCATTTGTTTGTTGCTAATAAATGTGTGTCCGTAGCTAACACCAACACCTTTCTCAATTGTTTTGACGTGAGTCACTCGCGCTTTTACCTGTAAAACCGGCTTTAACTCAACTGTGGAGCCTAAATGAACTGATGGATAAAGTCCATAAACAGCTAAACCTACCCGAACCATATCGTAATGTAAAGATTTATCGCTTAAAGTACCGGCAGAATTTGCTAAATGCAGACAGGGTATTTCTATGCCAATATCTTTAATCGTGGCGATCGCACTTTCAAAACGCTGATGTTGCAGTTTCATCACGGTATTATCAAGGCTATCGGCGGTTGCCAGATGAGAATAAATACTGGCAATCTGAAGATAAGGCAACCGTGCAACCAATTGAACAAACTCGGCACAATGCTGCCAATCAGTACCTAAGCGCGACATTCCGGTATCTAATTTAATATGTACCTGTAATGAGGAATCAAAATTTATCGCTTCTAAAATATCAGAAAATATTAAAGCTTGTTTAGTACTACAAAGTGTCGGTTGTAATTGCCAATGAGCAATTGCCTGGACTTGTTCTGGAGTATAGGTAGCACCTAAAATCAAAATAGGAGCTTTAATCCCAGCTTCTCTTAGTTCAATTCCTTCTGGAACTGTCGCAACACCCAACCAACTAGCTCCTGATTTTAACGCCGTTTGAGCCACACTTACAGCTCCATGTCCGTAAGCATCTGCTTTCACCACAGCCATGAATTGAGTGCGCGGTGATAGCAATTTACGTAGCTCAAGTATGTTATTAGATAATGCCGCTAAATCAATTTCCACCCAAGCACGTTGCGAAAACCAAGCATAAGTATCACAAGGAACAATCGAACTGACACTTTTATTTTGTTGATGACTTAACATTTATGATCTCCCATTCACAACTATGTTTCTATTCTTTTTCTTAGAAGCTGTTCGGGTCGATCTGGAAGTTTAGCGTTATTTACGATTAGAATACAAGAGTCGTCATTGTTAATCCAAAATCTAAAATTTAGTGGCCAGTATAAATTAAACTCATTCCCAAATTAGAGTGAATTTGTGTTAATATATGTAAAACTAATACCTTGAGCGACTATCAATGGGAAAGGTTTTAGTCTTAAACGCTTCTTACGAACCGCTCAATATTACGAGCTGGCGTCGTGCTGCAATTTTACTAATTAAAGGAAAAGCAGAACGGGTAGAACATAACGGTAAATTTATTTACTCAGGTTTTCCACTCCCTACTGTTATCCGGTTGCGCTATTACGTGCGCGTGCCTTACAAGGAAATTCCTTTAACACGTCGGAATATATTGCATCGCGATAGTCACACTTGTCAATACTGCGGGTACAAGGGCGATGACTTAACATTAGATCATGTAATACCGCGATCGCGTCGTGGGGGCGATAGCTGGGAAAATATCGTTACAGCTTGCGTTCGCTGTAATGTCAAGAAAGGAAATCGTACACCGCAAGAAGCTCATATGCCATTGCATCATACCCCACGCCGACCTTATAGTAGCCTCTACTTTGAGGTCAGTAAACATCTTAAAAGTGGTTTGCATCAAGAATGGCAAAAATATGTTATAGGACTTTGACATAAATCTAGATGTCACGAGTACGGCATAAATTGCTTTGATACAAGCAGTTAAGATGCGATGCAAGGCAGACAAAACAACTCAGGTTGCGAGGGACAATTTGAATATTGCCGTTTAAATTTTGTCGTCAAAGAGTTGGCAAAATAAAAATAGGCTTTTGAATCATGCAGCTACACGACGACTGGATCGGAGTAGTGCAATATTGCTATTGCCAAGCCAAATCAAATCACTAAGCGACAAGAACTTTAATATCTTACATCATGTTTACAAAACGGCAAGCAGGGTGCATCTAAATTAAAATTATCAAAAAAAGTTAAATGATATGTAAATTTAATAGGAATCGGTTAAAAAACAAGAATTTCATCAGGAAGGCTGGCTGAAAATCCTTGACAAGAGGCTTTTGGCGGCGAATTTCGGGCTTTACAACTCAGATTGGTTAAAATAAATCGAACTATCTGCGTTTGTTTTCCTTTATCCTTTAAAATTAAGGTGTTCCCCGCCCCAAGAAAATTTATATCTCAAATTAATATATTATAATTAGTTCTATCACACCTTCAGCCACCTGAACTAAACCTTGGTTTCTAGCAAATGTCTGGGTCAAGAATGGTGCAAAATATTATTTTATTAGCCTTTTGAGGCAACGCCGATTTAATGATGCTGACTTAGCTATGATTGAACTACTCGCGGCAGTCCCTACCCTGAGTGTACTCATAGGGTAGGGGTTAGAGCGGGTTCTTGGAATGAAGTGGAAACAACCAATCTTCACAGTTGATATTTGGTAGCTTCGGTTTATAATTAGCTTAGTGAGCTAAAGCACAGTAATAGAGCCACTTAGAGCGTGAGGTGACAACCCGTACACAGAAAAGTAACTAGGTAACTAGTCGGAAATTGTCTAACCCAAAACAATACAGACAGTAGCGCCCAGTATTCGGAGGACAGACTTCGTAAGAAGCGTGTTGCGCTACACCTGGCTGTAGCCCATGTTTCATACTCTGCTTATGGTCTTAGGAACTAGCGTCGTTAAACGCCGATGAGAAACCGCTATCAATTGCGCCTCCGATGCGAAAGGTAAGTTGCTTAAAAGAAGCGTTAAAAGCAATGATTGTTTTAGGACTTTGGTCTAAGATTACAAACGTTTTTGTCTAGATATGTCTATATATTGGTAGATATGTCCAGATTTTTTCGAGCGGTTAACTTGACAAATTATAAATATATGAGATATTAGCACTTTGCTACATAGAGTGCGAAAATTGTAGTATGTGGCAGGTGAAAATATTAGCTGTTTTTTAAAATTTTTGAAACTAACCTTTCAGGCTACGATAAACCCTCTCTATGCAACTAAATTATTACAATAAGCAGGTTAAAGAATTGCAATTGACACCAGACTTAAAAACCCTTGAAAATAATCAAAAATCCTTAGAAGAATCGCTTCCATCAAAAAAAAGGTCTATTGCGACAGTGGAACTCGAGAGCGGTAATTATGGAGCAGGCTTGCGTGCTAATTCTGTAGCTGTCCAAAAATCAGAACAATTATTGCAAACGCTTAAAGCACATAAACACGAGCGTCAAATAATTATATTACAGGATTTCCCCGACCCCGATGCTCTTTCTTCAGCTTGGACTTATCAATTGATTGCCGAGCAATACGATATAAAATGCGATATCGTCTATGGTGGGACTCTTTCTCATCAAGAAAATATTGCTCTAGTCAAGTTAACCAACTTACCAGCAACACGCACTCCCTTACAAAACTTTAAGAAACGTGATTTATCATCTTATCAAGGCTACGTTTTAATTGATAATCAAGGCACCACTTCTGCTTTAATAGACGTAGTAAAAGAGGCGGGAATCCCAGCGATTGTGGTTGTAGACCATCACAATTTACAAGGTGATTTTAAATCAGAATTTGTTGACATACGTCCTGGAGTAAGGGCAACGGCAACAATTTTTACTCAATACCTACAGAATGGGTTATTGCAGTTAGATAGCAGCATCAGCGAACACATTAATTGTGCAACAGCGTTAATGCATGGCTTGCACTCAGATACAAATCGGCTGATGCAGGCTAAAGAAGAAGATTTCATCGCAGCAGCTTATCTAAGTCGATTTTATGACGGTCAGTTGCTTAACACCATATTGCGGGCGACTCGTTCTAAGCGAGTTATGGATGTAATTGAACGTTCTTTAAAAAATCGGATTGTGCAAAATAACTTTTCAATTGCTGGTGTTGGTTTTTTGCGCTACGAAGATAGAGATGCGATTCCCCAAGCAGCTGATTTTTTAGTGACAGAAGACAACGTACACACCGCAGTTGTCTACGGTATAGTTCACGATGAAGATGAAGAATTAGAAGTAGTGATTGGTTCTTTGAGAACGAATAAACTAACTTTAGACCCCGATGAATTTATCAAAGAAGCTTTTGGGCAAGATAGTACGGGTCGTTTTTTTGGTGGTGGACGTACCAGTGCAGGAGGCTTTGAGATTCCCATGGGTTTCTTGTCTGGAAGCAACGAAGACTCCGGTTACGCCAAAATGAAATGGGAAGTGTATGATACCCAAATTAAACAAAAATTATTGAAATTGGTCAATCCCAAAGATAATCCGATTTCGTCTGATGATGAATAATAAATAGTTGATAGTGGACAGTGGTTAGTGGTTAGTGGTTAGTTAAAAGTTAGTTCACTTATAAATACCTAATTACTATAAGATATAAGATTATTGTATTAATTTGTGAAAAAACTTAGCGTAAACTGTCTTTTCCCTCTTAATAATCACCAACCATCAACTATCAACTATCAACCTAAAATCTAAAATTAAATGCCGTGGAACTATATTTGATTCGTCATGGTATCGCACAAGTTGCTACAAGCGAGATGAAAGATCAAGAACGAAGCCTCACCGAAGATGGACGAAAAAAAACCCAAAAAGTTGCTCAACGTTTAAAAAACTTGGGCTTAAGTTTTGATTTGATTGCTACAAGTCCCTTAGTAAGAGCGCAACAAACGGCGGAAATATTAATTTCAACAGGTTTAAGTTCGCAACTAGAAGAATGTTCTTACCTTGCTCCTGAAGGTAGTATCCAAGATTGGATTACACAATGGTTAATGTCCAAAAAATATCCATCTTCCACACGCTTGGGGCTGGTGGGACACGAACCTTGTTTAAGCAATTGGGCAGAAATTTTAGTTTGGGGTGAAGCTAAAGATAGCTTAGTCCTGAAAAAAGCAGGTACTATCGGAATAGAAACACCCCCTAACGGTTCTCTTGTGGGTCGTTGTCAGATGTTTTGGCTGACACCACCTAGATATTTGCTATGATAGTTATCCAATCCTTGGTTCAAGAAATTTTGTATTAACGGATACTGTTATCATGGTGAAACTTTCTGGTAAGTTAGCTCTATAAAATCTTTCAAACGTTCATATGGTATTGCCATGATGGTGTCCGAATTTAAGCCCGGATTGGATGGTGTTCCCGCAGCCCAGTCTAGTATCAGTCATGTTGACGGGCAAAAGGGAATATTGGAATATCGTGGCATCAGAATTGAAGAACTAGCAAAAAAGAGTACTTTCTTAGAAACTGCTTATCTGCTAATTTGGGGTGAATTGCCCAATAAAGAAGAGCTAGCATTATTTGAACGTGAAGTTCACCAAAATAGACGGATAAAATACCGCATTCGGGACATGATGAAGTGTTTTCCCGAAAGCGGTCATCCCATGGATGTTTTGCAAGCTTCAGCAGCAGCATTGGGTTTATTTTATTCCCGCCGCGATTTAAATAATCCAGCTTACATTAGAGATGCTGTTGTGCGTCTGTTAGCAAGTATTCCGACGATGGTAGCCGCATTTGAACTAATGCGACGAGGTGATGACCCCGTGCGTCCTCATGATGAGCTAGACTATGCTGCGAACTTTTTGTATATGCTCCATGAGGAAAAACCAGACCCCTTAGCAGCGCGGATATTTGATGTTTGCTTGATACTTCATGCCGAACACACCATGAATGCTTCTACTTTCAGCGCTAGGGTGACAGCTTCCACTCTTACAGACCCCTACGCAGTAGTTGCAAGTGCAGTAGGAACCTTGGGTGGACCTTTACACGGTGGTGCGAACGAAGAAGTAATTGGGATGCTAGAAGAAATTGGTTCTATAGAAAACGTCCGCCCTTACGTTTTAGATTGTATTCAGCGCAAAACTAAAATAATGGGTTTTGGTCATCGTGTCTATAAGGTCAAAGATCCACGCGCTCTGATTTTACAAAACTTAGCAGAAGAACTATTTGCCAAATTTGGGTATGACAAATACTATGACATTGCCCAAGAAATGGAACGAGTAGTAGAGGAAAAATTAGGTCATAAAGGAATTTATCCTAATGTTGACTTTTACTCAGGTTTAGTGTATAGAAAATTAGGCATTTCTACAGACTTTTTTACACCAGTATTTGCGATGGCTCGTGTTGCTGGTTGGTTAGCACATTGGAAAGAACAGATTGCAGAAAATCGCATTTTCCGTCCTGGTCAGGTTTACAAAGGTCATCATCAAGTTGAATATGTCCATATAACTGAAAGGGATTAAATCAGTGAGTAGGGAGTAGGGAGTAGGGAGTAGGAAAATCCCATAATTAAAATCAGGGGATTTGTTTTCATAAATTAATTTAGGGGCTAATTCTTCCCCTGCTCCCCGTTCCCCGTTGACTGTACCCCCCCGTTAGAGGCTGTATCATTGGTACGTTTGTACGAAATTTAAAGGAAGGGGAGGAGTATCAAGGGCGGTGGTAAGCTTCCTCATTTCCTTTTCCCACCTTTAATCAGTTATCGATAAGATAACTAGAAACTCTCGTTCGGGTGAGAGAATACCAAGCCACAGAGCGATATACTAGGCATGGTTATTTTCACAAATCTTAAATTTTACCTTTTTGAGGTAAAAATATTGTTTGGTTACTTTACAGTTATTAATAATTAGAGATAGTTGTAAATAACCATCATGTGCATGAAGTATAAATAATCCCGCGTTTTCTTGATCGCGGGTGATGTCAAGCTTGAGTTAACTTCAATAATTATTAAAGATGAATTCAGGAATTGATCTGCAAGGAAATTTTATTCAAAGCTTGATGGATTTAGGACTGCCCTATGGTACAGCTAAAGCCATT
Source organism: Plectonema cf. radiosum LEGE 06105 (assembly GCF_015207665.1). Classification (GTDB taxonomy): domain Bacteria; phylum Cyanobacteriota; class Cyanobacteriia; order Cyanobacteriales; family Nostocaceae; genus Rivularia; species Rivularia radiosa_A. The sequence goes on from NZ_JADEWL010000006.1 coordinate 43,302, forward strand.
TGGATGCCGTTACCGATGATTTTGATGCTGATTGGTGCCACAGTAGGGGTGCTGGTCTGTGTTTGGCAAGAGCGAAAAATTTCAGCCGCAGCCCAGCAGCGGATTGGTCCGGAATTTATCGGGCCTTTGGGATTACTTGCCCCAGTCGCGGATGGTTTGAAGCTAGTCTTTAAAGAAGATGTTGTACCGGCAAAAGCCGACCGTTGGCTGTTTACCCTTGGTCCGATCATTGTTGTGCTGCCGGTATTTTTGTCCTATTTGATTGTGCCATTTGGACAGAATTTATTAATAACTGATGTCGGAATGGGAGTTTTTCTGTGGATTGCTCTTTCTTCCATTCAACCGATTGGTTTATTGATGGCTGGTTATGCCTCAAATAACAAATACTCTCTCTTAGGGGGGTTGCGAGCCGCAGCGCAATCTATTAGTTATGAGATTCCCTTGGCTCTGGCTGTATTAGCGATCGCCATGATGTCGAATAGCCTCAGCACCATCGATATTGTCAATCAACAATCGGGTTACGGTATTTTGGGCTGGAACATTTGGCGACAACCAGCAGGTTTCGTTATCTTTTGGATAGCAGCGCTAGCAGAATGCGAACGTATGCCTTTCGATTTACCAGAAGCAGAAGAAGAACTCGTAGCAGGTTATCAAACCGAATATTCTGGTATGAAGTTCGCTTTGTTTTACTTAAGTTCCTACGTAAACTTAGTACTATCTGCTTTATTAGTATCGGTTTTGTATCTTGGTGGTTGGGATTTTCCGATTCCCATCAACTTAATTGCTAGTGTATTGGGAGTTAGTGAAGCTAATCCCGTATTACAGATAGTAACTGCCTCTTTAGGCATCACAATGACCGTACTCAAAGCCTACTTCTTGGTATTCCTAGCAATTTTATTGCGCTGGACAGTGCCGAGAGTTCGTATTGACCAACTGTTAGATTTAGGGTGGAAATTTTTGCTACCCATCGGCTTAGTTAACTTGTTGTTAACCGCAGCCTTAAAATTAGCTTTTCCCGTTGCTTTTGGTGGATGAAACGATTTTGGATTTTAGATTTTAGATTTTGGATTGGTTTTTAAATCTAAAATCTGGGATTAGAAGTAGCTTTTGAGTTTGCTTTTGGAAAATAAACCGATTTTAAATTTTGAATTAGTTCTTAAATCTAAAATCCAAAATTCAAAATCCAAAATTTAAGGAGAGAGACACTGTGATGTTGAAATTTCTCAAACAAGTTGTTGATTACGGCAAAGAAACCTGGGAAGCTACTCGTTATATCGGTCAAGGTTTAGCTGTTACCTTTGACCATATGCAGCGTCGTCCTGTGACGGTACAGTATCCTTACGAAAAACTAATTCCTAGCGAACGCTTTCGCGGTAGAATTCATTTCGAGTTTGATAAGTGTATTTCCTGTGAGGTTTGCGTCCGGGTATGTCCTATTAACCTACCTGTAGTGGACTGGGAATTTGACAAAGCTAACAAAAAGAAAAAGCTTAATCACTACAGTATCGATTTCGGAGTTTGTATATTCTGCGGTAATTGTGTCGAGTATTGCCCGACCAACTGTCTATCTATGACGGAAGATTACGAACTTTCTACCTACGATCGTCACGAATTGAATTATGATAGCGTTGCTCTTGGTCGTCTACCTTACAAAGTCACAAATGACCCAATGGTAACGCCGTTACGCGAATTAGTTTACCTTCCCGAAGGAGTAATGGAACCCCACGATTTACCAGCGGATGCTCCCCGTGCTGGTGCTTTTCCACAAGACCTTGTGGAAAAAGAAAAGTAAAAAAAGTTATGAGTTAAGAGTTAGGAGTTAGGAGTGATGAGTTAGGAATAATGAGTTAATAGTTAGGAGTTATGAGTGATGAGTTAGGAGTTAGGAATTTAAAAACAACTAACAACCATCAACCATCAACTAACAACCATCAACTAACAACCATCAACTAACAACTAACAACCAACAATCAACAATCAACAATGAAGGACGAAAAAAGTGAATTTAGCTGATGGAGTACAGATAATTTCGTTTGCCATCCTGGCTGCGATGATGATTGGATCGGCTCTGGGAGTTGTGCTATTTGATAATATTGTTTACTCTGCTTTTTTGCTAGGGGGGGTATTCGTTAGTATTGCGGGATTGTATCTGCTGTTGAATGCGGATTTTGTCGCAGCAGCCCAATTACTAGTTTATGTTGGAGCAGTAAACGTACTAATTTTGTTTGCCATTATGTTGGTAAACAAACAAGAAAATTTTGTTCCTTTACCGAAAACTTGGGCAAGGAAAGCATTAACAGGATTAGTTAGTGTGGGATTGTTTGTACTGTTAAGTACGATGGTTTTGGCAACCCCTTGGAGTTATTCAACTGGGACTCCTGTTAATAACTCAATTGTTTTAATTGGTGAACATTTCTTCACCGACTTTTTGTTACCTTTTGAATTGGCTTCTGTTTTACTATTGATGGCAATGGTAGGAGCAATAATCTTAGCTCGTCGCGAGTATTTACCTCCCGAAGAAACTTCAGACCAATTACCACAAACTGTTCTACAATTGCCCGAACGTCCGAGAGAATTAGTATCGGCTGCAAGCGAAGATAAATAGCAATTATCAATGAATAATTGAGTTGAAATAGGAACAGCAAATAATCATGCAACTTCAGTACTTTTTATTACTATCTGCCGCTCTATTTTGTATCGGTATTTATGGAATTGTCACCAGTCGTAATGCGGTACGAGTGTTAATGTCAATTGAATTGTTACTCAATTCAGTTAATTTGAACTTAATGGCTTTTTCCAATTATTTGGATTCAACTTTAATTAAAGGTCAGGTTTTCGCCGTATTTGTAATTACTGTAGCTGCGGCTGAAGCAGCTGTAGGCTTAGCGATCGTACTGGCAATCTATCGAAATCGCGATACTGTTGATATGGAGCAATTTAATCTCCTAAAGTGGTAATTTCGTGGAGCTTAACCAAGTAATTATTGCCTATAAGGCGCGAGACCCCCAAAGCAAACGTTGGGCCGAAATCTGTGCCAGCCAGTTAGAACATCTGAAATGCCATGTACTAATGGGTCCTAGCGGTCCAAAAGATAATCCATACCCGGTTTTTTTGGCTTCTGCTACTCAACAAATTGACCTTGCTATAGTACTTGGTGGTGATGGTACAGTTCTAACTGCTGCCAGACATTTAGCCCCTGCTGGCATTCCGATTTTGGCTGTAAATGTAGGGGGTCATTTAGGATTCTTAACTGAGTCCGTAGAAGAATTTCAGGATACCGAATTAGTTTGGAATCGACTGCTAGAAGATCGCTATGCTATACAGCGACGAATGATGTTGCAAGCAGCGGTGTATGAGGGACATGGTTCTAATTTGGAACCGATAACCGAAACCTACCTGGCTTTGAACGAAATGTGTATCAAACCCGCTTCCGCACACCGGATGATCACGTCAATTTTGGAAATGGAAATTGATAATGAGGTCGTTGATCAATATCAAGGAGACGGGTTAATTATTTCTACACCTACTGGTTCTACAGGTTATACGGTTTCTGCTAATGGTCCGATAATGCATGATGGAATGGAAGCAATTACCATTACTCCTATTTGCCCCATGAGTCTTTCAAGTCGTCCCATTGTTTTACCTCCGGGTTCGGTGATTAGCATTTGGCCTTTGGGGGATTTTGATTTAAGTACTAAATTGTGGACTGATGGTGTATTAGCGACTTCGATATGGCCTGGACACCGCGTAGATGTACGGATGGCGGAATGTCGTTCTAAGTTTATTATTTTACGGGAAAACTATTCGTACTATCAGGTTTTACGAGAGAAATTGCTTTGGGCGGGAACTAGAGTTAGGTATAATACTAAACATAGTACGAATTGACCGCGCTTATTCAAAATATAATGTTATGTTTTCAGATTGTTGGAGACGTAGCACTGCTACGTCTCTACAACAGTTTCGTGTTTAATACAAAATGTAGATGAAGATAATTTAGTAGATTCCCAAGCTGCACCGGAAAAAGTTCTGTGGATTTGCATGGCGATCGCCTTTTAAATATCTGAAGTTTGGAATCGACAAACAAAAATATTTTTAATATAGACAATGAAGATGTTGGGTTACGACGCAATAATATATTAGTTTAATTCTGTATTCTGCGTGCGTCTAACCCAACCTACCGTAAGGATAAGAGTGTAATTAACCTGTAATCATAACCTTTTAATCAACTGCTCTTAATAAATAATTAATTACGCTAGAAACTATCGCTAATACTATTGAACCAAGTAAAGCAGCTAATGGTCCGTTGATGATAAAACCGTAATTAGGAGTAAAAATACTTGCTAGCCAAAGGGTAAATCCGTTAATGACAAAGGTGAATAATCCAAAGGTCAGCAGGTTTATTGGCAGTGTTAAAATGCTTAAAATTGGTCTAATAAAAGCATTAACTAGTCCTATAATTACAGCTGCAACTAAAGCTGCAACAAAAGTTTTAATCACGAATCCAGGAACAATATGAGCGGTAATTAGTAATGACACCGCAGTGCCAAGCCAAGTTAATAAAAAATGCATCATAGGCTTTGTGTACGAATTTTATTGATTTGCTTGAGATAATTCACTAGGACTTTTCAGTATTTATTTATGCGTGAAAGCTGAGAAATAGGGCTTTTCATTAATTAGGCATCTAATGATACCTCAGTTCACAAGGTATATATATTATCCTATTGCGGCTAAAATTTGGTTAATTACTTAAATGTAACGTTGCGCGATCGCAGTATTAATCGTGATGTAGAAACTCGCGAGATTGCTTTTGAAGCCGGAAAACTACATACTTATCTTGTATCAAAATTTGAATCATTGGCTGTTCTTAGTCTAGTGCCATCAAGATATTCGGGCTGCTCATGAATGTAAATAATCCAACTCGAAAAATTTTGCTTCTGTCAGCGAACCCCAGAGGTACTGGTTTACTGCGTCTAGATGAGGAAAAGCGGGAGATTAAGGAAGGGTTGAAGCGAGCTAAGAAGCGGGAGCAATATTCAATAGATTCGGCGGAAGCAGTACGCTATAGGGATATACATAGAGCAATTCTAGAATACGAACCGCAGGTTATTCATTTTTGTGGACATGGAACTGGTGAAGATGGTTTGGTTTTTGAAGATGAATCTGGTCAAATCAAATTAGTTGATGCAGAAGCTTTAGCTGGATTATTCCAATTATTTAGCAACCAAGTTGAGTGTGTTGTCCTGAATTGTTGTTACTCAGAATACCAGGCTTTGGAGATATCTCAGTATATTGATTATGTGGTGGGGATGAGTCAAGAAATTGGGGATAAAGCAGCGATTGAATTTGCGGTGGGTTTTTATGATGCACTGGGAGCGGGACACAATTATGAGTTTGCTTATAAATTAGGTTGTAATTTGATTGGGATAGCAGGAATACCGGAGCAACACACACCCCGATTTATCGCAGGGAATTCTTCACAAACGCCTCCAGAAAATCCTGCGGAAGCAGCGACAACTGTATATATTGAACGTCAGAATATTGAAGAAAAATGCTATCAAGTAATTTTGCAACCCGGAGCGCTAATTCGCATTAAAGCAGCGCAGAAAATGGGGAAAACTTCGCTTTTGGAGAAATTGCTCGACTATTCCACAGAGCAAGGTTATCAAACAGCAAAATTAGATTTAAAACAAGCTGATGTTAATACCCTAGCTGATTTAAAAACATTCTTACAGTGGTTGTGTGCTGATGTTTCTGACAGTTTGGAACTGGAGCCAGAATTGGATAAATACTGGCAAGATATTTATGGGCTGAATAAAAACTGTACTCGTTATTTTCAAAAATATTTATTATCTGTCACCGATAAACCCTTAGTATTTGCGATCGATAATTTTGAGCGACTGTTTGAATATCCCGATATTTTCCCTCAATTCTGCTTGCTGCTGCGGGGATGGTATGAATCTGCTAAGCAAGGAGACAGGATTGGTAAAATTTGGCAGAAATTGCGGCTAGTGGTAGTTCATTCTACTGAAGCTTATCCTTGCTTGGATACCAATCACTCACCTTTTAATGTTGGCATAGCAATTGATTTACCTGAGTTTAATTTGCAACAAGTAGAAAATATTGCCAACCGCTATGATAACAGTCAGTTGGGACAAGAAGGTTTAAATAAATTAATGGAATTAGTAGGGGGACATCCTTATTTAATACAGGAAGCTATTAGCAATCTCAAAACCAAACAAATAACTCTAGAGCAACTTTTAAAACTTGCACCTACAGAAGAGGGAATTTTTAGCAACCATCTACGGGAACAATTATGGAATTTACAACATAATCCTCAGTTGGAGTCGGCTTATAAAAAAGTGGTGACAGCAAACAAACCCGTGCGACTTGATGCAGAAACTGGGTTTAAACTACATAGCATGGGATTGGTGAAGCTTTTAGGTAATGATTGTGTTCCTAGCTACGATTTATATCGTCGGTATTTTTCGGAGCGTTTGGTTTAATAACCTCACCCCCTTCCCCTCTCCTTGGCAAGGAGAGGGGTGCCGAAGGCGGGGTGAGGTACAAAAAAGACACCTTCGGAGAATGCTAATTGGAGTAAATCATGGTTGACCACCCCCTTCCCCTCTCCTTGGCAAGGAGAGGGGTGCCGAAGGCGGGGTGAGGTACAAAAAAGACACCTTCGGAGAATGCTAATTGGAGTAAATTATGGTTGACTATATTTTCTCTGGAAGTCTACCGGAAAATGCCAGCACCTATGTAACGCGAGATGCTGACGGTGAATTGTATGATGGATTGCAAGCGGGAAAGTTTTGTTATGTGTTGAATTCCCGTCAGAGCGGTAAATCCAGCTTACGAGTGCAAACAATGCGCCGTTTAAGAGAAAATGGTGTCGAATGTGCTGCGATCGATCTTTCTGCGGGTGGTATTCAAAATGTCCCACCAGAGCAATGGTATGCGGATTTGATTGATACGCTGATTGATAGTTTTGATTTGGATGTTGATTTTGGGGAGTGGTGGGGAGCAAATCAATTAAATTCTCTTGTTACCAAATTTCGCAAGTTTCTGGAAGAAATATTACTTGTTGAAGTTAAAGAAAATATTGTTATTTTTATTGATGAAATTGATAGTGTTCTCAGTTTAAATTTTCCCACTGATGACTTTTTCGCTTTTATTCGTTCCTGTTATAACCAGCGTGTTGATAATCCCGCATATAACCGTTTGACATTTTGTTTGTTGGGAGTCGCTTCACCCAGCAATTTAATTCAAGATAAACAACGCACTCCGTTTAATATTGGTAAAGCTATTTCTCTTCAGGGGTTTCAATTACACGAAGTTGAACCGTTAGTAAAGGGTTTGAAGGGAAAATTTAGTGAACCCCAAGCGGTGATGCAAGAAATTTTAGATTGGACGAAAGGACAACCGTTTCTGACGCAAAAGTTGTGTCAGTTTATGGTGGAAGAATCTGAAAAAGAAAATCCGCGTACTGTTGAGGAAGTTGTTAGATCAAAGATTATTGAAAATTGGGAATCTCAAGATGAACCAGAACATTTACGCACCATTCGAGCCAGAATTTTAAGTAATGAGGAACGTGCTGGGTATTTGTTGGATTTATATCAGCAAGTTAGACGTTCGGAAGTAGAAACTGAGATTACAGCCGATAATACTTTAGAACAAAGTGAATTACTGCTTTCAGGATTAGTTGCCAGACGAGAAGGTAAATTAAGAGTTTATAACCTTATATATAAACAAGTTTTTAACGAGAATTGGGTTGAAAATGAATTAAAGAATTTGCGTCCCTATTCCGAAAGTTTTAAATTTTGGGTTGCTTCTGGAGGTAAAGACGAATCACGATTGTTGCGAGGAAAAGCTTTAATAGATGCTAAGGAATGGGGGAAAGATAAGAATTTAAGTTATCAAGATAAACAGTTTTTAGCTGCTAGTAGGGAAAAGGAGATTCAGGAGAAAATTGCTGCTGATGAACAAGCAGCAAAGTTGGAGAGGGAGAGGAAGGATAAGGAAGCAGTAGAGAAGAGAAATCTGGTATTGAGTGAAGCGAATCAGAAAGCGAAACGACGTATAGCAATCGGTAGTTTTATTTTAGTATTTACCTTATCATTTACAGCGATATCAAGCTTAGTTGCAGCCAATAAAGTAAGAGAAGCTAGCAAAACTAATGAATATCTTGCAACAGTTGAAACATTAGCAAAACTTGCAGGGCAACTTGAAGATGAAAGTTCTGATTCGGAAGCTAAAGAACTTTTCTCACAAGCAGGTCAATCTGTTAATATTAAAGACCATAAACTTAGACTTGCAATTCTGAATGCTGGCATATCTTATGCTTACCAAAAGCTTAAATTAAAGGATTTAGAAGAAGCACAAAAGAATTTAGACAGAAGCAAACAACAAATTAAAAAGCAATGTAAACTGTCGGAACAAAATATTCCTAATGAAGCATCACAATTTTGTATCCTGACTTTAAAAACGTCAGCAAATCTCTTAAGAGAGCAGAAGAAAAGTCAAGAAGCAATCAGAGAATATCAATCAGCTTATAAATACCTTGAAAAGTTGAAATCAAAAGGTAAAAGAGGAAACAAGACAGTTAATAATATTAGTCCTCCATTCCAAGATACTCAAATTAAAATCTTATCTAAGGAAAATGTAGAAGCATTACATCGAGAATTTATCGATTTACTATCAAAAGCTGGAAATGAAAATCTTAAGAGCCAAGTTAAGGAATCTCTCAAAGAACACTATCTAGATGAGCTTAATAACTTACTTGCGAACAAAAAATGGCAGGAAGCCGATCAAAGAACAGATCGGCTTATGCTATATGTTGCTAATAGAGAAAGTAGTAGTTATTTAGATATAGACTCTCTCAAAACTTTCTCCTGCAAAAGCCTTCAAGACATTGATTCGCTGTGGGTAAAACATTCAGACGAACGTTTTGGCTTTAGCGTGCAAAAGCAGATTTGGGTTAAGACAGGAAATCGACTAGGTATTATTGAGCCTTCTGACGAGGATGGAAAAAACTTTAAGCGTTTTATATCTCGCGTTGGGTGGTATGATAGTGAAGAAAGAGCTTGGAAAAATTATGCAAAAGTGATAGAAGTAGTTGATAAAAATTATCAACAAGCACCTGTGGGGACATTACCACACACTCGCTATATGGACTACGGGGCAGTGGAAAACGGTATTTCTTTTCTCGCGTTGCGGCTTGTAAACTTTAACATATAAGCGTTCCAGTTCTTTATTAAAATTTGTAAATAGAAGTTTTTTTACGAAATCATAGGCTTTTCAAGAATCCGATACCTGGCACCGCCAGAAGGTCAAAGGTTAATCTGGCGCTTTATTACCGCTACTACACAAACGAAGTCCGGCGATCTGGACTTAATTAAATAACCCGCTGCCACGGCGGGTGCCGGTTTGTGTAGACGCGACTTACAGTCGCCAGGCATGAGTCAAATTTGACTTCTATTCCCAACTTTGAATCTAAGTATTTTCTCACATCTCAATTCGGATTGCTATATTAGCAATCAATAACCACAATTACCCAGTTGTACGACCAACAATACCTATTTGATTTTGACCAACATTATCTTCTTTTTCTTCCTCATAAGTTTGAGGATTAGCTTCATTTACATCTTCATCTAATTGAGATTCATTATCTTCGGGTACTTGAGTAGATGAATACTCCGCACGACCAATATCAGGACCAGCATCTGGAGTTATACTACCGCTACCGTGAGTTGATGCTCCGGATGTATTATAGTTTTTATCTTCTGAGGGATTCATTTTGATGTAATTTCCTTATTATTAAAAACAATGATTTCAACCTATCAGGTAGTTGGTGCGTGACACCACAAGCTTTATTGCTACGTTCGGAATTTCTCCTAGGGTACAGCACCCTACAAGAAGAATATGCCTTTAAGAATAAAGCGATAGGTTATGCATCAATTGTTTAAATTTTCGGGGATTTTTACATCATTCGTAAGAGATAAACCTTGGTAATAATTGCACTACGGAAGAAGTAACCCATTTGATATGGAGTTAACCCTAAATATATAAATGGTGCATTACCATGACAGCGGTAACACACCCTACAAAAATCGGATATTAAATTAACTCACCATCAATTACGTTTACCTCTATCTAAAAGTTGCCAGGTAGCACCTCCAACAACACCATCGGGTTCCAAACCGTTACGTTTCTGAAATGCTTTTACTGCTTCTGTTGTTACCGGACCAAAATCTCCATCAATACTTTTGAGAAATCCCAATTTAGATAATTTTTGTTGCAACTCGACAACTTGAGAACCTCGCATTCCTGGACGCAAAATCGGTAATCCTTGGGCTGTATATTGGATTGTGGAGGTTTTTGTTTGGGAAGATGAAGATGTGGTGGTTTGACGAGTACGGGTTGTAGCAGCTTGTTTTTGTACGGGTTTGGGCTGCACAGTAGCAGTTGTTCGAGGTTTTGGTTTTACTGGTTTTGGCTGGGAATTATTTTTTGGTGGTGTTGCGGGTTTTGGTTCTGGTGCAGGCTGAACAATCCTCACCGGACTCTCTACAGCAGGTGTTATCGGTCTTTGTTGCTGTGTAGAATTATTCACCACCCTAACGTTAGAGAGGGACTCTGTAGGTACGGGGAAGGTATCAAAAGGAGGTGGTGTAGGGGTATTAGCGACTTCTGTTGATACTGTTGCATTGGGGAAAAGCGTTTCCCAAGTATTTGTATCGACAACCCCATCTGCTTTTAAACCCGCTGCTTGTTGGAAACGTGCAACTGCTTTTTGGGTTGTTTCGGTGAACACACCATTGACTTCACCCTCATAAAAACCCAAAAGTATCAAAGCTCCTTGCAATTCTCTTACAGGTACTCCTTCGCTACCTATTTTCAGGTTAGGACGGTTGATGTTAGCCTCTACGACTACTTGAGCAATTGTTTGTTGCTTTGCTGCAATTGATATTCCAATTTGGGAACCAAATAGCAGAGGAGTAGAAGAAAGTAAAACTAACCAATAAATCCTATTTATCGGAAGGAAGCGAAACGACACGAGAGAGCTTAAGTACTTGAAAATACTTATTTTTCTACTACCTATCATGGTTTTTGCCCCCGGCAAGTCTCTTACAAATATACTATCTATTAACCAGTATAAAATTAATTTGTCACAGCAGTATAAATGCTTAAAAAAAGCGGCAAATTGTCAGTAATTGATGCCAACTAAATACTTTAGACTACTGTTAAGCAATTACACGGTTAATTGCTTCTTTTTGACCGATTACAGATACGAATGGTTCCTTTAAGTATTTAGAAGCTGCGTTAATAGTTTCTACAGGAGTTAAAGCTGTAATATCTTGTTGAAATTTTTGGTCGAAGGCAATTCCTAATCCTAAAATTTCATACCAACCATATATTTGAGCAATTTGTCCGTTGGTTTGTTTTCCCAAAGCGTACTGTCCGAGTATTTTATTTTTCGCAGTTTGTAAAGCGCTTTCTGCTAATTTACTACTAGAAAGTAAATCAACTTCTCTTCGTAACCCTGCTAAAGCTGTAGTGGTATTTTCCGGTGCGGTACCCATGTAGACTACAAAGGAACTGGAAAACTTTCTTGTCGGATACAATGCGGACACATCGTAGGCTAAACCAAGCTTTTCTCGTAATTCTATAAATAAGCGACTAGAAAGCCCATTTCCTAAATAAGTAGAAAGCAGCTTTAAAGCAGGGTAGTCGGCTTCTTGCACTGAAGCACCCAAATAACCCAACATAATTATCGATTGTTGTGTTGCTTGGGGGGTAATTATTTGTTGCGGTTTAGTTTGAGGAAATGGTACGTCTATAACTGGTGGTGGTGTATCTAGCGTTTGCCAATCACCAAAAAGTTCTTCTACTTGTTTCGTTGCATCCTCTGGGGAAATACGACCTGCAATACTAATAACTATATTATCTGGGCGAAAATAATCTGAATAAAATTTTACTAAATCTTCGCGAGTCAAGCTGCTAATAGTTGTTTCATCCCCCAATCCCGACGATGCATAAGGATGATTTTTGTACATAATCTGCCGTAATTGCTCAAATGCGACGTTAAAGGGCTGTTCCTTTTGCAAGCGTATATCTTGTAGAGCAATCCGCTTTTCCATCTCTACCGACTCTGCTGGGAAAGTTGGCGATCGCAATATTCGTGTTGCTAATTCCAAGATGTGAGTAAAATCCGCTGTGACGGTTTTTAAGGATAAAACAAAGTAATCTGTTGTGGTATCAGCACTCAAACTCGCTCCCACAGATTCTACACGTTGGGCAATTTCCAAGTTTGAAAGTCCATCACATCCTTTTGTGAGTACAGCACTGAGTAAATTGGCTAAACCGGCTTTTTCTGGCTTTTCATCACAACTTCCCGCACGGATAAATATTCGAGCTGCAATAATATCAGCAGCGGAATTTTCCGAAACCAGTAGTATTATCCCATTCTTCAATACGGTACGATGGAGATTCAATTTTTTTGGCAAGGTTGTCATCAGCAAGATTTTCGATTTGGAATGGGGACTACCGGAGTTATCAAATATCTGCCACAATTAGGGAATTGTTTGATATTTCTCGATTAATTAAAGGTAAGATAATTACGTCATTATTCGCTATAGAGCGACGTATTTACCGTCCGGGTGAATGTTTCTCTATATATAGTGGTCATCGCTGCGGACAATTCTAGGAAAGCGTAAGTTCTGAATAATTAAGATTAAACTATATTATCAGTTTTCTTGACATTACTTTTAATTTTCTTATTCCTGAATGAAATGTTTTAACTAAATAGATGTTTATAATACAGTTTTTTGTCTAATTTTATGAAACATATTTTTTATTTTGAATTTTCAATTAATCAAGGATAAAAAGAAATTAGTAAGTATGGCTGGGTTAATTGAAAATATGATGTTCCATTAGGATATGTTGTTATCAAAAAAAATAGACTCAAAAAATAAAGCCCTCAAATCAACAAGTGACTAGAGGAACTTTAAAATTTTAGTTCACCGCAACGCCGTTTTACCTAAGTTTATGACCTGGTTAAACCAGGGGGGTACCTAATTAGAACGTTTAAAGTTTCCGGGTACAAGCCCGGTATACTGCCACGAAACTATTCAGTTCCCATATCATAAAAGTCATAGATCACAAAACTGTATGGCAGTCACCAACGTCGTAGTGCAACAAATCTATTATAACTTTCACTGTTGTTATTGTGTAATAAATAAATATTTTTTATTATCCTTTTATTCCTGATTTATTGAGAATACCATACAGACTCTATATTTCGGGCAATTGTCATTGCTTCATCACGGTTTAATTCATTTAATAAAACTGTAATGTGACCCAGTTTACGTCCGGGACGAGATTCTGATTTTCCATACCAATGAAGATAGGCTCCAGGAATTTTTGCGAGGGTAGAGCGTTTATCGATATAGTTAGTTGTTCGTGTTTCATAACCTAACAAATTTACCATAATAGCACAAGGATTTTTCATCGCCACATTACCTAAAGGTAAATCGCAAACGGCTCTTAAGTGTTGCTCGAATTGCGAAGTAAAGCAAGCATCAATAGAAAAGTGTCCGGAATTATGAGTCCGGGGTGCAATCTCATTTACTAATACTTTATCACCATCGGTCAAAAATAATTCTATAGCAAAAATTCCTACTACTTGCAAGCTATTTAGTACAGTACAAGCAATATCTTGAATGGTTTTTTCTGTCTGAGGACTGATGTCCGCAGGTGCAATAACTCGCCGACAAATTTGTTGTTCTTGTTGGGTTTCTACAACTACAAAAGGAGAAATTTCACCACTTGCTGAACGCGCCGCAATTATGGATAATTCTTTTTGAAAAGGAATGAATTCTTCTAACAGAAAATTAGAATTCAAACAAATTTTTGTTTCTAAATCAGTTAAATTTTTGATGATAAAAGTACCTTGACCATCATAGCCGTGACGACGAGCTTTTAAAACAGATGGAAAGCTTAATTCCCATTCCGAGTGTTCAGATTTTTTTGTGTATATACTTTGATTAACTGATGAAACGGCAAATAATGATTCAGGTAATATAAACTTGGGAACTGGTATACCCAAATCTCGCAAAAAACAACGTTGATCATATTTATCTAGTAGAGGAGATAAAGCTTCGATTCTAGGACGAAAACAAACACCTTGTGAAGCAATTTGAGATAACGCTTCTATATCAACAAATTCGTTTTCAAAAGTGATCACATCGCATTTTGTTGCTAACTCAGTTGTGGCTTGAGCATCATTAACAGCTGCCAAAACAGTATCGCTAGCAATCCCAACAGCGGGGTCATTGCACTCTGGAGTTTGGACAATTAATTCTACTCCTAATTTGTTCGCCGCAGCACCCATCATTAATGCTAACTGTCCGCCACCAATTACACCAACACGCTTCATTTGCATCTATCACGAATAATGAGTTTCTACACCATTTTTAGAGTTGTTAACGTTAGCTTGTTCGCAAAGTGTTCTAATCTACACTTCCTAATCATGTTTGTATTAACAAATGTTACTGCGAGTCAGCCATCTCTGATATCAACTCCCGTCAAGTTTACCTTAAATTCCGTAGTATATAATCTCATATCTTGGACTTATACCAGGAAACAAGTTTCTCACGCTGATTGATAATTGAGCATTCTGACTGATTTATTTGCCAAAATTAACTTTACATTTGTTTAAATAAATCGTTGCTTTACTCTCAAAATCTTGAGAAAAGTTTACCTTCAAAGGAATAAATAAAGTTTATTATCATTTAATAAAAGAATAAAAGAAGTCCTGTTATTCTTGTAATTAGTGAAAGCTTTGTTTGATATTTTCATAGACATGAGTCGATAAAATATTGTCTTAACAAAGCGTTACATTTGATAGTTACAAATCTTGTCCTACAGAATTGTGAACTATAAGTAATAATCGAGAAGTTTTTATTTATTATTATTGGCAAGTTATGCTGAAAAATTTAAATCGAATTGCTAACAATCCGATGAAACATTACAAAGATGAATGGATTGTCCAATGGTGTCAAGATAATGGCTGGACTGATTTGTATATCGAACGCTGTAATAACTTCTGGGCTTTTCCTCCAGGTGCAGTAATGCCAGAACCAATTCCCACAAAAGTTTTGAGAACAATTAAAGCAGAGAACGGATTAACTTGTGAAGAGCGTATTTGGTCGATTGCAGCAGTAATTGCCACAATGATCGCGGCAGGTGTTACTTATTGGTTGAGATGTCCGATACCAATGGTTGCAGCCTTTGCATTTAATGCTGTGACTGTTGCTCAATTGGAAGTTGAAGATGCGTATTGAAGAGTGCGGAGCTATTGTAGGACATCAGTTTTTTTTTTGGGGGAACCTTTTCCCCAGCAATATTACAAATAGGAATTCCGTTAAAATAATTAAACTAATATGAATATTTAAATAGCACAGAAAAAATAATCTTTTTTTATGTTTATGAGGGAGATTCGGACGGGCAGGGATGCCCATCCCACGCATTGCTTTATAATATAATGCTATATAATAGACATCTCCGAAAAAGAATGTAGAGACGCGAAATTTCGCGTCTCTACAAGGTTTCTGGATGACGCATAATTAATTTCCACCAGATGTCTAATAGGGAATGAGGGGAATAGTTATCAATAATTACTCACTCCTCACTCCTGTCTTTGAGTGTCTTAACTGTTAATTAAACTTGCAGCATCTGTATCTAAGAACAAATTAGCTTGGGGTTGATTGCGGAGAATAGAAGCTGGAAATTCTCTAGTAATATTTCCTTCTAATAATTGTTTAATTAATTTAGCTTTACGTTTTCCTGGTGCAAGACAGATAATTTTTTTCGCCGCACAAATTATCGGTATAGTAAGGGTAAAAGCATATTTAGGTACACTTTCTAAATTAGGAAAATAACCACTATCTACCTGTTGCTGATGGTTGACTGCATCTAACTTAACTAGTTTTACCATATAGCGGTCATTAAAATCTGCCACAGATGGTTCATTAAAAGCTAAATGTCCGTTTTCCCCTATCCCCAAAAAACACAGGTCAATCGGTTGTGCTGTGAGTAATTTAGAATAGCGATCGCACTCTTGTAAAGGCTGCAAAGTATCACCTTCTATGTAGTGAAATTTTTGTGGTGAAACACGCTTTTCGACACGTTCTCGGAGATAATATCGGAAACTGGAAGAATGCTCGGCTGATATACCTAAATATTCATCTAAATGAAAACATATAATTCGCGACCAATCAATATCACTTAAATTAGTTAAAGCATCCAAAAATTTAAGTTGAGAATTACCTGTTGCAAACAATATTGTCGCAGTTTGCTTGTGATTAATAATTTGCTGTAAATCTTGTTGAACGATGGAAGAGACGGATAAAGCGAGTTCAGTTTCCGAATCGTAAATCTGAACTCCTAGGCTATCAACGCGAAAATCTTTTGTAGCGTTTGACATTTGATAACAAAGAATTTTGTTGAATTAAGTAAACGAGTAAAGGTAGATTTTTCAAGTCTACCCATACACGCGCTAGTTACCATAGGTTGTCAGATTTTATAAGAATTCATCATAGTTTTTTGTCGGCTCGAATGCAGCAATTATTGCGGGAAACCACAAAATAATCTAACCTATTTGATAAATGTTTATATTTATTTACAGTTCATTAGAATAAATTATGTTATGAGCAATTTTATTTGATTGAGATGATTTTAGAGATTTGCACTCAGAATCCATATGAGAATTATTATCTATAAAATTAAAAATTCCTATGGATAAAAAACAAAGATTTATAGTCACCATTATGAAGTTAAATTGAGTTTAAATTTATATTCAGAAATAGTTAATTAAATCCTCAAATTGTTGTATTTCAACGGTTTCAGACTATTAATCATTGAGTAGCACCCTAATTAAGCTTCAGTGGATTCCCGGAAGCTTACTTAGATTTATCTTAAATATAATCTAGAACATATGCAAACAAAGTCTGTAATTATTATCAAGTACTTGCATTTTATACAGGCATCGGTTACATTCGGATATAAAGTTTAACTCCCAATTCGGGAGAAAATTTGGGATTACATCAGTTTAAGCAAGCATGAGTTAAGTAGACCTGTAAAACTTTTCTCATTCTGACAATAAATGCTTGGTGTAAAACTACTACTTTTAGACTATTGCCAAAAATCTCAAAGCTTCCCACTCTGAGTAGAAATCCTGCTTTTTGGTGATGCTTTTCATACAATCTATTTTTTTCTAAAATTATTGAGAATATTTTGCAATATCTTGGTAAAGTTAGATATAGTAAAAACATATAAACAAAAAGCTTTGAAAATTCTTGGATGATGAAAACGTGGAGGTTGATTTACGGTTAAAGTAGCTTTTTTGACAATGGTTTTAATCAAGAATTTACATATACTTTTGATTTCTATGATGATGTTTCCCGGTATTCACTTGTAAGCTGAAGTATTAAAGGTATAGATAAGTTTTTTGCAAAAAATCAACCTGTATAAAGGCAACAGAAAAAATATGTATAACTGGCAAGAAGCAAGGCAAATAATCAGTGAAAACCCCAAGGCTCAAATGAAGAACGTAGAAAGAATACATAAAACTCATGAATTTATAACTATCTATAGAGGTAAAATTTTATCTTTTGCAAAATTTATTCAGCTGTTGGTAGCATTTTTTTTAGGACAAGAGAATTTTCATCAAGAAAGTGTTATAAAAGTCCTATTAGGAAAACGGTTAATTAATCAATTTGATTACTACATAAGTATTTCTGTTTGCAGTTTAAAGTATTGCAGCAGAATTATTATTGAGAAATCTGATTTTGTAAGGATGATTCTTCAGGGAGTGGATAGTCAAACTATCTATGTGTAATATCCTGTTTGTAAAAATACACGACCCATATAAAATAAATGAGTACAAATTTTTGTTCTGATAATTCACGAGAAGTAGGGGAAGATATTATTGGTACTGCAACCAATAATCAGACTTATGTATTGATAGAATGTCCACCTCCGTGGAATTCGGATGCTTTTAGTTCTAAATGGGTTCCGGATAATTTGCGGTTATTGATGGAAGAGGCTGCTTCAGCTAAACTACCGATTAAATTTCAGTTAATTGCTAATGATTTATCGCATAAAGTAAACTCTACAACGCTTCTGATTTATCACCAAGAAAAAGGAGAAGGTAAAGGTTACTCGAAGCGAGAATTTAAGCTGGAAAATATCGAACAAGCAGCAGCAACTATCAAAAAATGGTTATGGAGAAAAAATCTCAAATATGAAATAGATGCAACTACCACAAGAGATATATTAGTTTGTACTCATGGTAGTCACGATAAATGTTGTGCAAGATACGGAAATCCGTTTTATTTCCACGCTAATAATATTATTTCGAGTTTAGGCTTGGATAATGTGCGGATTTGGAAATCCAGCCATTTCGGGGGACATCGATTTGCACCGACAATGATAGACTTGCCACAAGGAAGGTATTATGGCAATCTTGACCAAGAGTCATTTAAGTCAATATTGACTCATACTGGTGATATTAAGTGCTTTAAGGATATTTATCGAGGTTGGGGAATTCTACCAAAGTCGATTCAAATTGTCGAAAGAGAGTTAATTCTGCGTTACGGATGGGATTGGTTTAATTACAAAGCAGCAGGTAGAATTATCGAACAAAGTTTGGATAAGAGTAGTGTACTCGCAGAGTTAACTTTTGAAAAACCCGACGGTTCGGTTTATATCTATCAGGCTAAACTTGTTAAAGATAATAGCAAGACACAAACACTCAAAACTTCTTGCAATGCCAAGCACGAAACTGTATTAGTTAGATATGCTGTTGCGAATATGTGGTTAGCTTCTAGAGAGTTGGTCAAAG
Organism: Plectonema cf. radiosum LEGE 06105; assembly: GCF_015207665.1. Taxonomy (GTDB): domain Bacteria; phylum Cyanobacteriota; class Cyanobacteriia; order Cyanobacteriales; family Nostocaceae; genus Rivularia; species Rivularia radiosa_A. The sequence continues at coordinate 62,206 of NZ_JADEWL010000006.1, forward strand.
TAGCAAGTTAGTTTGAGTTTACTGCTTGTCATCATATTACTAGCTCCCATGGATATTAATTCTCTTCGTTTAATTCCAAGGAAAGCACTTTTTGTTACCGGGTGTTCTATCCAATGGTGTTGTCTATACTTTAGATTAAGTTTCTCAATGGACTATAATTTTTTAGTCCCATAATTCGTCCCATAAAAATATATTTGACTCAATCAGGTAAATTATTTGGGTCAATACCTTGAGATAACAAGTAAGCGATTAACTTTTCTTTTTGTTGACGTTCTTGTTCAATTAATTCTACTGCCCAAGGCAACAGTTTATCAGCTTCATCCCACCAGCGCAACCAATATCCAGTTCGAGCTTCTTTTGTACCTTGCCAAGTTCCTAAAAATAAGTTCATCGAAGTGATAAAATGACGACCATCGGGGTTGGGCAATTGTAATTCATATCGTCCGTTTTGTAGCTGATAAAATTCTAATAAACCCCCATTTGAATCAAAAATAATATAAACAGGTACTTTTAAAATTTGTTCGTAGAAAAACCATTTTCCTGGTGGATAGGTTCGTTTAACAGAATATTCTTCACCTTGGGTTTCTGATAAGAATTCCATTACCACCGCAGGAATATCACCTTCTAACAATGGTGTATAACTTTTACGGTCTGGTAAAATCGATTTTACTGATGGAATATAAACCCAGTCTGGTGCTTTGGCAACAAATTGCCCGTTAATTGTTGCACAAAGTCCAAAATTGGATGCAATTAACATTTGGGGTTGAATAAACCCGGATATTTCTAAACTTTCCCGCAATGCACCTGCTAAAAGTGGCTGCCCAGTATTTTCCACTGGTTCATCTTCAAGTTGAAAATCTTCGGGTAAAGCTTCCCAGGATACCACCAGTTCAGTTGAACACTTGGATTTACTGATTTGGGTTGCCATAAATACCGCCCACAAAGACTTAATCTTATTTTATCACTATTTAGGTTAACGGGCATTGATAATTAACTTACCTATCCGGTCTAATACTCAAATACTTATCGATACGAATTTTATTGATGATATCGTAAATTTGATATTCTTTTGCACCCAAGGTTTTGAGTAAATGAGTTCCTAATTCTAATGCTGCTTCAAATTCTGGTTGTACTACTTCTTTTGCACCCATTTGAGTCAGAATATCTATTTCTTTATCAGAGTGCGATCGCGCAATAATATCTAACCCAGGAGCTATTGACAAAGCGTGTTCTAATAGTATTCTAGTGCTGGCAGCGTCGGGTAAGGCAATTACTAAGGCTTTTGCTTTTTCTAAATGAGCTTTTTCTAAAACTAATTCAGAATCAGCATCACCAAATAAGTAAGGAATTTTTTTGCTTCTAAGTCTTTGAATTGCGGGTTCGCAATTATCAATCACAATGAGTGGATAACCTTGATTTTGTAATATTTTGACTACAACTTGTCCAACTCTACCATAACCTGCGACAACTACATGAGAGTTTATGGTATCTGGAATAGAGAAGCTTTTAGGTGCTTCAAAACGCCGCAGATATTTGAAGATAAATGGTATTTGTGTGAGTTTATCTGCTAATTTGGGCGCTCTTTCTAATAAAATAGGAGTCACAACTAAAGTAATTGCCGTAGTACCTAAAAGTAAAAGATAAACTTCTTCAGAAATCAGTTTTAATTCTAAACCAGTTAATTCTAATACGAAGGAAAATTCACCTATTTGATTAATACCAAGAGCAGTAATTACTGCTGTTCTCACAGAATAACCAAATTTGAGGACAATGGGAAATACAATTGCGGCTTTACCTACCATTATTAATGTTACTAACCCTAAAATTAACCAGAAATTATTAATCAAAATAGTTGGGTCAATCAGCATTCCAATTGAAGCGAAAAAAAGGCTAGCAAAAGTGTCACGTAACGGTAAAACTTTGGCTAAAGCATGGTCTGCATAGTCTATTTCTGATATCATTAAACCCGCGACAAAAGCACCCATTTCAATAGAAAGACCGAGAGCCGCTGTAATTAAAGCCACTCCTAAACATAAAGCTATGATAGTTATTAAGAATAATTCGTCACTTTCAGTTGCTGCAATATTACGAATTAAACCCGGTACAACCCAACGACTTAAAATAAATGCGATCGCCCCAAATGCAATAACTTTAACTACAGCTAAAAACAAAGCCGGAGCAATATTTTCCGGTTGTTTCAATGCTGGCAAAATCGCTAACATGATACCCAAAGCCAAATCTTGAACGATTAAAATCGCCAACATAATTTGACCGTGGACTGTATAAGTTTCTCCTTTTTCGGTAAGTGTTTTCAATACTACCGCTGTAGAAGAAAGGGAAAACACCACACCTAAAAATATTCCTTGTGGCAATCCCGAAGCCCAACCAAAAGCAACAGTAATTAGAGTTACAAAGATAGTGGTTAATGCGATTTGTAATAAACTACCACTAATAGCAATATCCTTAACTCGTTTAACCTCGGCAAAAGAAAACTCTACACCCAAAGCGAACAGGAGAAAAGCAACGCCAAATTCCGCTAACGATTTGATTAAATTGACATCGTTTAATAATTTAAAGCCAAAAGGACCGACAATCAATCCACTAGCAAGATATCCTAATAAAACAGGTTGACGCAGCTTGTTAGCGATATATCCACCCAGCGCCGATGCTCCCAAAACTGTGGTAAAATCCACAATTAAACTATGCCCTGATGCTGCCATGTTTTTCCTTTTTTGGTACGCTATTCTTATTATCACGTTAGCGCTATATGTATGAAGGTATCGGCGGAACCTATCGCAATTATATATACAGTTAATTACTCTACAAAACTAAAAGGCAAAATACGACTTGAATTTTCGCGTTAAACTTGGCTTGATATCGCAGTGTGTTTAATTAATAACATATTGTTGGAGAATATCAACTCAATTGTTAAATTTGCTGCATTAAAATTCTGGGAAAATCAGTTTCTTGACTCTTTGCTGATCAGGAAATGCAAGTCTTTACTAAAATACAATTTATCCTACCATTTTCAGGGTTTCGGACTACTACAAATACCTAATCTTATTCAAACATCAAACTGGATTTCTATATATAGTCAAAAAAATATCGGTATATTTCAAAATTTCAAGTTAAAAATATTTCATAGACATCGTATTTTATCTAACACTCACATTGCTAGATAGGTAAAGAAACAGGGGATGTGTCTTTTTTATTTTTTAACAAAATATTGATATAATTGTTTATATTATAAAATAAATATAATTTATATTCTGTTTTTTGGACAATATATTGTAACTTTAATCTTACATTGAATAATTATTTCATTTTGATACTTTTCAGCATGGAAACCCTGCGTTTGTATGATTTCTTACCATCAGGTAATGGCTATAAGATACGTTTGTTATTAACACAAATTGGTATGCCATTTGACAGAATAGAGATAAATATATTAGAAGGAGAAACTAGAAGTCCAGAATTTTTAAGCAGAAATCCGAACGGTAAAATACCAGTTCTAGAAATTGGTGAGGGTAAATACTTAGCAGAGTCAAATGCAATATTAATGTATCTAAGTGAAGGAACGGAATTTTTACCTTATGACCGTTTTTTAAAAGCACAGGTATTACAATGGCTATTCTTTGAACAGTACAGTCACGAACCATTTATCGCTACATCTAGATATTGGATTTCTATTTTAGGTAAAGCAGAGGAATATCAAGAAGCATTAAAAGAAAAGCATGAGGGTGGTTATCGAGCCCTTGAAGTAATGTCCAATCATTTAACTGGGAAAAGTTTCTTTGTTGGAGAACGTTATACAATTGCCGATATTGCTTTATTTGCTTATACCCATGTTGCAGATGAAGGAGGATTTGATTTAAGTAGATTCAAAGCGATTCAAGCTTGGATAGAAAGAGTCAAAATGCAACCGGGGCATATTGGAATTAATCAAGGATAACAATAAATGGGGAATTGGTAATTGGTAATTGGGAATAAGTTAAGTTGAGTGTTTATTTGAAATTTTGTACTGAGGTAAAAGTGTAAATTTTAGCTGTTTTGTATAATATATGTAACAAAATTTAAATTTACTTAACGTGAGTTCCAACTATGAAGAAGTCGGGTTTTTCTCCTGAAATATCTCTAACAGAAGATAACTGTGATCAAAACCCGACTTCTTACCGACACACTTTATTCCCCAGGTACTAATAAAAGAGCTGATTTTGTATTTCGATCAATTTTGTCATCTTCCCAAAGCATGGAATGATATTTAATATCGCGCCACGGTTCAATCATATCAGTATAGTGAGGATTAAATGCGTGTCCCGATTGTCCGGTACTGTGAATTGCTTGGGAGTTGTCGAATGAGGCTAAATCTACAATCATCCGTAATGAAGGAATATGGGTAACTTCAAAAGATGATTGATTAGCTTTCCAACGGTTAGCATTGACAGTTTCTCCATCTCCGGCTGTTGCAAATGTTCCCCGATTAAATAGTCTTTCAATCAAAGCAACTCCCGATTTACCTAAAGTAACATTGCGAAAGTTGATTTGATGGAGCTTTCCCCAAGTCCATTTTTCGGGATTGTGACCTAAACTATTTTCTAATTCTGCTACTGCTTCTACTAATGCTTGTTTAAATATCTCATCCCGGTTTTCCACTTGTGGTGTGTTGCGATTATCCCACCATAAATTATCTGGTTGTTCCATTAAATTTTTCACAACTGCATACCAGCGATCGCCACCATCGGGATGATAATCTAGGGGTAATTCATCGTGGAATGTCAACGCTAATAATTTTTTCCAGAATGTCTCGAAAATTGCGGATGCTGGTGATTCTATCTTCAGTTGAAAATCCCAGTTGAGTAACAATTGACGCGCATTTTCGGTTTGGGAATCATCAAAATCAATCGACTTAAATATTGGGATCAAATCCCGTGCATTAATATCAAGGGTATCACCTTGGATAGACTCAATATCAGCCAAAGTTAATAGTTTATTGGTATCAGAAATCATTTCTTCAATACGTTTTGCACGATACCCGTGAACCCAATCTTTAGTAATCACATAGGGGTAACTTTGATCAACTATGGCATTATTCGCGGTAACAATATATCCTCGCGATGGATTAAAACTATGAGGTGATTCTTCAAAATCAATATAACCAATCCATTCGTATTCATCATTCCAACCAGCTACCGGATAGCGTCCATCTCCTTTTTTGCGTATAGGAGTTTTACCAGTCATTTGGTAGCCAATATTTCCATCAACATCTGCGTATACTAAATTCTGAGCCGCAATATCAAATTTACTGGCAGCTCTACGAAATTGCGACCAATTTTCAGCGCGATTTATTTCTTGGATAGCAGTAATTAGCTGGGAAGGTTCTAAAACAGTCCAGCGTAGCGAAACAGCGTAATTTGTCGGGACTTTTACTGATGATTTAGGAAATTTTTGTAACGAAGGTAGAACATCGGAAAGAATCGCACCGTGTTGAGTGTAGCGGACAATTTGATTTACTGGTTCGGAGTCCGCAACTTGAATTTCTTCGTTGACAAGTTGCATATCCACCCACTTACCATTGATTTCATATTGATTGGGGTTTTCGGGATTGATTTTTTCTACATACAAATCCATGGTATCGGACATCACATTAGTTACACCCCAAGCGATGCGGTGATTATGACCGACAATTACCCCCGGTACTCCCGCAAAGGAAAAACCCGTAACATTATAAGGACAATTGTTGCTTATTGAATTACTTGTGGAAATACAGTGTAAACCGACTTCATACCAAATTGAAGGCATTTGCACCGCTAAATGGGGGTCATCGGCTAAAATCGGTTTACCCGTTACCGTGCGTTTCCCGGAAATAGTCCAACTGTTGGAACCTACACCTATTCGGGTGCCACCGAGAATTTCTTCCATTGCAGCTACATTACTAGCAATCGATTTCAAATCAGGGGTAATATCTGGGAGAGCGAGTAAATTTATATTTTGTTTTGTTTTTGTTTCTTCTGCTTTTTTAGCTACTTTGAATTCAGGTACAATTACGGGAAAATCATCAGGATAAACCGGAAAAAGTTCCTCTACCCGTTGTTGAGAAAAATCTTTTAACAGAATACTACGTTCAATCTCATCACCCAAATTTGTACTCAGGTCATAAGCCATAACTTTACCCCAAAGGATAGAATCTATTGGCTGCCAAGGTTCCGGACGATATTGGCGATGTATCAGTTTTAATACGGCATATTCTAAGCTTAAAGCGCTACCTTGATGACTTGCCAAATAAATATTTACACCTTCTGCATAAGCTTGTAAATTTGCCTTTGTCTCGGCATTTAATGTAGCAAATTCCTGCTGTGCTATGTGCTTCCATCCCATCGTCCTTAAAAATTTATCCTTGTCTAACTGCGACTCCCCAAACATTTCTGAAAGTCTTCCAGCACCAATATGTCGCCAAAAATCCATTTGCCAAAAGCGGTCTTGAGCGTGGACGTAACCTTGTGCTAAGAATAAATCATGAGAAGATGTAGCATAAATTTGCGGGATTCCCCATTCATCTCGTAGGACTTTGACTTGATTTTCAAGTCCCCGAATCGCAATTGTGCCGTTTTCTTGAGGAAAAGATTTTCTAAATGTGTAAGTAGTTAATCCTACTAAAGTTATAATTAATACTAGAAATAATATTCCAATATTCTTAAATACTGCTCCAAACCCATCTTTTTTAAGATAATTCATTTAATTTATCCATCAACTTGCCAACTGTATAATTACGGTTAAATAAACGATATTATACAGGTTTGTAGGCATTGTTGAACGGTAATTTGCAAGGGATGGGTAGAAAAAACAAGATTAACGTTTGGTAGTAAAAACGTTAGTGAACATCATTAAAAAACCTCCGATGAGAATTGATAATGCAAGTCCTGCTGTAACTAAATCGAGTATGTTGGTATTTTCCATCTTTTTAGTTGTTAGTAGTTGGTTGTTAGTAGTTGGTTGATGGTTGTTGATAATACGTGGGGTAAGAAGTCGGGTTTTTACTATAAATATCCATAACACGCTTAGAATTCTCATAACAACCCGACTTCTGTAGCAGTTATCAGTACTTACAAGTTGATGAAGGGGGACTTAAATTCAGGAATTTAACTGTTAACTGATAACTGATAACTGTTAAAAATCAACTCCACGTTTGGGTTCTACTCCATGATTAGCATAATGTTTGTGACAGTAAACTTCAGAATGAACGCTGGCTAATTCAAAGTATTCTGGTTGATTTTGGCAACGTCCTGTGATAATGACTTCTGTATGACGGGGTTTGCGAAGTAATATTTCCATAATCGGCTCCACTGGTAGTAATTCTAAATCTACAGTGGGATTGAGTTCGTCAAGAATGATGGTTTTATATAATCCGGAAGCAATAGCTGTTTTGGCGATTTCCCAACCTCTTTCGGCTTCTACATAGTCCAATTCTTGCCGAGAATTGCGCCATACTATAGCATCCCTACCGCAGCGTTGATGGTCTACGACTTCGGGATAAGATTGTTGTAGTGCGGAAATGGCTTCATCTTCAGTGTATCCACTGCCGCCTTTGAGCCACTGCATAATTAATACACGAGTCGAACCGGGATGATTTATTCCTCTACCTATGGCTTTTAAAGCTTTACCTAAAGCGCTGGTGGATTTGCCTTTACCAGAACCCGTATAAATTTCGATGCCTTCCAATCCATATAGTTTTGCTGTGGAGTGGGGCTTCATTTCTGAATGTAAATCGGCAATATCTAAGAGTTGTTGGGGCGCACCTCTCCCGGTAGCAATGATTTCCAATTCTTGAGGTTTGGATTGTAAGGTTTTTACGACTTCATCGACTTCTAGTAAACCCAAATCTAATACAGGGTTGATTTCATCTAATACAACAACCGAATACAACCCTCCGGCAATAGCACCTTTGGCAACATCCCAACCTCTGATTGCTTCTTGTTTATCGAAGGGGATAATTTCATTTTTATCAAAAAATTCTGCCCTACCAGTGCGTACTTGGTCAATTAGATGGGGAAAACCGCGTTGCAAAGCTGCAATTGCCCCATCTTCATCGTAATCCCTTTCCGGACCTTTGAGAAACCGCAGCAACAACACCCGATTGTAGTTATTTGAGTTATTGATACCTAAACCAATTGAACGTAAAACTACTCCTAAAGCAGCTTGAGATTTACCTTTACCCGCCCCATCGTAAACGTGAATTTGACCTTTAAGCCTTGTGGGACGTAGTTGTGCTGTGCGAATACCGATGCCGTTCCTTGTCATCTCAACCCTACTAGCTCTAATGTGGCAGTCTTTTATCTTACCGAACTTCATGTACCATCAGGAAGAGATAAAAACTCATAAAAACTTATAAAATTCAATAAAAATTAAAATAGAAGATTCTCACTCAAACCTGCCTTGCATTAAACAATTATTTATCTTTATGCTAGTTCTGCTGTAAAAAATGGTAAAACACGTAAATTCCGTTTAATATTATTTTTTGATACAGCCATTAAATTACAATTGTAGTACATCATATTACACAGGATTTGGTAACAAGCATATGCCAAACTTTGACTTTTCTGACTATTTCCGAGCCTTTCCTTTTGGGCTAATCATATTTGACTTTTTATTTTTATTGGTAGCGATTCCGATAGAAGCATATATTTTGAATAAGAGATTAAAGTTCGATAAAAGAACCAGTGCTTTTTACGCAATCTCCATAAATGTGTTTTCCAATGCGATTGGTTGGATAGTTTTCTTTTTGATAGAGCCAAGTACTTTTTTCCGTAATTATAAATTAGGGTTACTAAATTTTTTACTTTACAATCGCCTAGAAGATAATATTTATGGCAATATAATTCTTGCTGCTTTTATCACTTTTTTTGGGACTTTGATGGTCAAGTTCGGATTGTTAAGATTGTTGATTATCGCATTAAGCGAACCTGATGACAAAAAGGCAGAACCAGAGCCAGAAGACTCGATTCTTTTATGGCGAAAAACGCGCCGGGGCAGAAAAGCACTTCAAAGTACAAGTTTGTTGACTACTACATTAATAGCTAATTCACTCAGCTATAGTGCGATTACCTTAGTTATATTATTTCGGATCTTCGCTCGTACAAATTTATCGTAATCACTGATAATTAGGCTAAATATTATTGATGTTTGGGAATAAATAGGAGAAAAAAATGGGTTTAGTAGATGATACCCTAGAGTTGATTGGATTAGCGGCTATACTTGATTTTTTTAAGGATATTTTTAACCGGATTAAAAATTTCTTTATACCACCAAGAGCTTTTTCTTGGCAGACATTAATTTATTTGAGTGTATTTTCTTGGTTGATGTCATCTTTAGCTGATAGTCCGATTCAAGATATTATCGCATTTTTTGGTTGGGTATTTCTAATTGCTGGTACTTCTTGGTATACCACGGATAAACCTTTGTATATACCCGGTACTATTATGCCTGTGGGAGCAGTAATCACAGGAGGTATAGTCAGTATTTTCGCTTTTCGGCAAGACGATGCAGTTGTAGCTCGAACAATTATTTTTTGGCCGACAATATCCGCATTAATTACTGCTATTCCGGAGTTTTTTGAAGGAAGCGGTACCGATGTTAAAACTCAGCTACCAAAATTAGAAGACCGTGAAAGTTTGATAGTTTTAATTGGTTGCTCTATTTTATTAAGTTGCTGGTTAAATGTTTATGTAGTTACAGATAGATGGATCAGCGAATATCCCAGCGCTAAATATCCAGTTTCTGAGAAGGTTGATGACAAGGAAATTACTCAACGCAGTGATTTATTGACGTTTTTGGAACCTGGAGATAAAACTCCCAAAAACGGGGTTTTAATTTTAGACAAACTTCAGCAAGCGGTAGAAACAGCATTAAGAGGAAAATCTTGGTCTAACGTCGAACTATGGTTAAAGAATGCAAATCAAGAGGTTAACAAGCTCGGAGAAGCAGTAATTGCAATTCATTTAGCTGAATTTGAAGAAAAAGATTTATGGAGTACTCAAGCAACTGTAGACAATCTTGATCCAAAAAATCCCAGTTCTTACATCTTAAATTTATTTAGTGTATGGGATGGTCCGAGTGCTGTACCCGATGGATATTATCTCCAGAAGTCATGTCAAATTGAACCCATTACAGAACCTGTTGACACCCTCAGTCCTCAAAATGAGAAAATCACTGTTGCAGAAATCGAGTGTTTACCGCAAATTCGCTCTGGTTTCGGAAATCCTCCCCAACAACAGCGATAAATTGACAATTAGCAATTGATAACTGATAACTGATATGTGAAAATGACTAATTCTTGAATTACTATGAATGTGAATCGAATATTTGCGATCGCGAATAATGCTTTCTTGGAAGTGGTGCGCGATCGTATTTTGTATATCATCGGTTTTTACGCAATTATTTTGACAATTGCAGTTTTTTTTCTACCGCAAATAGCAGCAGCTACTGAAGATAAAATGTTTTTAGACTTGGGTTTAGCAGTAATGAACGTCCTGAGTCTAATTATTGCGGTATTTGTAGGTACAGGATTAATTAACAAAGAAATCGAAAAACGCACGATTTTAATGTTAATTGCTAAACCCGTCAGTGGAAATGAATTTATTATGGGGAAATATTTCGGCTTATCGGCTGTTTTAGGATTAATTGTCGCCGCAATGAGTGCTATTTATTTAATATTTCTACAAGTAAATAATATCAGTTATTCTGCCACAAGTATTATAGTTAATGCTATTTTCCTGATATTACAATTATCTTTAATCGGGGCGATCGCAATTACTTTTGGTGTATTTACAGCTTCAATATTAGCAACAGCTTTAACGTTTGCAGTTTATTTAATGGGAAATATCACCCAAGATTTACTTAATCTAGCTCGAATCAGTGAAAATCCCGGTTTAGAGAAAATAACTCAAGGTTTATATTTACTTTTACCCGATTTATCCCGTTTAGATTTAAAAAATGAAGCTGTTTATGGTTTATCAGCATTACCCGATTCCACAACGCTATTTATAAATGCTGGATACGGTTTGATTTATACCGCAATGATTCTAGCTTTAGCTTCTGTGATTTTTTCGCAAAAGGAATTTTAGAAGAACTATCGGAGTTAGTACCACCGGAGTTAGGAGTTACGCGAAAAAATAAAATTTTTCTATTTCCTCAAAAATGTCAAGTAGAGCAATTATTTGAGATATTGATCAAGCCGATTTTTTGAAAAAGCCGGTTCTTCAGTTATCAGTTAATTGATAACTGATAACTGTTAACTGATTTGTTGATCAACTAAAACAAAAAATTTGAATTTCTTTGATTCTACCATCAGGCATAATTGCTTGGTCTAAGTTAGCGTTTCTTAAGTTTGTGCGTTGCAAATTTGCTTCTCTTAAGTTAGCTTGAGTTAAATTAGCCCAAGCGAGGTCAGCATTAGTTAGGTCAGCTTGATTCAAATTCGCTTCTAATAAATTGGCACCACATAATCTGGCTTGTTGAAGATTAGCTTTGAACAAATTCGCTTCAATCAAAGATGCTTCAATTAGTTGAACTTGACTTAAGTTAGCTTTTTGTAAATCTGTATCGCACAAAGAAGCTTCTCGTAAATTGCTACCATATAAATTTGCACCTGAAAATATTGCACCACATAAAGAAGCTTGCCTGAAATCTACATTAGTTAAATTAGCTTCACGAAAAGATGCTTCATGCATATAAGTTTCTCGCAAACAAGCTTGAGTTAAATTTGCATTATCTAATTTAGCTTTCTTGAGAATTGCTCCGCTGAAATTAGCATTACGTAAATCTGCTCCTGTCAAATTGACTCCGGTTAAATCAACTTCTCTTAAATCGATTCCACTTAAATCGTATCCGCTAAAGTCTCTTTGTCCAAAACTATCGGTAATTTGACTTAATACGAATTCCTGTTTGTCAGCACGATTATCCATAATATTTTCCTTTGAGTGTAAAATTTGTTAAATCGCCATCCTGACAATTACTGTATTTCGAGGTTACACCCTAAAACGAAAAGATTAGAATAATCAATTTTAAATTTTTTGCAAAAAAATGATCAAAGAATCCGCAAACAATTGAAAATAGCTGTTTTATAGTCAAATCATTTGTCAAAGCATCCTGATAAAATCACCAAAACCTGATAGCTTTCATATATATAAATATAAAAAGTCACCATATTATGACTGCTGATTTTCATTTACGTTCGCGATGCAATTCCTTCTGAATATCGCGCTGTATCTCTTTACCGTTTACATTAAAAACTCTGCGTACCTCCGCGTAAACCTCAGTGTGACTCTGCGTAAAAAAAAACAAAAACTTCAAATTCAAAATATAATTTAAACTTAATATTTTATTAACCAAAATGCAAAAAATAACTTGTATGATAATTTATTTAAATCTTTTAATTCAACAGGGCTAAAGCCCCACAAAAAAATCACAAATTAACTATCTTCACCCCAAGTCCTTAACTGAAAATAAACCAACACCATTGCGATCGCAAGTAGTACAGTTGCTGCTGCTGCTGCATAACCGAAATCAAACTGACCGAAAGCTTCTTGATAAATATAATAAACCAGTAAATTTGTAGAATTGAGAGGACCACCACCAGTAATGACATAAACCTGCTCAAAACTGCGTAAAGTGAAAATAACAGTGGTTATCGTTGTAAATATCAAAGTCGGCCGCAATCCCGGTAAAGTAACGTACCAAAATTGTTCCCAACCGCTAGCACCATCAAGTTCTGCGGCTTCATAACGACTAACTGGAATAGCTTGCAAACCAGCTAGAAAAACCACCATATTGAAACCAAGCTGCTTCCAAATACTTAATAAAATTATTACAGGCATTGCCCATACAGTACTGCTCAACCAAGGAATAGGTTGAATACCAATACCCGAAAGCAAGGCATTCACAGGACCTTCATTTTGAAATAGCCAGCGAAATCCCAAACCAGCAGCGACTAAAGAAACAATTGAAGGTAAAAAATAAGCAGTTCGTAAAAATCCCCGCAAAATGATATTTCGGTTTAATAGCACAGCTAATCCTAAAGGGATAACAATACTAGGTATCACCGTAGCGACTGTGAAATACAAAGTATTCCACATTACTTGATAAAAATCAGGATTAAGTATTAAACGTAGATAATTTTTTAACCCAACCCAAGTCATACCTTCTTTAGTAAAACTGCCATTGGTAAAGCTGAGGTAAAATAAATAGCCAATTGGTCCAATGACAAAAACAAACAGTAGTGCAAGTGCGGGAGCGAGAAAAAACCAAGCTGCAAAGGTTTCGTTGTCTAGTAGATTTTTGAAAGAAGTTTGGGAAGTTTTAGTATTTTTCTGCATAGAATGCGATGATAGAAGCCGGTAAAGGTATTTTACCTAAGTAGGTGTCGCTAGTCGATTTTGTATTTACGGTAGCAAAGTTTCCAGCCGAAATTGCAGTTGCGTTGGTGCATTAGTAGTAATAATGTGCATCCCGAAACGTCTCCACAACAAAGCTTCAAGCAATGTAGCTTTTCTCCCCTGCGAGAATGTTAGTATTTGAATTAAATGACCGAACAGTATTGATCAATTACTATTACTATGGCTAACCCGCAAACTGAATCCAAACGCAAAGTACTTCTATATCCTGGTGAGGATGGATACTTTATCGTGGAAGTACCCAGCTTGTCAGGATGCATTAGTCAGGGAAAAACTCGTGAAGAAGCTTTAGCCAATATTGAAGAAGCGATCGCTCTTTATATTGAAGTATTGCAAGACCGAGGTGAACCCATTCCAAATGATACGATTGAGGTCGTTCTGGTATGAGTAAGTTACCTGTTATTTCAGGTGCAGACTGTGTTAAAGCACTTGAGCAGATAGGCTTTGCTGTAGACCGTCAGCGCGGAAGTCATATAATTTTAGTACGTGAAGAACCTAGAACCACAGTCTCAGTACCAGATCATAAAGAACTCGATCGAGGCACTTTGCGTGCAATTATTCGGCAAATTGACTTGAGTGTTGACGAATTCATTGAACTGTTATAAGTAATTAGAAGTAATTAGACAAAATTAATAGAAAACGGAGAAATATAGCAGTTTTCGCTTGGGTGGAATACAAATTTTATCTCACCCCGTCCTCCGGGCACCCCTCTCCTCCCGACAGGAGAGGGGAAGGGGGTGAGGTTTTAGTGTATTGGACTCAACTGAAATTTGCTATAGGGAATAGGCAAGAAAAGATTTAAGATTTTACCTATTACTTATTTTTGAAAATTTTACAAAAACATGAATTCTCTCTCCCCAAGTTTGGTATCTCCTGATATCCCCACACAGTCACAGGTATCAAAACCTTTAAAATTGGGAATAATGGCTTCAGGTAATGGAAGTAATTTTGAAGCAATTGCTCAAGCCATTGAAAACGGACAATTAAACGCTCAAATTCAAGTTTTAATTTATAATAATCCCGATGCTTATGTAGCAGTACGAGCAGATAAATGGGATATTCCTGCCATACTCATCAATCATCGTGACTACAAGCACCGAGAACAGTTAGATCAGCAAATTGTTCAAACATTGCGTTTCCATCACGTGGAATGGGTGATTATGGCTGGCTGGATGCGCTTGGTAACTCAAACATTAATTGATGCATTTCCCGACAAAATAATTAATATTCATCCCAGCTTGCTACCCAGCTTTAAAGGAGTCGGTGCAATAGAACAAGCAATAGAAGCTGGAGTTAAGATTACTGGTTGTACAGTGCATCTGGTCTCCTTAGAAATGGATAGCGGTAAAATTATCATGCAAGCAGCCGTACCAGTGCTACCCAATGATAACCCAGACACGCTTCATAAAAGAATTCAAATTCAAGAACATCGAATTTTGCCCATAGCGATTAATTTAGCAGCGAAGGAGTGAGAAGAGTTGACAGTTGACAGTTGGCAGTTGAGAGTGGTTATTACACCTTTGACCTTTGATCTTTAACCTTCGACCTGTTCCCCAATATTTAATTACAAATTATCCTATTTTTGCGATAGGGGGGTACAATAAATGCCGATTGTCTTCCCATCATATGAAAATATCATGATTTCGAGTAACGACTTTCGCTCTGGTGTTTCAATTGTAATAGATGGTTCGGTATGGCGAGTGGTAGAATTCCTCCACGTTAAGCCAGGTAAAGGTTCTGCTTTTGTGCGGACGAAACTTAAAAGTGTGACGACTGGTAATACTGTAGAAAAAACCTTCCGCGCTGGAGAAACGGTACCTCAAGCTACTTTGGAAAAAAGTACTATGCAGCATACCTATAAAGAAGGAGATGATTTCGTCTTCATGGATATGGAAACTTATGAAGAAAGCCGTTTAACTTCCGCACAAATTGGCGATCGCGTTAAATATCTGTCAGAAGGTATGGAAGTTAATGTGGTTCGCTGGAATGAGCAAGTACTAGAGGTCGAATTACCCAATTCTGTAGTGCTGGAAGTTATAGAAACCGATCCTGGTGTCAAAGGTGATACCGCAACAGGAGGCAGTAAACCAGCGAAGCTCTCAACTGGAGCATCTATAATGGTTCCTTTATTTATTTCTCAAGGAGAACGTATCCGTATCGATACCCGTGAAGATAAATATTTAGGTAGGGAATAACTACAACTTCAATTTATTTTTGGAAAAAACGGCGTTGTCATCTTACTGTGGGGGGATATCAATCCCTACCATTTTCAAAAAATCTCATATATCCATTGATTATCTATAAACTGATTCTATGAGGACATTTTAGCTGTGTCATTAGACTTTAACGAAATCCGTCAACTTTTGGCGACTATTGCCCAAACGGATATTTCAGAAGTAAATCTTAAAAGCGAAAATTTTGAACTAACGGTACGTAGGGGTGCTATTCACCCCCATCCAATACCATCAGAAGTAGTTGCAGTACCATCAGTCCCAATTAACATTCCAGCCCCTGACTTGTCGCTGACGGTAGAAAAACCTGGCAATGGAGGAGGACATAATCCTCCTAGCTCTACAGCTAAAGATTCCAAACTAGTAGAAGTTTATTCGCCGATGGTAGGAACCTTTTACCGCGCTCCCGCACCGGGAGAATCGGCATTTGTAGAAGTTGGCGATCGCATTCGTCGTGGTGATACAGTATGTATCATTGAAGCTATGAAATTGATGAATGAAATTGAAGCGGATTTATCGGGTCAAGTGATGGAAATTCTGGTAGAAAATGGTTCTCCTGTAGAATATGGTCAAGCTTTGATGCGAATTAACCCCGATTAAGTATTAATCTATATAACGAATGTGTAATTGTAAAAAAAGTTAGTCACCTTAGCGGCGGGTTAATTCTGATGAAACAAACGTTGCCTATACCCTCAGATGTGGTGCAACAAGTAGCTGAATACTTCAGTCTGTTGAGCGAACCAATGCGCCTACGATTATTGCATCTGCTTCGATATGAAGAAAAATGCGTGCAGGAATTGGTAGAAGCAACCCATACTTCTCAGGCTAATGTATCAAAACACCTCAAGGTAATGTGGCAAGCGGGAATTCTCAGCCGCCGCAGTGAAGGAACTTGTGCCTACTACCGAGTGGAAGACCAAATGATTTTTGAGTTGTGTAACCAGGTTTGCGAACGTCTTGCTAGCAGGTTAGAACAACAAGCTCGTAGTTTTCGGATTCTAAACGGTAGATGATTCAACAGTTATCAGTTATCAGTTATCAGTTAACCCTGATAACTGTTAACTGTTAACTGATTTAATTAAAGCTCAAAGTTTTTCTGGTAATTGTCACGAGTCAGTGGCTGTTGCAAATCTAAGCCTTCACCACCAAGCACTTCAATTTGTTCACCGTCCAATTCCAGGTAGACTTTAGCGTTGGGATTTAAAGCTGTTGCTGTATACACAACTTGTCCTACACGACCTATCATGGAAGCGCTACCACCACCAAATTGAAAATCGGACGACAAGTTAACTCGAACTTCGTCTCCTTGAGCTTTAATATCCAACAGTTTGGTACCTTCAGGTATTGTAGAAGAACCACTTCCTTCTGTTGGTCCGGCTAATAAACGTTGAAAAGATGCTTCTAAAAACTCTGAAGGATTATTAACATCTGCTTGGACTTGAATGCTTTGAGGTACTAATTCAAAATTGTTACCATCTTGACTTTCTTGAATCCAATAAACTGTAGCAGTTTTTTCGTTAGTAGCTTTTGGAGTTTCTACTGGATTTGTTGGTTGCTGAGTTACAATCGGGGGATTTGGATTTGAAGTGTCGCTGGGATTATTGATCGTAAAATAACCCACGACACCTGCAACTGCAACAGCCGCAGTTGTAATAGTTGCCGCGATACCGGAAGAAATACGATTATTTTTTGGTTGCTCTGTCATCTGATACCTTCTATATTAGCTGCGATAGTACCCGTATCTGTGTGAGGGGCTTGGTAGACAACACTGAATGTTCTTTATATAACGGTTTAATTTGCACGAAAGCCGCAAGTTCTGGTTTGGACGGTCTGATAATGTAATTTTAGAATTCTTATTAGAAGTCCGTCACGTTCTTTCCTGATATAAATCCAGTGTTTGATTAAGGTTTTTTACTATTCCTTTAACAAATTATGATGCAACTTGTTCCTCATTTACAGTTACTAAGATTTCAATTAACTTAATTTGTCTAACTTTGTTGCGGATTGAGTTCCATCTCTACTTTTATTAACAAAGGTTTTGACTCATTTTCCGAACGTAATGTTATTTATCGCAGCGGAAATATTGGCACGATGAGTAACGGTTAACAAGATATCTACTCCATCAAAACCGATAACTGATCTTTTATTTTCTGCTTTAAAATAGATACAACTTCATCGATGGCAATTTCGTATGATTCGCTACTTTTGCGCTCCACAACTTCAACTTTACCCTCGGCGATCGCCCTTCCGGTGACAATCCGATAAGGAATACCAATCAAATCGGCATCTTTAAATTTAGCTCCCGCACGCTCGCTTCTATCGTCTAAAACAGTTTCAATTCCGGCTTGATTTAATTCTGTGTAAAGTTTTTCGGCAACTTCCACTTGTTGAGCATCCTTAATGTTAGGAATTGTCACAATTGCATGATAAGGTGCAATCGCTACAGGCCAAATAATTCCGTCTTTGTCGTAGGATTGCTCTACAGCAGCTTGAGCGATTCGCGAAACTCCCACACCATAACAACCCATTTCTAAAGGTTTATCCTTACCTTGTTCGGTAGTATAAGTCGCTCCCATGGCTTGGGAATATTTGCTACCTAATTGAAAAATATGTCCCACTTCAATCCCACGAGCCGATTTTAAGGTTTGCTCTGGATTGTGACAAGCGCGATCGCCAATTCTTGCTGTACGTATATCTACTACTATTTCTGGTAATTTAAAATGTTCCCCCCAATTAGCTCCTAGTACGTGATAACCGGATTCATTAGCACCAGTAACAAAGTTCTTTAAATCCACAGCTGTTTTATCTACCAAACGTAGAAACTTGGGATGAATCTGTTTTGAAGGTTTAATATAATCGTCGCCAATATCCGGTGCAATATAACCCAAAGGTAAAGCCTTCGCCGTCCATTTTTCCTGAGCTTCTGGACTGGGTACCTCTAAAGCGATAATAGTATTTGCTTTGTAAGTTGAAGCTAGTTTAGTTAATTCATTATATAACTTAACTTCATTTACATCTTGGTCGCCTCGGATGCTTACCAAAATCAATACATTTGCACCATTATCATAAACTGCTTGATAAAGCACATTTTTGACAACTTGAGTAGGAGAACAATCGAGTATTTTACAAAGCTTCTCAATAGTCTCAGTATTGGGAGTTTCTCGTTTTTCGTAAGTTATAAAATTAGAAGTTTCGGCATCGTCCGGTAAAGAAACCGCTTTTTCCACATTAGCAGCATAGTTGCCGTCATCGGTATAGAGGACTTGATCTTCCCCAGCTTCAGCTAAAACCATAAATTCCGTAGAACCAGCACCACCAATAGCCCCAGAATCCGCTTCCACAGCACGAAATTGTAAAGCACAACGCCGCAGCATATTGCTGTAGGCAGAGTACATATCCTGATAAGTTTTTTTCAAGCTTTCTTCATCAGTATGGAAAGAATAGCCATCCTTCATGATAAATTCTCTACTACGCATTAAACCGAAACGGGGACGAATTTCATCGCGGAATTTAGTTTGAATTTGGTAGAGATGAACTGGTAACTGACGGTAAGAGCGAATCGTATCCCGTGCAATTGTGGTGATTACTTCCTCATGAGTGGGACCTAATGCCAAATTTTGTTCGCGACGGTCAACAAGGGAAAACATGATACCCTCAGCCTTAGTATAAGTATCCCAACGTCCCGACTCCTTCCATAACTCCGCAGGTTGTAATTGAGGCAAAAGACATTCCATTGCACCAGTAGCATTCATTTCCTCACGAACAATTTGGGAAATCTTTTGCAAAACCCGCCACATCAAAGGTAAATAAGCATATATACCGCTACCGATGCGACGAATATAACCAGCGCGGACAAGTAGCTTATGGCTGGGAATTTCAGCATCCGCTGGGTCATCTCTAAGTGTAACGAATAACATTTGTGACAGTCGCATTGTGTCTCCCCTTTACAGATTTAATAAATTTAATCATTTGTATTTGATATACTCAGCAAATATACTCAGGAAAGAGCTTTATTGTAAACCTAAGTGTTAAGCTGTTCCAAATAGAATTTGGACGGGTTTACCCATCTCCAAAAAATTAATTACCAATTGTGAATTGTGAATTGGTAATTATATTGACCCTTCTGGAGGGGGTTTGGGGGACGCAGCCGTCCCCCAATCGGAGGTTTGGGGGAGAATCCCCCAACGTCTTGGTTTTTTTCAACACGATGAATTTATGATTGACAAATAAATAAACAGGCAAATTTCATTAAACCGTATTTGATTATAAATATTTTTATTCATCAAATGAAATTATAAAACTAGGAGAAAATTACTTTGTCCCTCAGTATTAATCAAGCACAACCACCTCTAGAATTTATTTCTCCAGCGTTTAATCCTGCTGTTTTAAGAATTACCCAGTTGTTATTACCAGCTTGGATAAATTCGCGAACCATCATTAGTCAAATTGAAGCAGAAAATGTCCAAACTTTAGTAAAATTAATCAATGAATTTCAGCAGAAAAAAATTCGTTTTTTAATTGCATTCCGTCATCCTCAAACAGAAGATCCTTTTGCACTAGCTTACTTGTTTTCTCATATCGTACCGAAAATAGCGCGACAAGAAGGAATTCCGCTCAAGTATCCCGTTCACACCCATTTTATTTACGATCGAGGAATTCCCCTGTGGGCTGGTTCCTATGTTGGCTGGTTTTTCTCGCGTATGGGTGGTACACCGATATATCGAGGTAAAGCCGATTGGACGGGATTAAAGTCGGCAAGGAATTTGTTTGCAAACGGACATTTCCCCATGGCTGCGGCTCCGGAAGGGGCTACAAATGGACTGAGCGAGATAATCAGTCCTTTAGAGCCGGGAATCGCTCAATTAGGCTTTTGGTGTGCGGAAGATTTGCACAAAGCCAGACGCAGTGAGCAGGTTTTTATTTTACCAGTTGGGATTAAATATAGTTATACTAATCCGCCATGGGAGTCGATAGATAAATTATTAAGCGAATTAGAAGCAGCAAGTGGTTTATCTGTAAATCAAAATGGATTTGATGCAGCCTTACCACAAGAAATACTTTATCCAAGGTTGATTGGTTTAGCAGTACATTTATTGTCGATTATGGAAGATTTTTACAAACGTTTTTACCATCATTCACCAGAATTAAATATACTAGAACCCGAAACCAGCGACGGGAATGAAGCTATCAAGTTACGGTTAAAAGCATTATTAGATAGTGCTTTAAAAGTGTCAGAAGATTACTTTTATTTACAGCCCAAAGGTAATTTTAACGACCGCTGTCGGAGAGTAGAACAAGCGGGTTGGAATTATATTTTTCGAGAAGAGTTGAAGGATGTTAAAGCATTATCTATTATCGAAAAAAGATTAGCTGATAGAGTTGCTGAAGAAGCGAATTTAAGAATGTGGCATATGCGTTTGGTGGAAAATTTTGTTGCTGTAACGGGTAAATATGTAAGGGAGAAACCAACAGCAGAAAGATTCGCGGAAACGACTTTGCTTATATGGGATATGGTAGCTCGAATTAAAGGTAGTAATCCGTTCAAACGTCCGAAGTTGGGTAAACAAAAAGTGAGAATTACTATTGGAGAACCGTTGTCTATTTCTGATAGATTTGAGGATTATCAAGCTAGTCGGAAAAATGCCAGAATTGCGGTTGGGGATTTTACGAGGGATTTGCAAAAAGCGATGGAACAATTAACAATTTGAAAATTATGATTTCTTTTCCCCGCAAAAAAAATAATTCCATATCATAAAAAATTATACATTGACTGAGATGACAGATGAATTAAATATATAACTAGCATTTCTAAGATAAAACCGTTAAATTGTAGTCAAAATAACTTTATGTAAAAATATATGGCGGAAATTGTTAAATCTATAGGGCTGTTGCTCGTTCTTCTTAACCCGTTCCTAGTCATCATTTACCTTGTCGATGTGTTAGAGAAACTGGACAAAAGGCAGTTCACTAATGTCTTAATTCGGGCTGGAATGATTGCAAGTGCAGTCTTCTGCTGTTTTGCCATTCTTGGGGATCTCGTATTCTCCTATGTTGTACAAGCAGAGTTTGCATCTTTTCAAATCTTCGGGGGTCTTGTTTTTCTGCTGATCGGATTACAGTTTGTTTTTCGCGGTCCGACAGCAATTGAAATGCTTAGAGGAGAATCAGAACACCTCGCTGGTGCGATCGCGATGCCCATTCTTATTGGACCAGGTACGATCGGAGCCAGCATTGTTATTGGCAGAAGACACGATGCTCTTACCGCTTGTACCGTTGTGCTGACAGCAGTGGTTATCTTCGTTGCGGTTGTACTGGTTCTCAAATCGGCGCACGATTTTGTGCGTCCGCGACAAGCACGACTGATTGACAGGTATATCGAGATTGCCGGACGTATCATGGCATTGTTTGTTGGAACTGTGTCTATTGAAATGATCGCGCAGGGCATCCGGACATGGGTAAATAAGTTCTAATGGGCAATGCAGAATTTCAGATCATTAAAGGCACATGAATTATATTTGTGGTTGACAAAGGGAATAAATGTGACTCTTTCCCAACATCAATGTTTTGATTTTTATCAAATTAATTAGGGTTTGCTGAAAAAGTAAGAAAAAAGCAGCTTGGAGAATCTTTTTGGTGCGGTTCATCGCAAGATTTTCGGTTTTTCGGAATGTCTAATTAATGAAGGCACAACTACTTATAGCTTTCGTACAGTTTATTGACGAGCGTTTCAAATCTAGCAGTCAATTGGGTAAATTGAGAACATTTGCAATGACAATTCGAGGAGTCACAAATCCCGGTAACGGTAAATAAGCTGAACTTGATGCAAGAATGGCTGCTGATGTCACCGAAATTATTCGTAGAGTAGTGACTGAGGAAATTTGCTCTTGTAAAGTTTCCTTACTAATATTCTTTAAAATTGCATAAGTTCATTTTACTTCCACCCATATTATTTTAGGGGAAAAATATAAAAAAATCTTATTTAAAGTATCTACCTTAAGATAGATTTATTCTTTTGAATCTCTCTTGGTATCTTTTGATAAAGAATAACAATTTTATAAAATAAATAATTATGATTCTTGATTTATGGAAAGTATAATAATTGCTTGAATAACTACTAGGGGAGCATCCCAATTTTGCAAATTGATCGAAATTTTAGTTGTTATTGCGAATGAAGCGAAGCGTAATGAAGCAATCGCAAAGTATAGTTGTTGTGATTGCTTCGCTCCATTTCATTCCGCTCGCAATGACAAATTATATTTTTACACATTTGGGATGCTGCCAACTACTAGGAATTCAAAAAGCCGTTCCATAACAACCAGATGAACAATAATTAAAATGTTAAAATTTGAATTTTTCAAGCTAACGCAGAAATTTAGATACTTGATTTTTGCATATTTTCATTGATTTTTTTTAATGATAAATATCTGATTTTCTCCTTAGAAATGCATCTACTCCGTTTTCGGTGACTTTGATGAAAAAAACAAGCAGACGGAATCGGGGTGTAATCCTCACCCTCAAAGGCTGGGATAAACTTCAATCTGCAAAATTTACAGCCGAGTTAGATGATAACGGTGGAAATAATTTTACCTTAGAAGAACTCAGCGATCGCACTTGCTTAGCTCTCCACACTATCTCGAAAATTTTGGGACGATGCGAAGCAGTAGATCGGAGTTCGTTACAATCTACCTTCGCTACATTTAAGTTAGAACTAGAAAAAAGCGATTACACTCAGCCAAGTCTTGCTACTGAGGAACTAGAAGCTCGAAAAGAAAACCCGCAGTTTGACTGGGGAGAAGCACCCGATATATCTGTATTTTATGGTCGCAGTGAAGAATTATTGCAGCTACGACAATGGGTGTTAGAAGAACGTTGTCGTTTAGTTGGACTGCTGGGAATTGGTGGTATTGGCAAAAGCACTTTAGCAGTGAAGTTGGGGCTACAAATTCAAAGCGAATTTGAGCTAGTGGTTTGGAGAAGCCTGCAAAATGCACCACCAGTAGAGGAGCAATTAACCAACATCCTACAATTTTTACTGTGGGCGCTGCGAAAAGAGATGGTAATCCCCGAAAGTTTTGATGATAAATTATCAAAGCTGATGGAATGTCTGGCAAATCATCGCTGTCTACTTATTTTGGACAACGTTGAGACAATTTTAACTAGTAATGGTCAAACGGGTCAATGTCGCCCTGGATACGAGGGTTACGGTCAATTATTCAAGTATTTTGGCGAAGTACCCCATCAAAGTTGTGTTTTGATTACTTCTAGGGAAAAGCCCAGAGAATTCATACCCTTAGAAGGAGAGAAAACAGGCGTAAAATCTCTGCTATTAAAGGGATTAGACCCTATTGAGGGACAACAGTTATTTGAGCAAAAAGGACAATTTACGGGTACAGAACGAGAATGGCAAGTACTAGTCGAGCATTATGGTGGCAATCCCTTAGCGCTCAAGGTAGTAGCAGCCGGAACCCAAGAGCTTTTCAATGGTAAGATTGCTCCTGTTTTAGAGTATATGGAACAAGGAATACTAATTTTTGAGGACATTGGCGACTTGTTGTCATGTCAGTTCCAGCGTTTGTCACCAGTAGAAGCGGAAGTAATGTATTGGCTGGCAATTAATCGAGAGCCAGTATCCCTTGCCGAGTTAGCTGCTGATTTAGTCACATCTGCTTCTAAACGTCTCGTACCTTCAGCAATTAAATCTCTATTGCAACGCTCATTAATTGAAAAAAGCGGTGAGTATTTCTTTCTACAACCAGTCGTGATGGAATATACGACACAGCGATTGGTTGAACAAGTTTGTCAAGAATTAGGAGAAAAATCTGTTTCTGTACGCTTGTTTCAAAGCCATGCTTTGATTAAGGCAACGGCTAAAGACTACATCCGAGAAACACAAAAACAATTAATTGTGCAACCCTTACTTGAGCAATTGTTGTTAAAGATGGGCAGTCAACAAAAGCTGGTAATTTTGTTGCAGGATGTATTAGAGCAGCAAAGACATCAAGCTGCAATATTAACTGGGTATGCTGCGGGCAATATTCTCAACTTGTTAGTACATTTGCAATTAAATTTACAGGGGTATGACTTCTCAAATTTGACCATTAGGCAAGCAGATTTACAGTGTGTAAATTTAGGTGGAGTTAATTTCCAAAATACTGCTTTTGATCAGTCTGTATTTGCGGAAAATTTAAGTAGTGTGAGGTCAATAGCATTTAGTCCAGATGGCAAATTATTAGCCATAGATAATATTGATGGACACATTTACTTACGTCGCAGGTCGGATTATCAACTTCTTTTAACACTTCCAGGGCATCATAGTTCTATATCTACTGTTACTTTCAGTCCTCATAGCAGTATTTTGGCAAGTAGTAGTAGTGATGATCATACTGTTCAATTGTGGGATGCTCAAACAGGTAACAGCTTAAAAGTGTTACAAGGCCACACCGCACCGATTTGGTCAATAGCTTGGCATCCTGATGGTCAAATTCTAGCGAGTGGTAGTGATGATCAAACTATTCGCTTGTGGGATGTTAACACAGGCAACTGCGTCAGCATATTTCCAGATCACACCCATGCTGTATCGGCAGTTAGCTTTAGTCCAGATGGTTCCACCTTGGCAAGTGGCAGTCTTGACTCCTCCATTCGGTTATGGGAGGTCAGCAACGGTCAGTGTCGTCAAGTGTTACACGGTCACACTGGTTGGATCAGCTCTTTGAGCTTCAGCCTAGATGGTTCCATCTTGGCAAGTGGTAGTCAAGACTCCTCAATTCGGTTGTGGGATCAAAAAACAGGCAAATGCTTAAGGGTTTTAGAGTGTCACACTGGTATAATCTGGTCGATAGCATGGAGTCCTGATGGTCGTAAGATCACAAGTGGGAACGATTCTGAGTTTTCTATTCGATTATGGGATGTACAACTTGGTGGGTGTCTGAAAGTTTTGCAGGGACACACAAGTGCAATTTATTCGGTGGCTTGGAATCGAGATGGTTTAACTCTAGCCAGTGGCAGTCACGACTCTAGTGTACGATTTTGGGATGTCAAGCTCGGTAAATGTTTCAAGGTATTACAGGGGCAATGTAACTCAGTACGCTCAGTAGCTTGGAGTTCAGATGGTTTAACTTTTGCCAGTGGTAGTGATGACTCAAATGTGAGGTTGTGGAATTTTTATAATGGTGAGTTACTTAAGAAGTTTCAAGGGCATCACCGTGGAATAATGGGACTCTCCTATGCACCCACAAGCTCCGTTAACAGTCAAGACTTACAACTCCTGGCAAGTGGCGGTTCAGATGCTACAGTCCGGTTATGGAATATCCAGACAGGTGAAGCTTTAAGAGTGTTGCGTGGTCACACTAATCGAGTCTGGGATGTATCTTGGAGTCCAGATGGTCGCAAGATCGCAAGTGGTAGTCATGACTGTACAGTGAGGTTGTGGGATGTTGCGACAGGTAAAACCTTAAAAGTATTACAAGGTCATGTTAATTGGGTGAGTGCAGTAAGTTATGCACCCAGAGCGGATTTAAGTAATAATGCGGAGGTAATGCTTTTAGCAAGTTGCAGTTTTGACGGTTCAATTCGCTTATGGAATTCCCTGACAGGTACTTGTCTCAAAGTTTTACGTTATGGTGTAAATCATGTATTATTGGCACTCAGTTTCTCCCCAAATAATCGGACTTTGGCAAGTGGCAGTGATGACGGCTGCATTTATTTGTGGGATGTGCCGCAAGGTGAATGCTGCTTAGTATTGCGCGGTCACACCCATCGCGTCTGGTCTGTAGCTTGGAGTTTAGATGGTCAACTTTTAGCAAGTGGCTCTCAAGACGGCACGGTGAGGTTGTGGGATGGAAAACTCAGTACTTGTCTGAAAGTATTACAGGGACATACAAATGAAGTATGGTCTGTAGCCTGGAGTCCACACAATCACACATTATTAAGTAGTAGCCTTGATGAGACGATAAGATTTTGGGATATTAATACAGGAGAGTGTACAAAAATATTGAGAAGTGATCGCCTCTATGAAAGCATGAATATTTCAGGTGTGACTGGGTTAACAGCAGCGCAGCGATCGGCTCTTTTGGCTTTGGGGGCTGTGGAAGGTATTAGTTAAATTTCATATCTAAACCAGTTTTAGGTAAAGAAAAAACTGTACTGGAAATTTGAAAGTTTAATATTGGTTAAATGACAAAACTTTACTACCGAGGAATGGCTGAGAAAGACGGAAAATCGAAAATAGGGCGTAGCGCTCGTTTATTAGGAGTTAGACTCGGTATTGATATCGATGTTGAACAACTTCCTAGAGATTGGTTGGACGAGCAAGGGTATTTGTTAGCAGAACCACAGCGCAATAATTCAGGCAACATTGTTACTGTTGGAATTAGAAACAATAAAGGTATGTCTGTTTCTCTTTCAATAGAAAGTTTACCAGCATTTCGTAGACCTGCTATTTTTGGAGGAACTGGACTCGACCCTTTGTGGCAAATAGAATCTAGTAAAATTACTGGAGAACTTCAAGCGGTTCAAAATAGTCCTACCCATGTCAGTATACTACCAATGACTACAATGTTATTAGAAAAATATGAAGCTGCACTTGCGAATACAAGGGATTATTGGGAAAGAGTTTGATCGGCTAAATTATAATTATTAGGAGGTAGATTATGGCAACTATATTTAGCTTATCAGTTGAATGTGGTGCTGATGAGGCTAGCGCAAAGGAATTTTCCCGACATTTTGATAACATAGAATGGGTTCTTGCTAATGGTCAACGTTCACAATTGATTGTTAATCTTTTCCAGGATATAGAAGAAAATTGGTGGTGTCGAATTGTTCCGAGTGGAATTAGTTCTTTGGGTATTGATACTCCAGAGACAGCGTTTATGATGACAGAGTTAGGTCTCATGCTTTATCAACGTCTAAAATCTGCTCCAAGTTTTCGCTATGCTTTGGTAGGTATAGAAGTAGATGAATTTAGAACTTATAGTGAATTAATTGAAAACCCCTCTGAGCTAAATTTTCCAGGATTAGTTATAGCCGAAAACATTTGGCAGGAGCTTGGCTCATCAAGGATGTTTAGAGCCTTTAGTTTAGGCTATGTTTGGAAAACTTATGAGGGTGAAGTTTATAAACCATTAATAACATCATTAGATTTAAAAAATAAGCTTCATGAATTACTAATTTTGCAATAGTATCAGTAGGAACTTTTGACCCATTCACCTAGGATTTTTATGACATGGTAATATCTTGGTTAATATTAGTCAAGATGAAGTGATAAAGCTTTGGGATGTAGAAACAGGTGAATGGTTTAAAACCCTGAAAGTTGATCGCCTTTATGAAGGGATGAACCTGACGGGGGTGAGTGGGTTAACAACAGCGCAGCGATGTCTACGACGGGCTATGTATGCCTACGGCTCTTTTGGCTTTGGGGGCGGTGGGATGGTGTGGGGTAGGTTTTTAGATGGGGGCGATCGCTTTTTTGAGATAGGTGGTAAGGGGGCGATCATCTACTTTAAATTTATTATCAGAAGTGCGATTGCGCGTAGTTAAAGTGAGATGCGATCGCCTTAAAAATTAAAACATTACTTAATTTTGCAGCTTTTCCCTCTCTTATCATAAGCACATTCAAGTGAGATTAACTGTGCCTTTTCGTCCTTAGCAGTACAGTCAACATATCCATTATTATCAGAATCTTGATTAACACATTCACCTGGTTTTAATTCTGCTTGTTTTGAAAAATTAATCAAATTTTCAGTAGCAGCCTTCTTTATCAAATCAGAATTTTGCCCTCTTGGTAATACTAGTGTAATAGCAACCCCTACTACAACTCCAATAACAATAAGACCTATTAACATTTGATTAACTGTAAATCCATCCTGTTGTTTATTATTGTAAATAATTATAGTCTTCACTAGACTTTGAGTTTTTTTGGGTAACATTATTTATTCTCTAAAATGTCGGTAAAATAGATAAATTTATCACCTTAACTTTTTTACTCTATATATTTTTTTCTAATATTATCTAAATCAGATTTTCCCCTAATTGTAATATCATGATTTGTGAATTCATTAAATTTTATGCTAAAGGTTTTTTTGAAAAAATCTTTAATAGATTCTTGACTATCTTTTGATTCTAGATTAGATAGCAACAACTTTTCAAATGTGAATATTAAAGCTAAACCCACAGCAACTATATATGAAGATGCAACCGTAGCTGATACGGTTTCAAGAGCGAAAAATGCAGTAGGAAGAGGCAATAGTGTTGTAGAGACAGCATCAACTATACTAGTACCTAGTATAGCTAACAGAGTACTTATACTAAATGTAGCAAAATATGTTTTACCATCAAAAATTTTGTTAAAATTATAGACTTGTGCAATTACTTTCAAAAGACTTGTTTGTGAGATTATAACAGCAGCAGGGCTACTTCCAGGAACAGGTATGAAAGCAGAACCAAAACAAGCTCCTGCTACTGCTGATACTATCATCCAAGCTACTTTCCTTTTTTCTTTAATATTTACTGTTTGAGAAATAATAAACGCTTTAGTGTAAATTTCAGGAATCTTTTTAATAGAGATATCAACCAGTTCTTCTAAACCAAATGGCTCACCATGAAGTGGCTCAGATGATATTTTCAAAATATCAAAAGTATTGGTTATTTGTAATTTGTTAATAGCTTCATTAAGTTGTTCAGTTTCTTTTTTTTTCGCAATATCAGACTGACTCAATATGATGATTACAGGAATTCCTAATGAACTAGCTGTTTGAATTACCTTTTCATCAAAACGTTCAATTCTGCCTAAACCAGCATGAATTAAGTACCAAATTAAGTGTATTTTTTCATTATTATCAGGATTGCTTGGAATGCGCTCAGACAAAAATGTTATTGTTTCTTCTAAAAAAACATCAGTTTTGTCTGCTTCAAATCCAGGAGAATCGTATAGAATAACTGGAGTGTTTTCATCTTCTGGATGTGGGTATTTTCTGTAATGTTGCGTTTTAGGTAAACCAGCACCAGTATCGATTTGAATATCATTTAAATTGAAAATGGCTTTAATCAAGCTACTCTTGCCGGCACCACTTCTTCCAAGAATAGCAATGCTAGGAGGTTTTAACTTATCTTGAATTTTTTGAAGTTCTTGTTCAATTTCATTTTTCATAGTAGTTTTAACCTCTTGACTGTAGTTTGGAAATTATGCAAAGTTATTTATGCTAGAAAAGAGCGTTACAATGGTTTGCGAGCGCTACTTTACCTATATTTGAGTAATGCGATTGCGCTTCTCACATCCGTACAAATCAAAACTAAATATACTAAGCCTAGAAAATTAAATTCGCGCTTGCTCAATACCTTGCTCTCCGTTCGGAGTGTAGTAGATTACGCACATCAGAATTTATCTGTAAAGCGCGATGTAGTTGTTAACATATTCCAGTTTGCGTAATTTCCTTTACTGGCACAAGGCAACTTTAGCAAGTTAATTTCAACTTAAGGCTTTTGTAAATATACAAGAGTGATGGCCTATATCAACCCCATCATCAGAAGTGCGATCGCTCATTTGACACACTTCCAAAGAATGCGATCGCTATCCTAAATGTTAAGAAATATCCGGCTAATGCATAGAATTTAGTCGGGGGAGTATGTCAATTCTGAACCAATATATTTTCTTAAGTAAGGTGAAAAAACCTCATAAATTAGTGTTAGAGGCTGTCCTTGATGCCAAAATAGGTAGTGACGACCCCAAAAAGGCCCTGTTTGACCAAAAGCCAACTCTAAAGCCACTGATTTACCGTAGTGAATTCCCTGCACATCTCGATAAAACTCTATGCGTTGATTTGTTAAATTTTCCCAAACTGGTAAATTCTTCTTCTGCAAATACTCATTTATATGATTAGCTGTCCACCATGAAGTAGCATAAGCTAATCGTTGTCCGGAAACTGTACGCAGCCACACCTGCCGCCGAACTCGTGGTCTTGCTAATAATTGGATCTCTTTAGGCGCACCATCTGAGTCTATCCCAATCTCAGACATATCGATTAAGTCAACTTCAGTGCGTTCACCTGTTAGCAGTTGCAGGTGTCGTGTTAAAGAACCATCTCCTAAAAGAAGTAATTGCCAGGTCGGTGCTAATTGAATATGGGGCAAACCTTTTTGAACTATTTCCTTCCCCCCTTGCCAAACCGGGATTAAGCAGTGCCACATTCTATTGCAAACACTTTCTGAAGACATTTGTAAATTTCTAAATATGTTTTAATTCAAAACTTTAAACGGCGTTCATGGTAATCAAACGCCAAACCCGGCAATCATTCCAAACAGTAACACAAAGCCAATCCAAACGTTTTCCTTAAACATTTGACCATAGACAGAATTGGGCAAATCCGGGTCATACAGCCGAATACACTGCCAAATCCAGGCTAGGGTTGCAAAAAATAGAGTAATCCAGAAAATGAGTTGCAACTGCATCAATACAGCCAGCCAACCCAGCAGTAAGACTGTACCTGCAAAGAAAATTGCAACAGCAATCACAACATATTCACCAAAGAACAGGGCGCTGGATTTAACACCAATTTTCCGATCATCCTCACGGTCAGATATGGCATATATAGTGTCAAATCCTAAAGTCCATAGTACAGTTGCGCCCCACAACAGCCAAGAGCAAAATTCTAACTTCTCACTGATTGCAGTCCAGCTAATAAGAACCATTAAACCCCAAGCGATCCCTAGCACTAACTGAGGTACTGGAAACGCCCTTTTTGCTAACGGATATAACACCATTATTGGTATCATTGCCATTGACAACCAGAATGAGAGGGAGTTGAGATAGAGGGCAAGAATTACAATACATCCCAAAGATATGAAGGCAACAACAATTCCGACTTTGGTAGACAGGGCATGAGAAGCTAAGGGTCGTTGACGCGTTCTTTCCACTTGTGCATCTATATCTTGATCCCACAAATCATTAATTACACATCCAGCCGCGCTGATACTCAAAGTCAATAAAATTATGATGCAAGCCAGTGGTATTGGTGGTGTTGCCCGATTTGCCAAAAACATAGCCCAAAGAGCAGGAATTAATAAGATTAAGCGTCCAGATGGTTTATCCCATCTGAGAAGTTTAATAATTGAAAGCCAGCTAAATTCTATTTCTTGAGATTCTTGCGGAGTTAGCATAGTTTATTCAGATTAAAGGATTTTTCTTCAGAACCTTTTGAGATTGACGTTACCTGCTGACAAGCATAAGCAGACTCGCTGGAGGAGCTAACGTGACGAGTAGTGGAGTTGACGCACATAACAATTTTGTAAAGTGCGATGTAGTGATTACGTACTCCAGTTTGCATATTTTCCCTTACTTACACAAGGCAACTTTAGCAAGTTAATTTCAACTTAAGGCTTTCGTAAACAAACAATTGCGATCTTCCAAACTAACCTCATCATCAAAAATGCGTAGGCGTAGCCATTCGTAGATATCGCCTACATCAACCCCATCACCAAAAGTGCGTAGGCGTAGCCCGTCCTAGACATCGCTAAGTTTAAGAATATTTTTTCTTTACTTGTCGGCACACACAGTAATAATATGAGTTAAAGGTGATATTTTTTTATTAAAATATGTGTAAGTAACAATGAAGTGGGAGGTAGAATTTACAAATGAGTTTGAAATGTGGTGGGTTGAGTTAGACGAAAGTACCCAAGTTGCGATTGATGCAGTAGTGCGATTACTTGAGGCGCGGGGAGCAGAGCTTCCTTTTCCCTACAGTTCAAAAATAAACGGCTCACGTCATTCCCACATGAGAGAATTAAGGGTGCAGCACAAAGGAGAACCGTACAGAATACTCTACGCATTTGATCCAAGGAGAATCGCCATCCTTCTTCTGGGCGGAAATAAGGGAGGAGATGATCGCTGGTATGAGGATAATGTGCCAAGAGCGGATAAGTTGTATGACAAACATTTAGAAGAATTAAAAACAGAAGGATTCTTATGAAGACCAAGCCATTTGATGAACTTCGCAAAAAAATGACTCCTGAACAACTCTTAGAAAGTGAGATGCAAGCAAATCTTGCATTACTCAAATTGACACTTTCTGAGCTTCGAGAGTCTCTTGGGCATACACAAAGCGATGTGGCAAATAATATGGGAGTGGTGCAATCGGCGCTTTCAAAAATTGAGCATCAGGATGATATTCAAATATCCACGCTTTCTCGATACATTAAATCTCTGGGTGGCAGTCTGACAATCATCGCGCGTTTTCCCGATCAAGAGGTTGTGATTTCTCAGTTCGATTGATACTCGACTAGCGATCGCTCATTTGACAGATTTGCTATAAGTGCGTAGGCGTAGCCAGTCGTAGACATCGCCCACATCAACCTTAATATACTTCTTTGGTATGAAAATCTAAATAATGTAAGCTTTTCTTTCTTTTTCAGTAAGCCCTAATTATAGTAAGAGCCAGTCCTTTAGTGCTAATGGTCAAAAAACTTGCTAGAGCCATGCCGCAAACTAATGCTAGTTGTTTCAATTTCATTGAACATTTCTGCCGATTTTTAAAATGCTCAAGAACAAGCGTGTTTTGCTAAAAATTGAAGCATTAGTTTTACCACCGCATCTGCTGACTCAATCAACAAACCATGACCAGAGGATTCAATAACGACAAGTTCGGCATTAGGAATACCATTAACAAGTTCCTTAGAGAATGTAACAGGAGTAAGAATGTCTTCTTTACCGACAACAACTAATGTTGGACAAAGAATATTGCTCAGACTGTTACTCGTGTCATTATCAAGAATTGCTCTGGTTTGATGATAAATTCCGTGGGGTGTTGGTAATGGACAATATTCAATGATATTAATAATATCTTCAATGCTTCCATTTGAGTAAAAATTTTCAGTATATATCCAAGGCAGTAATGTTTTTTGATAAATTTTTGCTTCCAAATGAATAGATAAGTTACCAAAGATTTCAATTATTGAATTAAATTTAGCATTCCCTTTTGCCCAAGATGAAAGTAGTATTAAACTTTTGACTTTTTCAGGGTGTACTAAAGTTAATTCTTGAGCAATTTGTCCACCCATTGAATGACCTACTACATGTACTTTAGTAATTCCCAAATAATTTAATAGTGCAGCAGTATCATCAGCCATCTGTTTAATACTATATGGACTATCGGGCACCGAACTTCTTCCTACCCCTCGGTTATCTAAGCGAATCACTTGATAATTATTTACCAGTGCTGGTAAAACTGCTGACCAGTAAGAGTTATCACAATCAAACCCAGCGATTAATATTAAAGGTGTACCCGTTCCTTGGATTTTATAGAATAAATCAATCCCGTTGACGTAAATTTTTGGCATAACTTTTACTTAAAGAAGCTAAATGCTGAGTTAAAGCTTCAATAGTTGGGTAATCGTATATTAAAGCAGCATCAAGTTCTTGTTCTAGCCAATTTTCTAGGTCTCCAGCCAAGCCTACTGTTGCTGAAGAATCCATA
Source organism: Plectonema cf. radiosum LEGE 06105 (assembly GCF_015207665.1). Taxonomy (GTDB): domain Bacteria; phylum Cyanobacteriota; class Cyanobacteriia; order Cyanobacteriales; family Nostocaceae; genus Rivularia; species Rivularia radiosa_A. The sequence continues at coordinate 96,343 of NZ_JADEWL010000006.1, forward strand.
CCATAGCGATTAAATGGAATTTTAGTATCAATTTCTTCCTGACTAATTTCTAAAATTTCTGCGAGGTAAGAGACTAACCAGGCTTTTATATCAGCTTCTGCTAGCTTAATTAATCCTGTATTTACTTGATTTTTGGTATCGTTAATCATCGAATCTGTAGAGCTAAATTGATATTTTTTTTGTATTTCCATCTTTTTGCTTCTCTGATAGTTCTAAATTTCTAACACTCAATAGTTCAACAAATGTAATTATTTCCAAGCAAGCTTGCTTCTTCATATATTATAATTACTCTGGATGCGAAACAATTTTTTTGGATTCAATCATTTCTGGCTGAGGAAGTTTAATGTCTGTTGCTAAACCCACTAATTGAAGTACTCTAATAACCCAGTAACCCAAGTCAATTTGCCAGATTTTCAACCCAAAATTCGCGCTCATGGGAAAAGCATGGTGGTTATTGTGCCATCCTTCTCCTAATGTAGGGATAGCTAACCAAATATTATTTTGACTTTGTTCAGAGGTGTTAAAAAGCCTTTTGCCATAAGTATGAGCAATTGAATTAATAATATAACCACTATTGAATGTTAAGAAAAGCCTTGCTAGTCCACCCCAAACAAACCCTTGGAATATCCCTACCCAATTCCAAGTTAAAATTCCGCCAATAATTGCTGGAATAAGAAGACCAAGTAGTATCCAAGCAACATACAGCCTATTGATCTGGCAAATAACAGGATCTTTCAATAAATCTTTTGCGAATACTAAGGAATTTGGTAATTCACTGTTAAATAACCAGCCAAGATGAGAATACCACAGTCCATTAAGCTTTTGTAAAATACCCTTACCATGAAGATTAGGCGAATGGGGATCTCCTTGTTTATCACTATATTGATGATGACATCTGTGAATTGATACCCAAGCAATAACAGATCCTTGACCAGCCATACAACCAAGTATAGCAAGTATAACCCTAATTGGAGTTCGAGTTTTGAAGGCTTGGTGCGTAAAATGCCTATGAAAACCTACTGTAATTCCTAGTACACATATAACGTACATGAATAATAGCAAACTTATTTCTAATAAACCAACACTTGAAGTAAATAACTGGTAGATGGCAATTAGGCACCCTGTCAAGGATGCTAGGCTGATAGTCAAAGTAAAACGCCGTTTAGTAGCTTTAATGCGATCATTAGATACAATGGGTTGAAATTTATTATTGAGCAAGGTGTTTGAAATTTGAACATTTTCAAATTGTTGTTCACAATCTAATTGTTTTGACATTGAGTATTCACCAAATTTAAAGTTCCATTTAAAAATTTATTCCGACAAGCATGACGCTGTATCTTTCCACTAGAAGTTTTTGGAATACTTGCAGGTTTTAGTAATAGAACAGCATAAACTTGTAGTTCATGTTCACGTGCTACTGCTTCCCGGATATTACCCTCAATTTCAGTTATGTTGAGCTTCTTGAGATAACTGCGTTCTACTTCATTCGCTATAATCAAGCGCTCTTGACCCTTAAAATCTGCTACAAATGCTGCACCACAACCAAAACTTAGTGCAGGATGGGTTTGCTCTGCGGTAAATTCTATATCTTGGGGATAATAATTACGACCTCGAATAATAATCACATCCTTCAAACGACCTGTAATATACAACTCCCCGTCTTTAATAAATCCCAAGTCTCCTGTTCGTAAAAACGGTCCTTCTCCTGTATCTACCAAATAAGCTTGAAAGATTTCTTTAGTTTCCTGCGGACGGTTCCAGTAACCTTGAGCAACACTAGAACCTGATACTAAAATTTCGCCTATTTGAGCTGGAGCGCAATTTTTTAGTGAGACTGGATCAACAATAAGAATTTTTGTATCTAACCATCCTCTTCCACATCCAACTAATAATCGAGTTTTTTCTACTTCTTTAGATGTAACTACAGCTTGATTATTTTCCAAAGAATCTGCGTTTATTTGGCAATAAATTGGCTCATTGTTAATCAGCCCACCAGAAACTATTAAAGTGGATTCAGCCAGACCATAACAAGGATAAAAGTATTTGGCACAAAAACCATTTGATTGAAATTTAGCTGTAAAATTCTCTAGAGTTTCTTGTTTAATCGGTTCAGAGCCGTTATAAGCACTATGCCATGTACTTAAATCAAGAGTTTGTTGCTGTTCTCGAGTAATTTTGCGAATACAAAGATCATATCCAAAGTTAGGGCTTCCACTATGAGTTGCTTTGTAGTTTGAAATTGCTTGTAGCCATCGTATTGGTTGTTGAAGAAAAGATGTAGGTGGCATCAATATCCCGATATACCCTGTATACAAAGGTTCAAGAATACCGTCAATTAAACCCATATCATGGAAACTCGGTAGCCAAGTCACAGATACACTTTCTGAAGTGAGTTCAAAAGCTTGCTTAATGCACTCCAAATTGTGCAACAAATTGCCATGACTTACCATCACTCCTTTTGGTTTACCTGTGGAACCCGAAGTATATTGAAGAAAACTTAGGGTGTCATTATTTATCACTGGTTGTTGCCATTCTTGTACTAAGTCATTGTTAATGTTATTAGTTGCCAACAAGTCTAGAGTTTGCAAATGTTCAAACTCCTTAAATTTTTGTTGTAGTTTAGACATTAAAAATTGCGTGGTAAGCACTAGAGTCGGCTGTGCATCTACAATAATTGCTTGCAGTCTGGATAAAGATTGATTAAGACGAGGCGGATAAGCAGGAATAGCAACAACCCCAGCATATAAACAAGCAAAAAATGCTTCTATAAAATCTAATCCTGGCGGATAGAGCAGTAAGGCATTTGAACCAGCAGGGCATATTGATTGCAAATTTTGTGCGATCAATTGTGTGCGTTTACTCAATTTTTGATAAGTTATGCTGACTAAATTTTTTTCTCCGTCTTGAAGGAAAATGTATGCTGTTTGCTCAGGCTGGTGAATTGCCCTGTAGCGTAATATGTCAACTAAAGTTAAAAAGTCAGGTTTAAAAATTTTATTTTCCACTTTGAAAATATCCTCTTAGTCATTTGATTCGAGATTAAAAGGGAACTCATAAATTTCCTAATTTTAATACTCAAAAGCTGGCGAGTATGTCCTAATTTAAATGCTCCTATTTGTCATAAAAAGCCCTGAAATCAATACCATGTTTTACTTTATTTGCAGCACTTTTTTTGCCCGTCGAACTCAATATAATCCGTGAAAAATATTTCTATCCTTTGTCTTTGTTTGCTATTGCCACTGCTGCTGCACCTGTAGCAAGTACACCTGTGCCGACTTTTACTACCATTGGTGTACGCTGAAACAGCGTAAACATCATGACTCCAGTCGCACCCAGTATTCCTAGAGCTTGTACAAAAGAATTTCCGTTCATTATGATTAATCTCCAGATTGCTGTAGTTGTTACATATTCCAGCTTGCGTACTTTTCCTTAATTACACAAGGCAACTAAGCCAAGTTAATTTCAACTTAAGGCTTTCGTAAAAAAAACGAGCGCGATCAGCTACGCTGGGCGGAACGCCATCGCCTAAATTAACCTCATCATCAGAAGTGCGTAGAACCCCTGCTTCTTGTCACCAGATATCGCTTGCAAAAATATGCTAATTAGAGAATAGCTTCTATATTAAATGCGCCCAAAACGTGGAAATATTATTTATCAACAATCTTTTCAGAGGACTCGCATTCGGATACGCTCATCTTCAACCACACTGAAATGTCCTACCCAGTCAGAGCGAGATGCTATGGCAGTCACCACTTTTTGAGCAACAACTTTACCAGAAGGTGCTTTAATCCGAAATAAGATAATCCCACAAGTTGCCCTCATATGTGAACGAAAGGCGAGTTCACCAAAATCTTTATCAAAGGTAAGGAGAATGCGCTCGTCACTTTGAGCGCGGTTTAAAACTTCGGTATCAGCAATCCCAGGAGCATCAGTGCGAATCCATGTAACATCATGACCTCCACCACGAAGTGCTTCTATAGCATCTCCTGGGAAATTTTCGTTGGCTAGAAAGCGCATAATTACCCAGGAAAAGCGTAAACTTTTTCAGCTTTAAGGCTGGCACTAGCATAGCCCAAACAAGCTTGAATATCTTCGAGGGTAATACCAGGGTAGTTGCGGAGAATTTCGTCATTTGTCCAGCCTTGAGCAAGAAGGTCAATAATAAACTCAACAGCAAGACGAGTACCTTTAATAATTGGTTTGCCGACAAGGACGTTAGGATCTATAGTAATTCGGGATTGCAAATCCATAAAATTAAGTTTAATGTGTTGTTTTTATTTTATATCTTACTGATTTTTTGATTGGCTGACCCATAACCGTGACGTATTTGTTGCGTATAAAGCAGGTTTCGGCTACATTTGGGCTTAATTTTTGTTTAAATCCCATTATCTAACAAACAGCTAGTGCTTACTTGTTACCACTTATAATGAGGGTACAGATATATCGAATCTCAGAAAATGAAAGTTATAAAGCTTGAAGCAGTTGTCAATGATTCGGGCATTTTACACCTTGATATTCCCACTGAATTGTCGTCTGGGACTGTTGATGTAGTTGTCGTTTTAAATCCAAGTATCCCAGATACTCTTCAGGCAAAAACCTATGATTTTTCTGATTTAGCGGGACGTTTAAGCTGGCAGGGTGATAGTATCACCCAAACAAGGATATTACGGGATGAGTGGTAAACGTTATCTACTGGATACAAATGCCATCGTTTCCTTATTACAAGGTTCCGAGCAGTTGATAAGATTATTGCAAAATGCCGAATGGGTAGGAATTTCCGTCATCAGTCAAATTGAATTTTTAGCATTTTCTGAGTTGAGTGAAAGCGATCGCCAGTTATTTGAGCAATTTCTCAAGCGCGTAGAAGTAATTAACTTAGTAGCCAGTAATAATTTATTAATCGAACAGATTATTCAAATCCGGTTGCAATATCGGGTAAAACTCCCAGATGCGATTATTGCTTCAACTGGGCTTCAAGTTAGAGCAAGCTTAGTAACTAATGATCGTGAATTAACAAAGGTAACAAGTTTAACAATCATTAACTGGTAGTAGCAACTGGTTTAAATATTCAAGCTATTTACTGTCGCCAGACATCGCTTGGAAAAATAAGCTAACTTAAGAACAGCCTTTATATTTAATTCTTCCAAAACTTGGAGGTTTTTCCAATGAAATGGACACTTGAAGAAGCTAAAAAACAGCTAACTTCAATCATTAACGCAACTAGTCAAGAACCTCAACTAATTTATACTCAACAGGAATGAGTGGCTGCTATTGTAAACCCTGAGTTGTTTCAAGAGTTTTTAAGCTGGCGACAACAAACTACGAAAACATCCCTAAGTCAAGCCTTTAAAGAACTTCAACAGTTATGCGCTCAAGAAAATTATAGTTTAGAGATACCAGCACGAAGCGATCGCGACAATCCTTTTACGGAAGACTAGGATGAGTTATCTTTGTGACACAAATATCATCAGTGAATTAACTCGTCCAATGCCAAATTTAGGGGTCATCGCCTGGAGTACTACTGTAACATCTATTAACTTAAGTGTAATTACAATTGAAGAAATTTATTATGGTTTAACAGCTAAACCTAACACCAGAATCCAAAACTGGTTTGAAAACTTTCTAACAACTCACTGTCAAATTTTTCCCCTCACTTCAGAAATTGCCAACTTTAACTATTCGTTTACCAGACGATAAGCATAGTAGATTGAAAGAACTTGCTCAAGCCAAAGGCATCAGTGTCAATAAATTGATTGAAGAACTTTCTACCATAGCTCTAGCAGAATTTGATGCCCATACAAGATTTAAAGCAATGGCTGCAACTGGCAACCCAGAAGAAGGATTAAGAATACTGGATAAACTTGATGCTCTGACAGAATAGAGCTTGTTGGGCGATTATATAAATACTAACCAGTGCGATAGCTTCGCTGCTGCCTTCGGCTAATCGCCACATCAACTCCATGATCAGAAGTGCGATCGCATATTTAACACAGCTGCTTAGAGGAGAAAAGACAAAATTGATTATTTCATCCTAATTATTTGTTGTACATTTTGATTTTTTTTAATAAGAATGGAATTAAGTCACAATTTCAGTTTGCGTACTTTACTTTATTTACACAAGGCTAGTTTGGCAAGTTAATTTCAACTTAAGAAAAAAAGCAAAGTATATCGTCATATCTTATACCTCATCTCAAATATGGAAAAACCCAATTTAAAAAAAATCGGGTTTGTAAATTTCACTATTACATCCTCGTATTCGGACGCATCAACCAAATATTCTCTTCGTTTTTCTCGATTAAATCCTCAACGCTTTCTTGCAAAATCACCGCTTGTTCGTATCTAGCTTGTGCAAAAGATACTGTACCCAAGGTTTGATAATCGCTTTTTGTCACAACACGAGTATGTCCACCGTCTTGAACTCCAGTACCTTGATGGTCTACCATCAAAAAGTCACCGGGTTTAATAGTCGCAAATAATTGATGAATTCTTTTTCTAGCTTCGGTTTGCGTTAAGGAAATAACTGGAACTTCAGCAATTAATTCAAAACGCACCGGGTTAGCTTGTCTAAGAGCGTATTTATCCGTCCATTTATACCACTGGTTAGCGTTAGGATATTCGCCTTTTCCATCGTCGGTATTATCTTTGTAATAGGGGGGTTCGTAACCACCTTTACGCAATACGTTACCGCCGAATAAGTTGCATTTCCAACGATTTATTAAGTAGTTAAACTTGATATCGGTAGGAACGTTATGTTTGGGGTCGTTATTGATCCAAGGTTGGGGAACGCCGTAATATAATGCAATATCTCCGGTACAAAGTGCGATCGCAGCATTAACTATGTCTTGAGGTGTGGCAATGATGCTTCCGGGTACGTTGGTTTTACGAAGCGCTTTATCTAATAGTTTGGCAGTATTTGCGTCAACTTTTCCAGTTACAGGAACCAAGTTATTTTGCTGAAATACAATAACCGCTTTGCTTGTTTCTTCACCATAAATTCCGTCTGCTCCATATTCGGGTAGCATATAACCTAATACTTGGGTGCGACTTGCTAAAGCAATCAAACCACGTTGAATATTGCGAACTGATGGATGATTACGTCCGGAATCTGGTATGATTATTTGCGCGTTGAGTAAAGCGGTATCCTCCGCAAGATTGACTATAGGTTGTGCAACTTTAACGCTACTACCAAATCTGCGTAATAACTTATTTAACCAGCTGCCAACACCAGCTTCTAGAGTATCTGCAAAGTTTGTAGCGATGATTTCCGCTTCTTTTAAGGTTGTTTGTCTGCTCTGAATCTTATTTTCTAAGTTAACTAATTCCGCAGCGGTAAATCGAGCATCTTTAATAAAATTTTTGACGTTAATTGATACAGGCATAGTTAGAGTACTCCGAAAATATGATTACTTGTAGTTTGTTTATAAAAGTTCTGTGTGGTTGTGACTACACGTATCGTTTCATCGATTTCGGAGTTTTTAGGCAAAATTTGTTTTTGATTACCCATACTATTTTCTGTATTCAGTATCTAAACAACTGTAGTCATCGTCAGTAATTTGACAATCGGAGATTTACACAATAGATGAAACTGAAAAATATTACCTACTTACTAAGTAGAGAACAAGTAAAAGCCGACAAAGAATTAATTCGAGAAATTCAAATTCATCTTAAAAGCTTAGGTTTATATCCTGGTGGTAAATTAATAGATGGTGATTACGGCCCGATGACTGAAAATGCTATTAGACAGTTTTGTCAGGCTGTAGAATTACCGTTACTCCGCTTCGATGAAAATTTTGCTCAAAGGTTGTTGATTACCAAGCAATTGCCTTTTATCTTAGAAACAGCGAAGAATCGCGAATGGGTTTTTCGACAATTACTTACTTTAGGTCAAAAAACTCGACTTTCAGATGATGATATTGCAGCATTTCTACATCGAGATATTCAAAATTCAACCTATATTAATGAAATTAAAGAATACGCTCATCGTTTAGCCGTTAAATACGAAACCTTGGCAAATTCAGGGTACAGTAATTATCCACAACGAGGAACAGTTCCCACTATTGAAAATCAAGGATTAGCTTTTCTGAATTCTGAGATTACAGAAGCTTGTGTTTGTCTCGGTAATTTTCAAAATGGACAAATTCAAACACGTTGGTTGGGAAAAAATGCTTTATTCAAACGTCAATTCTGGAGCGCAACCAAAATTATTCCAATTTTGAATGTAGCTTGCGAAGCGAATTCCAAGTTTGCGATGCTCAATATTGAAAGCTGTTATTTTAATCATCAAAATAATCAGTTTTTAGATATTATTTTAGATGTTATTAGTTATCGAAATAAACTAGCCAGTTCCAATTCCGCAGCAGCAATGTTAAAGCTGTTTCAAACACCATTAGGTTTGGAAAAATGGCTGAAGAATATTACGGGGAATCAACAGCTAGATTTTCGTAGTGGATACGGTGAACCACCTTTTATTATTCAATCATCTTTAGTTGATAAATTAACAGGAAAGCAAGTCTTAAATGCTGCTACCACAACATTAGAATCAGATAAAAATTATATTTCAGCTTACGATTTAACTAGATTAATATCTATGCTGGGATGGCATTTACATATTAACCAATCAGCCCGCTTACCAGGAGCGCAATGGCACAGCCTTAAAGGTATAATTCATGCAATGGGATACGATAAAGCTCGCTATGCAGAAGTAGCTTTAGAAACTTTAGGTTTAGAAAAAACTATTAGCGCTCCCGTGATTATTTCTAAACTAGGTTATGGGTATAGCAGCAGTAGAAATACATTTGAAATTACTTATACCGCTTTCATACAGTTTATAGATGAGCGATTAAAATCTAGCAGTCAATTAGGTAAATTAAGAACATTTGCAATGACAATTCGAGGAGTCACAAATCCCGGTAATGGTAAATGGGCTGAACTTGATGCAAGAATGGCTGCTGATGTGACTGAAATTATTCGTAGAGTAGTGACGGAGGAAATTTAATGTCGAAGTTCCCGAATCTGTGACTAATTGAGTAATACCGATCTGAGTAAGCCCTCAAATCTACCTTGAAATAAATTTCAAAGCTAATATGCAAAGTACAATGAAACGCACTAAAAATCTTGCCCAGTCTGATTTATCAGACTTTGTTTTTGAGCCTGGGAATTTATTCCAAGGCGGTTATCGCATGGAGTGCAAGATGCAAGAATACCATCATCGCTTAATCTGTCATGGATGCCGTAATACCATGTCCGCATAAATAACCGTCATTGCGAGCGAAGCGTGTCCGTCAGGACTCAGCAATCCCAATAAGTACTTAGGCAAAATTATTAATTAATTGTACATTTGTCATTGCGAACGATAGCGAAGCAATCTCAGAGTCTTGCGATTGCTTCGCTGTCGCTCGCAATGACACAAATAATTTTGCATACCCACTTATCTACAGAAACACCTCGCGACATTCCCAGCGAGTGAGTTTAAATTCACGATTATTACAACGAGTAGTAACGTGGTAGCAAAATCCTGGTTGAAAATGTCGAGGAGAACGGGAAATATTTATTTTTACCTGTATTAGTAGTCATCTATAATAAATAGAATCCAAATAAATATATTACAGAAAGAATTATTTTAATAATTTATGACTATGACTCAAACCACAACAAAAAGTTTATATTCATTTGAAGAGTACCTTACCTATGATGATGGTACAGATAATCGTTACGAACTTATTGATGGAACACTTGAATTAATGAATCCACCAACTTTTAGACATCTACTAATCTCGGACTTTCTTGCAGACTCTTTCAAAGCACAAATTAAAAAGCTCAAGTTACCTTGGATGTGTTTTCGAGAAGCGGGAATTAGAACTGGATGGAGAAAATCACGATTATCTGATGTTTACGTTGTGACATCGGAACAAGTAATGGAATTCTTAGATGAGTCTGCTGTATGTCAGTCTCCACCTTTACTAGTTGTAGAAGTTGTTAGCCCTGAATCAGTAAAGCGGGATTATCGTTATAAACGTTCTGAATATGCGGCTTTGGAAATACCTGAATATTGGATTGTAGATCCTATTGAATCAAAAGTCACGGTTTTATTGCTCGAAGAAGGTTTATACGAAGATACAGAATTTATTGGTAATCAAACAATCGTTTCTCGGACTTTTTCACAATTAGATTTAACCGTAGAACAAGTGTTAGCAGCAGGGAATGTTCAAAAATCATAAAAAATTACTGAAACTTGAAACTAATTATGGGTATGTCCAAACACTATGAAAGACGTTGCATTGCAACGTCTCTACATTGGTTATTTATGTTTACGCAAAAATATAAATTAGAATTAACCCAAGTGTTTTTCTAACATCGTCGCAATTACTTCTGGATGAATTTTGCGATATTCTTTTTTACCCAATTTCAATATACAATTGGGCGAACTACAACATTTTAAACAGCCAGTATGTTCGATAGCAACTTTGTCATAAAGACCTCTTTCGCGCAAAATCTTTTCTAATTCTGGTAAAATATTGTGACTGCCTCTTTTCCGGCAACCTGGCTTTTGACATACTAAAATTTTGGGTTTAGTTTTAGGAGAAATATTTTGTTTGGGGCAGCTTTCTATTGGTTTTATCCCATAAACTTTTAATTTAGTTTTGCCAGTGGTTAAATTTAACTTAGTAACTCCAAAAACATTAATTTGCTTTCCAGGTGCTAAGAATGAAGCCGCAGATTTTCGTAAAATTTTAGGAAGTTTAATTTGAATTTCACCATTAGGAGTTATTAAATGTAGATGCTTGGCTTTTTCTAATTTGTCTCCTATAAAACCAACAAATTCACCTTTCAAATTAAATTCAGATAAAGTCCGGTAATTATCACCCATTTTGATTTTGGATTTTAGATTTTAGATTTTGGATTATAAATCTTAAAAGTTAGGAGTTAGGAGCTAGGAGTTAGATAGTAGTATTTATTGTTTATTTAGTTAGTTATACAATTATTTCCCTATTCCCTCTTCCCTCTTCCCTATTCCCTATTAACTGTTTACTCTTTTCGCTTCGACGGTTTTAGGCAATTCTTGAGCATCAGGAAAATCAGAAAATTCTAATTCCCAACCGTTTGCTAAAGTCAAAATTTGACCAGATTCCCCCGATGCTTGTTTAACAACTTCTTCTTCTAAATCTTTTTTGGGAACATATACGACTAAAGTACCAGCACCGTTTTTACGTAACATTACTTTCATTATTGTTCAACTCTTTCTATAAGTTCTAATTCTTCTTTTCGACAACCAACTACAATATCTTTGTCCATAAAACGGATGGCATAAATATAAGCTCTTTGTAAATATGTGCCTATACTTATGACATAACCAACTTCTCCGGGATGAATTAAAATTTCTCCTAATTTTTTCCCGGGATAAGTACCGTCGTTTTTAATTGGGTTAAGAATTTTGACTTTATCACTAAGTTCAAAAACTGGTGGTAAATCAAGTTCTAATTCTTCTTCATCTGAGTGCATGGGAATATCTACCCTGTTGTACTAAATCCAATACTTCTTGAGTGGTGAGACTGCGTTTTTTCTCCACCGACGCTTTTCGTACTGCTTCTAAAACAGACTTTGTTTCCTCTGCATTAAGATTAATACCGTTTTCTTCTAACACTTGAGATAATAAGTGTCTCCCTGAATGTTTTCCTACTACTAAGCGTCTTTCCCAACCGACTTCTTCAGGGCTGAATGGTTCATAAGTCATCGGATTTTGCAGTACGCTATGAGCATGGATACCAGATTCATGAGCAAAGGTATTTTCACCGACAATTGCTTTCCAAGGTGGTACATTACAACGAGATGCGGCTGCTACCAATCGAGATAAATCGAGCAATTTTGGAGTATCGATACCTATATCCAAGTTGTAAATGCGTTTCAAAGCCATGACGACTTCTTCTAAAGCTGCATTTCCTGCCCTTTCACCTAAACCATTTACTGTTGTGTTCGCAGTTAAACACCCTGCTTCGATACCAGCAAGAGCGTTAGCTGTCGCTAAACCAAAATCATTATGAGTGTGGATTTCTACGGGAATTGCTAAGGCTTCGACTATTTTCCTTACTCGATGATAAGTCGCAAAAGGATCGAGTACTCCTACCGTATCGCAAAACCGGAACCGAGAAGCACCCAATTCTTGAGCGTATAGAGCCACATCCAACAAGAAATTTTTATCGGCTCTTGAAGCATCTTCTCCACCAACAGCAACCCACAATCCATTATCTAGAGCAAAGTTGATACTGTCTCTAAGTTGTTGTAAAGTGATACGCCATTGTCCCTGGAATTTAGTGCTAATTTGTACCCCTGAAACAGGAATGCAAATATGTACCCGCTTTAATCCACAAGCCATAGAAGCCTGTATATCCGAGATTACAGCCCGATTCCAACCCAAGAGTTTCGCTCGCAAATCCAAGTTAGCAATTGCTTGTATCGCACGAGTTTCTTCTTCACCCATCGCTGGAATACCGACTTCTATTTCATGTACTCCAACATCATCAAGAAACTTCGCGATCGCAACTTTTTCTTGTAAGTTGAAAGCAACACCCGCAGCTTGTTCACCATCGCGCAGTGTTGTGTCATTAATTAAGACAGGTGGTTGATTCATCTCCAAAAGTACCTCTATGGGATTGTTGTTAACACCCATGATGGGGATTATGGCTTTAACTTTGAGTAAATATTAGTAAACACTAATAACAAGGCATGAATCGTTTTTGGTAAATTATCAATTATGAAAGAGTATGATTAACTTTTTCATAACGACCTATTCATCCTTAATTATTCTTACTCAAGAAATAAAATATTTCTGTATGAGAAAGAACTAGATTTTGGTATTAATTAATATTTTTCTTCATCAGGAATATCCGGCATTTCTTTAAGTAGCATATAGCTCATGCAAGTTTTCGCTAATGTCGAAAAAATTAATAGACTAATTCCAGTAATTAAGGTATAAAACATTTTTGATGATTGGGTAATAGGGAATTGGGAATGGGTAACTGTCAACTGTTTTAAGATTGAGATTCTAACCAATCAAAAATTCTTTCTAATTGCTCTATATCAACTAAACCGTACTGCCAAAGTAGCATTGGCAATGGTCCTTTATCTAACCTGCTTTTTCGCACTGCTACAGAAATATCACAACTAGTAAGTAAAAGCTCCTTTTTTAAAAACTTGATAAATTCTCTATCGCTGTAAGGTGTTAGCATCATCTAAAAAGAAACCTCTTTTATAAAGAGAAGAAACAGGGCTTAATTTAACTGATAATTTTTATAGTAAATGGAAGCCTTGTTACCTACCTTTTATATCTCAGGAAACCTTAATAGATAAACTTTTATTTTCCTAGATTGTTTCTATATAATTAAAGACTGAGAAACTAAGTAGGTACAAAGTTTTCAAAGTTGCCAACATCTTTCCAACCAATCAATTAATGACAATCGAGATGCGGTAAATTGAATTACAGTAGAGCGAAGCAAAATTGCCGCCATCGTGTTATTTATTTGTACCTGTAAAGAACCATCTGACAAACAAGAACAAGGAATGTTCAACTCTTGTAAGCGGTGGTAGATTTGCCAGCGTTGGGAGTGTGGAATCTGCACAATTTGATGCAGAACATTAGAACTTGATGGTAGTAACATTATTAGCGTTTCTTAGTGAAAAGTTCCTTTTCTTATATTTTGCACTTTACGCATAATTAACTACAGAATAAAAAATATAAATAAAAATATAACTAACGTAAAACTGTAAATATTTTTAGTCGATTTTAATGGGGTTTGCAACCCCCGGCGGGTAAGAAGGAAGTCAAACAATTAGTAATTATGTCGATGAGAGGTTTCTACAGTGCAAGATATAAATTTTGGAATGCATTAAACCAATCAGCAATTAACCTCATTCACCGATGGTAAATTGTTAATTACAATCTGCTTTTTCTGCTTATATCAGATGGTATTATCAATACTTGTTTTGTGACTATCAATTGGATTTATTTAATTTTATTAAATTTGTACTCACTAATCTTTTATCTTTATAATGACTCGGTTTCGTTTTTTCTTTGGGGTATGGGGACTAGTATTTATGGTAAATGGTTCTAGTATTTTACAGGTCAAGGTTCAATTATTAATGTACTCGGTGTTAAAATTTTGTGTAGCAATAATTTGAGGCAATTTTACCCAGAAAAATGTGAATTAAAAAACAACATCAAACTGTACTCAAAAACTTAGATAATCAAGTTAATATAATACATTTTTGTATATGTAGTTACTAGTTATCTTAGGTAAAAATAATCAGTTACACTTAGATTCTATTGGCTTAACTCTAACAATGAGAGAAATTTACGAGGATGTAATCAATAGACATTTCCGGAAATTAAATATCCTTCAATCAAACCCTTGTAGAGACACAAGGATTCGCGTCTCTACATTCTTTTTCGGAAATGTCTAATGTTTAAAATTAGGAACAATTTATCGCAATTTTACCTTTAGCTCGTTCACTTTCACTATAAAGATGAGCCGCTGCTAATTCTTGTAAAGGATAGGTGCAGTCAATAACCACTCGCAATTTACCCGTTTCAATCAACTCGTTGAGGTAAAGTAAATCAGCTGTGTTGGGTTGAGCGAGGATAAATTTAGCTTTTTGATTTCCAAATAAACTTGTGAATGCGATCGCCATTATATTTTGTAGATTCGGTAGAGTTGTAACATAAACTCCCTTAGATTTGAGAACTTTTTTACAATTATCAAATGTTTGCTTACCAACTGCATCCAGAATAATATCGTATTGCGTTTGATTTTGAGTAAAATCTTGTTGTGTATAGTCAATCAGAAAATCTGCCCCAAGGGACTTGACAAAATCTAGATTTTTAGCACTACAAATTCCTGTAACTTCTGTTCCTAAAGCTTTGGCAATTTGGACTGCAAAAATGCCTACTCCACCGGAAGCACCATTAATAAGTACACTTTGTCCTGACTGAATATTGGCTTTGTCTCGCAGTGATTGTAAAGCCGTGAGGGCTGCGACGGGTAAAGCTGCTGCTTCCTCAAAGCTGATATTTTTGGGTTTTACAGCAGCAACATTTTGCGGTACGGCTGCTAATTGAGCATAAGCACCACCGGGTACACCAAGGGAGCCATAAATTTCATCTCCCACTCGGAAATTAGATACTTGAGAACCGACTTCTAAAACAACTCCCGCTAAATCAAATCCCAGAATCATCGGAAACTTATTTCCTGTGATGATTTTCAACATTCCTTTACGAATCTTCCAATCAACCGGATTCACTGCCGCAGCATGAACTTTTACTAATAGTTCCCCAGGCTTGATTTTTGGTGCTTCCACCTCTTCATAGCGCAAAACATCAGCACTACCGTACTCCCGAATCACCATTGCTTTCATGATGTTTATCCTCGCACCCAAGTGGTTTATCTATAGTTTGACACGTCTGCTGCTTTGTCTGATGGGTTATCGGAATTATATACTTTTGAACGCAAAGGTATGCGCTGAGGGACGCTGAGTTTTTACTGGCAACGATAAAGATATTAGTGCAAACCTCTTTTATCAGTTGTAAATATTTTTTAACCGAGCAATTGCAATCAGAACCAGACTATGGGAATATAAGAACAAGGTGATACTTATAGCTAATTATTTTCATTAAGTCCAGGAGGAAAATCAACCTTAATTCCTTGTTTGTCTTGGTTTTTAGCCTTGCTCCCGAATGTGTGTAAAGCAAAAATTAAGAAAAGCTTATTTGCGTTTTCTGTGCAAAAAAAAAGTGATATGTTAGTTACACAATTGGATATTGCGATCGGCTGCACGGCTGCGCCGAACGCCATGGTTGATTTTTCAGTCTTTATATAAAGTGAGGGTTTCGAGTGCAGTGTAATGGTTTGTATTCCTCGCTAAAAAAGCGCCGAAACTCTTTGCAAGACTTGTGTTTAGCCGAGTGCAGCAATGCAAGTACCTCGTTACATAAATACTAGCCCCCCAGTGGAATAATACTAGTACTCCCACCCGGAATTTTTTTTTCAAAACTTCATAACCCTCTCACAGTCGAGCTTCTAAGTTTTGAGTGCAAAATTAATAAACCTAATAAATCTTAGCTGAAAGGATTTCAAACAGAACGAAAAAGCCACTGATATAACTTAGACATCGCCAAACACCTTCGCCGGTCAAATAAACCTTCGACACGGTTGGTGAGTGGAGGGATAGATAGCACCATGCCCTGTAAAATAGAAGTCGCGGCGGTAAAAGCTTGAAAAAGGTAGACTCTCGGTCATCTCAAGCGTTGACACACACCAGCCGAGAAGCTGGGATTCCACCCCCCGATTAACCCAGTTTTTCGGGTAAAGCCCAAACCAGTCGCGACTTCGATTCTTGGGTAAAAGCAGCCGCGATGGCATCTCCCACTTGGCATAATGTCCAGTGACAGAACGCAAAAAATGACATCACCGACTACTTCAACAGGAATCTTCACCCCTTCCGAGAGCGAACCTACAACTACACCCGCGAAAGCTAAAAAAGGTGGTTGTGGAAGTGGCTGCGACGACAAGAGCAGTACAAAAATAGAAATCGATGAAAGAACCAAAGAGCGGATTGCTAAACATCCGTGTTACAGCGAAGAAGCTCATCACCACTATGCAAGGATGCACGTTGCCGTTGCTCCTGCTTGCAACATTCAATGCAACTACTGTAACCGCAAATACGATTGTGCTAACGAAAGTCGTCCCGGAGTAGTTAGCGAATTACTCACGCCAGAGGAAGCAGCACAAAAAGTTCTCATCGTTGCAGGTAAAATTCCTCAGATGACAGTGTTGGGAATCGCAGGACCCGGCGACCCCTTAGCTAACCCAGAAAAGACTTTCCGCACCTTTGAGTTAATTAATTCCCAAGCACCAGACATTAAACTTTGTTTATCAACAAATGGTTTGATGCTACCGGACTACGTAGACCGGATTAAGGAATTAAATGTTGACCATGTAACTATTACAATTAACATGGTTGACCCGGAAATCGGAGCCAAAATTTATCCTTGGGTTCACTATAAGCGCAAGCGTTACAGAGGAATTGAAGCAGCCAGAATTCTCCATGAAAGACAGATGGAAGGTTTAGAAATGCTGCGAGAAGCAGATATTCTGTGCAAAGTCAACTCTGTATTGATTCCCGGAATTAATGACCATCACCTTCCAGAGGTAAATAAAGCTATCCGCGAACGAGGTGCATTTATTCACAATATTATGCCCTTGATTAGCGCTCCAGAACACGGTACTCACTTTGGATTAAACGGACAACGCGGTCCCACTTCCAAAGAATTGAAAGAAGTACAAGACAAATGTTCTGGTAACATGAAAATGATGCGTCATTGCCGTCAATGTCGTGCAGACGCAGTAGGATTATTAGGAGAAGACCGTTCTCAAGAATTTACTAAAGATAAATTCATGGAAATGGCTCCCGAATACAATTTAGAACAGCGTCAAGAAGTTCACAAAGGCATTGAAAAAGCTCAAGAAGAACTTGAAGCGGCTAAACAAGAACTTGAGGTCTTCGACTTAGAACTTACCGGCGAAAAGATGCTTTTAGCGGTAGCAACTAAAGGTGGTGGGTTAGTTAACCAACACTTTGGACACGCTAAAGAATTTCAAATTTATGAAGTAGATGGTAGAAAAGTTGAATTTATCGGACATCGTAAAGTAGACCATTTCTGCCAAGGCGGATACGGTGAAGAAGCAACTTTAGAAAATATTATCAAAGCACTTTCTGATTGCCAAGCAGTATTGGTTTCTAAAATTGGGGACTGTCCTAAAGAAGAACTGCACAAAGCAGGAATACAAACTGTTGAAGCTTACGACGTAATTGATAAGGTTGCTTTAGAATTTTACAAGCAAGCAATTAGTCAATAGAGATTTTAGATTTTGGATAAAGCAATTTATATTGATTATTGAGGAAAACAAATCGTTCGTAGTGGGAGCAAGATCATATTTCTAAGGAGCAAGATGCTCCCACTGTACAAATCAAATAGAAAGAATATAAATTAATCTCAAATCCAAAATCTCAAATCTAAAATCATTCCATTACCCAGTGCCATTACCTCAAACAAAGAACATAAATATAAGGTAGAAAAAATGGCTTACAAAATTACTAACAACTGTATATCCTGCGATTTGTGTAAAACTGTCTGTCCTACTAACGCTATTAAAATAGTTGATGACCGTCCTTGGATAGACCCCGAACTGTGTAAAAATTGCGTTGATAGTATTTACTCAGTACCCCAATGTAAAGCAGGTTGTCCTACATTCGACGGCTGTATCAAAGTAACATCTGATTATTGGGAAAACTGGTTTAATACTTACAAAAATCTCAAAAACCAAGTCACTAATAAAACAAATAAAACAGATTACTGGGAAAACTGGTTTAACACTTATTCCCAAAAATACGCCGAGCAATTACAACAAAATTCACATCAAGCAGCATAAGAAGTAGTGAGGAGTTAGGAGTGAGGAGTTAAGAATTAAAAGTTAGTACCACCGGAGTTGTTGTAGAGACGTAGCAGTGCTACGTCTGTACGGGAGTTAGTACCACCGGAGTTAGAAGTTAATAAGAATTATCTATTTCCTATTTCCTATTCCCTATTCCCTACTCCCTACTCCCTATTCCCTATTAAAAATATCGTAAAAGAAACACCATTAATTCTGAAGTATTCAATAGAGAAATTAAAAGCAATGCAAAAAGACTGTATTTACTTAGATAATAATGCTACTACCAAGGTTGACCCGGAAGTTATAGAGGCAATGTTGCCTTACCTAAGCGACCATTATGGCAATCCTTCTAGTATGCATACTTTTGGGGGACAAGTCGGTAAAGCGGTAAAACAAGCTAGAGAAAGCGTTGCAACCCTTCTTGGTGCCGAACCTTCAGAAATTGTGTTTAATAGTGGTGGAACGGAAGGAGATAACGCTGCTATTCGGGCTGCACTTCAAGCACAACCGGACAAAAAACACATTATTACTACCCAGGTAGAACATCCAGCGGTACTTAATCTTTGCAAACAACTACAAAAGCAGGGTTACAGAGTCACTTATCTTTCGGTAAATCGTCAGGGACAGTTGGATTTAGAGGAATTAGAAGCCGCACTCACTCACGAAACCGCTTTGGTAAGCGTGATGTACGCTAATAACGAAACTGGGGTGATATTCCCGGTAGAGGAAGTTGGTAAGCTAGCTAAGAAATATGACGCACTCTTTCATGTGGATGGAGTCCAAGCTGTAGGGAAAATCCCCGTTAACATGAAAAACAGCACCGTTGATATGTTAGCTCTCTCCGGTCATAAAATTCATGCTCCCAAAGGAATTGGTGCATTATACGTGCGACGTGGAGTTAGATTCCGTCCCTCAGTTATTGGTGGAGGACAAGAACGTGGAAGACGTGCGGGAACTGAAAATGTACCCGGAATTGTAGCTTTAGGTAAAGCTGCCGAACTCGAACTCCTACATTTAAAATCGGCAGGTGAAAAACAAAAAACTTTACGCGATCGCCTAGAAAAAGCTATAATAGAAAGAATAGGGGAATGTGAAATCAATGGTGGCGCAACGCAGAGATTACCAAACACCACGAATATTGGTTTCAAATATATCGAAGGCGAAGCAATTTTACTATTACTCAATCAACACGGAATTTGTGCATCCAGCGGTTCCGCTTGTAGTTCCGGTTCCTTGGAACCTTCCCACATTTTACGGTCAATGGGAATACCCTACACTATTTTACACGGTTCCATTCGCTTTAGTCTTTCTCGTTACAATACAGATGCCGATATTGATGCGGTTTTAGCTGTACTACCAGGAATTGTCAGCCGTTTACGCGAGCTTTCACCTTTCAAAAACGATGATGCAGCTTGGCTCAAAAACCAAGAACAAGCATTAGCCCAACATTAAGAGTTAGTTGATGGTTGATAGTGGTTAGTTGATGGTGGTTAGTTGATGGTGGTTATTTATTTCACCCCCGAACCCCATCTCCTTGTC
>NZ_JADEWL010000102.1 GCF_015207665.1 Plectonema cf. radiosum LEGE 06105
CCCGAACCCCATCTAATTCAGGCTTTTTGCACTTTCCGCCAAACGGTAAAAGCTAAAAGTATACAAATTGTGAAAATAGTAGTAAAAATTACTACGGGAGACATCCCTCTTATAGACATTCCGAAGCAGTTAAAAACTAAAGTTATCGACCACAGGATAAGCGCTGCATGGCGTTGAGATAAACCCCAAGCTAACAAACGATGGTGTAAATGGTCTTTTCCAGGAGTGCTGAGGGGGTTTTTCCCCGCTGCCAAACGCCGCACAAAAACTTGAGTAGTATCCAGTACCGGCAGTAGAAGAAACACAACTGGAGGTAAGATAGATAACACTGTAGTTATTTGTAACTCACCTAAAATACTGGTTGCCGCCAATACATAACCGAAGAAATAGGCTCCGGCATCACCCATAATAATTTTTGAGGGATGGAAATTATGGCGCAAAAAGCCCAATGCGGAACCACCCAAAGCTGCCAGAACTAAAATCGCTGCCGCACGATTAGGAAATTGGGCAGAAACTGCTAGCAAACTCATAGCCGTGATAAAGCTAACTCCTCCCGCTAACCCGTCCATACCATCCATTAAATTAATGGCATTTGTGATTCCTACTACCCACAGCACCGTTAATAATGTTGAGAGCGTAGAATCGATGGGAGTGCCAAAAGTTATATCGAATCCAATTTTGTTAGCAACTAATAATAACGCGGTTAAAATTTGTACCAATAATCGGAAAAAGGGAGGTAAGCCAAATTGGTCATCAATAAAACCAACTAAAACCAATATTGATCCGCCCAGTAACACCGTTAAAACCTGTACTAAGACATTTTGTAATTCAATTGGTCTTAATAAACTAGCAAGGGTAACAGCGGCAATTACTCCTGCGTAAATTGCTAATCCTCCCGCATTCGGTAAAGGTTCTCGGTTCAAACGCCTGGCATTTGGCTGGTCTGCCCAACCTACACGCAAAGCAAATTTACGAATTTTCGGAATTAAACTCCAGGTGACAACCAAAGCTAATAAAAATGTAAACACTACTGCTAACCAGCCGGAGCCGCTTGGTTCAGCAATACCGAGAGACTTAAGGAAACTGTATATATTCATCTCCCGATTCCTTGATTACTGCCAGTATCTATCATGAGTATCAACTGTATATTAATCATTTTTGTTCCAAATATCTGTAATCTGAAAGGCTTGTTTAGTTAGCACTCTTGAGCAGTGAGTGCTAAATTGTAAAATGATAATGCTTGTGAGTTAAAAAATGGCGAAAATCGTTTCCTTTAATGAAGAGTCACGTCGGTCATTGGAAAGGGGAATTAACGCCCTTGCTGATGCCGTCAAAATTACCTTGGGACCAAAAGGTCGTAACGTTCTTTTAGAAAAGAAATTTGGTGCGCCTCAAATTGTAAACGATGGTATCACCGTTGCCAAAGAAATTGAATTATCCGATCCTTCAGAGAACGCTGGAGCAAAATTAATCCAGGAAGTAGCTGAAAAAACCAAAGAAATCGCGGGAGATGGTACTACTACCGCGACAGTTTTGGCTCAGGCTATGATTCGGGGTGGCTTGAAAAACGTTGCTGCTGGTTCTAATCCCATGAGCCTGAAGCGCGGTATCGACAAAACCATCGAAGCCCTGGTACAGGAAATCACCAAGTTTGCTAAACCAGTCGAAGGAAGTGCGATCGCGCAAGTTGCCACCGTATCTGCTGGTAACGATGAAGAAGTCGGTAGCATGATTTCTGAAGCGATGGAGAAGGTTACTAAGGACGGTGTAATTACCGTTGAGGAATCCAAATCTTTATCTACTGAATTGGAAGTTGTGGAAGGGATGCAAATTGACAGGGGATACACTTCTCCCTATTTCATCACCAACAACGACCGGATGACTGTAGAGTTTGAAAATGCCCGTATCTTGATTACTGATAAAAAAATCAGCAATATTCAAGATTTAGTGCCGGTTTTGGAAAAAGTTGCTCGTAGCGGTCAACCTTTGCTAATTATCGCTGAAGATGTTGAAGGTGAAGCTTTAGCAACTTTAGTGGTCAATAAAGCCAGAGGTGTATTGACAGTTTGCGCTATCAAAGCCCCCGGTTTTGGCGAACGTCGCAAAGCGATGTTACAAGATATTGCTATTCTGACTGGCGGACAGATGATTTCCGAAGAAATCGGTTTGAGCCTGGATACCGCAACTTTAGAAATGTTAGGAACCGCTCGCAAAATCGAAATTGACAAAGAAAACACCACCATTGTTGCTGCTGGCGATTTGAAAGCTGATGTGGAAAAGCGCATTGGTCAAATTCGCAAACAATTAGCAGAAACCGATTCTGAATACGATAAAGAAAAATTACAAGAGCGTATCGCCAAATTAGCGGGTGGTATTGCTGTAATCAAAGTTGGTGCGGCAACCGAAACCGAACTGAAAGACCGTAAATTACGGATTGAAGATGCATTAAATGCAACAAAAGCAGCCGTAGAAGAAGGTATCGTTCCCGGTGGTGGTACTACCTTGATTCACCTAATTAAGAAAATAGCCGAAATCAAAAAGAGTCTTGGCGAAGAAGAAAGAATTGGTGCCGATATAGTAGCGTTAGCCTTAGAAGCACCATTACGTCAAATCGCAGAGAATGCTGGTGTCGAAGGTTCAGTTATTGTTTCCAGAGTTAAGGAGAGCGAACTTAACATTGGTTATAATGCAGCTACCGGCGAGTTTGAAGATTTAATTGCTGCGGGAATTATTGACCCTGCTAAAGTTGTACGTTCCTCTTTGCAAAATGCTGGTTCCATTGCTGCAATGGTACTAACTACCGAAGCTTTGATAGTAGAAAAACCAGATCCCAAAGGTGCTGGTGTCCCCGACATGGGTGGCATGGGCGGTATGGGCGGCATGGGCGGCATGGGTATGCCAGGAATGGGAGGAATGGGGATGATGTAATTTAGTTAGGAGTTAGGAGTTAAGAGTTAAGAGTTAATAATTTTGACAACTAATAACTAATAACTAAATTCCCAAATTCTCTTTAGCCCATAGGGCGGCTTGGGTTCTATCTCTTAATCCGAGTCGCCCTAAAATTTGGGTAACATAGTTTTTTACGGTTCCTTCGCTCAAATATAAAATTTGAGAAATTTCTCGATTATTTTTTCCTTGGGAAATTAAAGTTAACACTTCTAATTCTCTTTCGGTTAAATTGTGGTGAGTATCGTTTTCTTTTACTGCAATTGGTGGACGCAACTGAGCAAAAACTTTGGGAGCAATAGTTGGTCCTAGTTGAGAATGACCTTGATGTATGGCGTGAATTGCTGCGGCTAGCTGAGGTGCGGGAGTATTCTTGAGCAGATAACCCAAGGCTCCAGCTTGTAAAGATTGCCAGATATATTCATCTTCATCAAAGGTCGTTAGTACTAAAATTTTAATCCAAGGGAACTTTTGGTGAATTTCGCGGGTTGCGGCTACTCCATCGCAAATCGGCATCCGCACATCCATGAGAATTACGTCGGGTTGTAATTGTTGAGTCAAAGAAATCGCTTCATTGCCGTGGTTTGCTTGTCCGACAATTTCAATATCTTCTTCCAAGGAAAGCAAAGATGCTAATCCCTGGCGAAATAAAGGTTGGTCATCTGCTAACAATAGCCGAATCATCATTTTATTAAATCAGTTAACAGTTAACAGTTATCAGTGATCACTATGGTGGGGGATTTTTACCCACCTTACGGAGAGGCTGCGAAGAAGCGTCACTAGCATATAAAGTATTAAAGGGTAAAAGCAGCATAATTGCCATCTATGCCCCATACTCCATGCTCCATTCCCAAATATGCAACGTCCTATTTTATATATTGCAATTACTAATCACGGTTTCGGACACGCAACTCGTACTGCTGCGGTGGCAGCGACTATTCAACAGTTGTGTCCGGAAGTCTTGTTAATTCTGGTGACAACTGCACCGCGTTGGCTCTTGGAATGCTATATCAAAGGTGATTTTATTCATCGTCCCCGTGCTTACGATTTGGGGGTTGTTCAGGCTGATAGCTTGAAAATGGATAAACAAGCTACTTTAGAAAAATTATTAGAAATTAAAAAGAATCATCGTTCTATTATTGCTTCCGAAGTTGATTTTATTCATCAGAATCGCGTTAATTTAATTTTAGCTGATATTCCCTTCTTAGCCGCCGAAATTGGGAAAGCAGCTAATGTTCCTTGTTGGATGATCAGTAATTTTGGTTGGGATTTTATTTACCGAGATTGGGGTGGTGATTTTATTGACGTTGCCGATTGGATTGGGGAATGTTACTCCCAGTGCGATCGCCTTTTTCGTCTTCCTTTTCACGAACCGATGCAGGCATTTGAGAATAATATAACTGATGTCGGTTTAACTGGTGGTTCTCCTGTTTTTGATGCTGATCAAATCAAATCCCAATGGGAAATAACTACATCTGCTGAAAAGACTGTTTTGCTTAGCTTTGGTGGTTTGGGGTTACAGCAATTACCCTACGAAAATCTGGTTTATTTTCCAGATTGGCAATTTATTACTTTTGATAAATCAGCACCAGATTTACCCAATTTAATCAAAGTTCAAGATATAAGAACTCGTCCCGTTGACTTTATGCCAATTTGTGGGAGAGTAATTTCTAAACCTGGCTTCGGTACATTCTCGGAAGCAACTAAGTTAGGGGTGCCGATTGTTTCAGTTACTAGAGACAATTTTGCGGAAGCAGCTTTTCTCATAGAAGGTATATGCGATTATAATTATCATCAAATTCTGACTCCCTCGGAACTGTTTGAGAGTTCCTGGGAATTTCTCAAGCAGCCATTAGAAGCACCACGCTCTCAAAAAGCGATCGCGATTAATGGCAATGAAGTTATTGCTCAAGCTGTGGTGGATTTTTTGCAGTAAATTCCTGGAGTGAAAAGTCAGGTTTTGACGCTAAAAACCCGACTTCTGATTGTAATTATTAATTAGTAAAATATTACTTTTCTTTGAAAGTCCACACACCATCATCCCATTCACTATCAGATGGAGAATTTTCCAGCCAATGGTGACAGCGTTTTAGATGCACGATTGCTGCTTTATCATGTTCATGGATTTCCAACACCTTCGCGAATTGGTTTTTAGCTGAAGTAAATTGACGATTGATATAGTATTCCCGCCCTTTGTGGTAATGCTCGATCGCACTTAGTCTGTTACCATCGAGGTTATCTTCACGTAAACCGATCAGTTCGTATATTGATACTGGTTCTTTGCGACCTTTGACACGAATGTAATCTAATTCTCTTGCCCAGATTAAATCTTTACAAGGTTCATGGGTATTATCGCTGATGATAATGTCACACCCGTACTGTTTGGTAATGCTTTCTAAACGCGAACCAAGGTTTACACCATCACCAATTGCGGTAAACTCCATACGTTTACTCGAACCAATGTTTCCACTGATAACAACATCTGAGTTGATACCTATACCAATATTGATTTGTTGTTTATTCTCTGCATGACGGCGAGCGTTAAATTCCTTTAAACGATGACGCATTTCTAAGGATGTTTGTACTGCCATCCAGGCATGGTTTTGTAAAGGTAAAGGGGAACCATATACAGCCATGATGGCATCACCAATGTATTTATCTAAGGTACCTTTATGTTTGAAAACCGCTTCTACCATTGACTCAAAGTATTCGTTGAGCATACCTACCACTTCTTCTGCTTCCAGGTTTTCTGTTAAGGTTGTATAGCCGCGAATATCCGAAAATAGAATCGAAACTTCTTTGCGATCGCCACCTAATTTTGCGTCGTCTAATTTGAGTAATTCTTCGGCTAATTCCTGAGTCATGTAACGATACATGGTACTTTTGAGCCGCTTTTCGTCGCTGATATCATCCATTACTACCAGCGCACCCCGGACTTGTCGATTGTCGCTGGCATCGGCGATGGTATTAATTGACAAGTTAATACTATTTTCTAGAGCTTGATGAGTGAGAAGGGTACGGTCGGGATAATATTGCTCGCGTAATTTATGATCGTTATTAACATTTAAAGCATCGTGACACCATTTATCAAAGTCGTTTTCTTTGATATTGATAATATCGTTGATTAATTTGCCTTCTAAGCGTTCTTCTGCTTCTAATCCCAACAAACGTAAAGCGCTTTCATTAGCAGCAAGGATGTAGCCTTTACTATCAGTAGAAATCACACCATTAGAAAGACTGCGGAGAATATCGCGCTGCATTTGTTCTTGTTGCTTGATAGTCGCGAACAATTGAGCGTTTTGCAGTGCTACACCTGCTTGTATATTAAAAGCCTCCATAAACTGTTCGTCGTTACGATCAAAACTAGCTTGGAAACATTCGGGTGCTTGGGGCCAATTTTCGGGGTTGTAGGGGGGAAATTCGGTTTTATTCTTTTTATTTACGAGTTGAGTTACACCAATTAATTCGCGATCGCCGTTAAATACTGGCATACACAGTAAACTACAAGTACGATAAGCTGTTTGCTGGTCTATTTGTTTAGCAGTATCGGAATCGGGATGATCGTATAAATCGAACGGGATATTTAATATTTTCCCACTTGAGGCAACTTGACCAACAAAACCCTTACCCATCGGTACACGCAACTCTTTTGTTGAACCATCACCAAAGGTAATTTTAGTCCATAATTCTTGGCGATCGCGATCTATTAACCATAAAGTAGAACGATCTGCGTTCATCAGTTGTTTGGCTTCATTCATCACCCGCTTGAGTGTTTCTTCTAAATCGAGACTGCTTTGAGAAAGTGATTTAATTGCTTTCATCAAAGCTTCAGCAGCTCGTTGTTTCTGAGTCGCTACATAAAAGGAGCGGGATGATTCCAAAATTAAGCCGATAGATGGTGCAAATTCTTGAAATAATTGCTCGTCAGCATCAGTAAAACCCCTAATATCGATGCGTTCGCACAAAGGAGCTTCAATATTACTATCTGGTTTTAACTTGTTTAATAACTGCACTACCGCAATCAATTTACCCTCTTCGTTGAGCAAAGGTAAAGCCAGCATTGTAAAAGTACGGTAGTCCGTTCTTTTTTCATGTTCTCTTGCAAAAGAAGAACGAATATCGTTGTAAAAATCAAAGGGAATATTGACAACTTTTTTATAAGTCGCAACTTCACCAGCAATACCTTTGTTTGCTGGTATGCGAATTTCTAAAGAACGTTTTCCTTCTCCTTCAGCAACAATTGTGTATAGCTGTTGTTTCTCTTCATCTAACAGAAATATTGTTGTTCTATCAGCACCTAATAACTCCCCAGTTTTGAGAGTGATAGATTGCAACATTTCTTGTAAAATTGCTTCAAACCCTTTAGAATCCAACATTGACAAGGTTTGATTAACAATCTGCAATTTATGCTCTACGTCTTTAACAACTTGTTTAAAAGTATCTTGGGTTAAAGGAGCAAGAAAACTCGATATAGTTCCTTCCTGTTGATGACCTAGAGCATCCAATCGAGCCGAATTTTGAATTAAGTCACGCTCCGCTGGATTATTCGCGCTAATAATTAAATCAGCGGCTTGACTGCGACTAGTTTGGTAGACTGACATAACTGCCTTTGGAGATAAAATTTGTTTTATTATTTGATTCTTTGCAGGTGATAAATCCGCCTGCATTCTAACTAAAAGTTGCTTTTAACAAAATAGACTTCTGACAAAAAACTGCTAAAAACCCCAAAAAAAGAGATAAACGCTAGATATAACCCTTTTTCATCTTTACCCTGCAATTAATATGTAAAAAATATTTTTGACAAGAGGTCTAATTAAATAAGAGCATTATTAATATTTTAATCTTTCATCAAAGAAAACGTCATCCTCGAAGATACCTAAATAAATATCATCAGTAATCAATCTATTTTTCATGCTAAAAATTGCATAAATATATGATTATCAAATCATCATGTAATTAAATAGATTAATCATATTTTGTTTTTGAAAATTTCGTATAAAATTATTTATATTATCTGTGAAAATTTAAAGAGCTACTTTATAGAATACAGAAGAATTAATAAATTCTAAACGCAATACTATATTGTTTTTGATTAATTTATTTTTTAAGTTAACTTTAATGTCACAATATTTTCTGACATTCGGCATTGAATAGTAGAATTGTAATTTCTACAGAACTATAGCAATCTTATTTGTATGTATCGAAATCACGGTGTTCAGATCCCCGGCTTCTTCAAGAAGTCGGGGATCTAAATTTTCATATATGATTTAGGATTGCTATATATTTATAGTATTCCCACAACTTATCTAAAATTAACAGCTAGAGCAGAAAAAATCATCAGTCATTTTCATCATATTTAGTTCCTTCTCTCTTCACCTCTTCCCTTAGCGCTCTAGCTTGAAAAGTTGTTCATGGGGGAGATTTTTTTTTTAATCGGTAATCTCCTACCGAGAAAAAAGTAATCCTAAGTACTTATTACGTTTTATTACTGAGTATTATAAAACATAAGTGTATTGATGATTTTGCGATCATCTAGTCCTTAATAGTAATAAAGCATAAACTATTTAATACATTGTATACAAGAATTACTACTGAATAAATGCCGAATATTAGAATTATCATAAATTTACTTTATATAAATATCAGCATTTACCAGGATGGCATCTAAGGATTTGCTGAGTTAAAAATTAAGTTGTTTAAAGTAATATAATTGAGTATTTTTACTTAAATTGCATGACTGTAAATCAGCAAAAAAAAACAATTGGCTTGTTTACTGCAATCTGTATTGTGGTAGCCAATATGATAGGTACAGGTGTATTCACTAGCTTGGGTTTTCAAGTAGTGGATATCAAATCTGGTTTCACGCTTTTATTTTTGTGGATGGTAGGTGGAATTTTCGCTTTGTGCGGTGCTTTAAGTTACAGTGAATTAGGTGCAGCAATGCCTTATTCTGGTGGGGAATACTACTATTTATCCCGTATTTATCATCCAGTGGTAGGTTTTTTATCTGGATGGGTATCAGTAACAGTAGGTTTTGCAGCACCAATAGCAGCCGCAGCTATGGCTTTGGGAGCATATTTTAAAAGTGTATTTCCGTTAATTTCTTCTACAGCTATTGCGTTAGGTGTAGTTATTTTTGTGTCTTTAATTCATAGTAGAAATAAAGCATTTGGTAGCTATTTTCAACAGATATTTACTATCTTAAAAGTTTTGTTAATTGTCATTTTAATTGTTTGTGGTTTATTTTTAGCAGAACCTCAACAGTTAGGATTTTTACCATCAATGGGAGATGTTAATTTAATCTTCAGTTCTCCTTTTGCAATATCATTAGTTTACGTAACCTATTCATATTCAGGGTGGAATGCAGCGGTTTATTTAGCTAGCGAAGTAGAAGAACCGGAAAAGAATTTACCTCGTTCTTTAATTGCTGGAACTTTAATTGTAATGGGGTTGTATTTACTATTAAACTTTATATTTTTGCATACAACACCAATTAATAAGTTAGTAGGAGAATTAGAAGTTGGGTATATAGCTGCTAATCAAATTTTTGGTTCTTTCGGAGCAAAAGTAATGGGTATACTGATTTCCTTTGGACTAATATCTTCAATTAGTTCGATGGTTTTAGCGGGTCCAAGAGTTACTCAAGCAATTGGTGAAGATATTCCTTTATTTAAACTACTTGCGAGAAAAAATAGCAGCGGAATTCCATATTTTGCAATCCTTTTACAGTTATTTATTGTTATTGTTTTAATCTTGACATCAAGTTTTCAAGCAGTGATTACTTATTTAGGATTTACCCTAACATTATCTTCATTTATTACAGTTCTAGGCATTTTTGTTTACCGTTTGCGATATCCCGAAGCACCTCGACCTTATAAAACTTGGGGTTATCCTTTTACACCAATTGTGTTTTTAGCAATTAGTTTATGGATGTTGATATTTATCTTGATCGATAAACCAGTTGAATCTTTAACTGGATTGGGAACAGTAGCTATTGGTTTGATTGTCTATTTCTTTGCTGCGAAAAAGAAGATGGGCTGGTCTTCAGTTGAGGAAATATCGGAATAAGTTCAATCTCTGAATAACTTGGAAAAATCTTCTCTAAAACAATGAAAAATCATCAATTATTTTCTAGCTTTTTAGGTACTAGTATTGGCGCATTTTTGTTATTACAAGGTTGTAGTTATAGCGAAAATATCAACGCTAACTATAATACAGATAATGCGATTAAAAAAGCTGAACCAACTACATCTGTAGACCCATTATCAAAATTTGACAAAGCAAAATCTGCTCAATTAACGGATACTGCAAAATTGCTTGCAGGAATAGAAGTTGATAGTCAAAGTATTTTAGCAAAAGTACAAAAAAATCAAGGTTGGAGTTCCCATAAAAATTACTATAAAAATGCTTGGTCTAAGTTAGAAAATCAACAGTTAGCAAAGGTAAGAAAATGGACTGCGACTGAATTAAAAGAGATTAATGCGAAATCTCCATCTGTTTTTTATCCTTTCAGTGGACCAGATTTTCTCTATAGTTATTCTTTATTTCCTCAAGCTAAGGAGATGGTTTTAATAGGTTTAGAACCAGTAGGTAGTGTTCCAGATTTTGCAAAACTTTCTGCAAACGAAAGTAATACTGCATTAAGTAAAGCAAGAAGTTCTTTATCAGAAATTTTGCAATTTAGCTTCTTCCGCACCAACGATATGAAGGTTGATTTGCAAAAGCAAGGAGTTTTACCGATTTTGTACATATTTATGGCACGTACTAACAATCGTATTCTTGATTTGCAATATATTGGACTGGATAAAAGTGCTAGTATTCAACAATTTAAAGAAGGTATGGTTCCAGGTGTAAAAATTACTTTTGTTCCCGAAGGAGATTCAGTTCCTCGTAATTTGTATTATTTCTCGACAGATTTATCAAATGATGGTTTGAAGAAGCATCCAGAGTTAACAAAATTCGTAACTAAACTTGAAAATCCGGTTACGTATTTGAAAGCAGCTTCCTATTTAATGTACAACGACAGCTTTTCAAATATTAGAAATACCATTTTGGCTAAGAGCAGCCATCTATTACAAGATGATTCTGGAATGCCTTTGAAATCTTTTGATAATGGCAAATGGGATTTAAAATTTTATGGTGCTTATACTCGTCCAATTGGTTTATTTAGTAATAGTTATCAATCAGATTTGAGACAGGTTTATGTAAGCAATAAAGCCATAAAGCCCTTAGATTTTGGTATAGGTTATCAATTCGCCGTAAATCAATCAAATTTGATGTTAGCTGAAACTAAACAGTTAACTTCTACTAAACCTAAATAATATTAGATGTAGAGACGTAGCAGTGCTACGTCTCTACATTAGTTATTGGTTTTAACAAAATATATTTAATAATCAATCATCCAATATTTAAATGCTGGATGTTTGCCACCGATAGCTCTTTCAACAATATTTTCGCACACTCTTAACCCGTTTTGACTATTAGTTAAAATTACGATTCCTGTTTGTAAATTTTTAGAAGCTACGGTAAAACTTTTAAAAGTAACTAAATCCCCCCAATGCCAAAAAAAGTTACCTTGATCCGTTTTTTCTAATCCCCAACCCAAACCCCAATCTAGAGAATTACTCAGCTTGATTTGAGGAGTTAACATCTGCTGTAAACTCGCTTCGGTTAAATTATTACTATCAATTGTTCCCGGTTTGATCATTGCAATGAGTAATTGAGCGTATTCGGAAGCAGTGGTACGTAAACTTCCTGCGGCTCCCGCAGTTTTTGGCTTACTCATTGGTTTAGGTTGATTTTGACGATTGTGTCCGTAACTAGCAATTGTTTCATATTCAGATTGCCAAATTAAACTACTACGATTCATCCCCAAAGGCTTTAATATTTGCTGTTGTAAATATGCTTCTAAAGGTTGTCCGGTAATTTTTTCAACTACGCTTTGTAAATATAAAAAACCTTCTCCTGAATAAGCAAATTTTGTTCCCGGAGTATTGTTTATCCACACGGGTTTTTCGCCGCTCCAATTGGGGAAACCAGTAGTATGAGATAATACTCTACGGGCAGTTACAAGTTTGATTCTAGAGTCGGAAATTAATGGTTTATCGGTATATTCTGTTAACGGTTTATCTAAATCAATTTCTCCTCGTTCGACCATTTTTAATACTGCATAAGCAAATAATGGTTTAGTCAAAGATGCAGCAGCAAAAATAGTTTCGTTAGTAACGGTTTTTTTGGTATTTTTGTGGGTGACTCCAAAGCTTTTATGCCAAAATAATTCCCCATCCCGAATCATCGCTATAGAAATTCCTGGAATTAAGGCATTTTGCATTAATCTGGGAATTTGTGTCTCTAAGTTGCTAATTACTGTTTCTGCTGCGGAAGTAGAATTAGCAAGTAAGTTAAGTAAGCCGATAGAAGAAAGACTAATCAAAGCAGTTGTACTTTGTTTTAATAATTTTCTGCGGGATATTTGAGACATTGTAATGTTTTTAAATGGTGTTATTAAATTAGAATTTAATTAAGATAAAAAAGTTTCTGATAAACATGATAAAAAAAATTTTGCAACCAATTTTGTTGGGAAAGTACTGAATAGCTAAAATTAATAATTAACTGCCGCAGACGCGGAAAACTCAGAGTATTGTTAAGACCTATTACATTTATCTTTGTTTATTTGAAAACTTTTGATCAAAATATCTATACTTTGGATTGTTCTGAAGATAGATGTTTGTTGTTGTTTGATGTGGGTAGATAAATAATAGTTATTGCTTATCGAACTATGAGACAGCAGATATCACACCAACCCGCAGCATGGATTGAAAGATTGGCACGGTTTGGTTATGCTTCAAAAGGAGCAGTTTATATTATTGTGGGACTGCTTGCGTTACAAGCGGCTTTTGGTAGAGGAGGAGAAACTACCGATACCCAAGGAGCTTTGCAAGCAATAGTACGTCAGCCTTTTGGTCAAATTTTACTTGCTTTGGTTGCGATTGGTTTGATCGGTTATGTAATATGGCGTTTTGTGGAAGCAATTAATGATCCAGAAAATAAGGGTAATGATTTTAAAGGTATTGCAATAAGGCTTACTTATGCCGCTAATGGCTTGGCTTATGCTGGTTTAGCTTGGACTGCGGTAAAAATTATTATGGGAAGTTCGAGTAGTGGTAATAGTGATAGTAAAGAAGATTGGACTGCTCGTTTGCTAAATCAACCTTTCGGACAGTGGTTAGTGGGAACCATTGGTGCGTGTGTAATTGCACTGGCATTTTATTATTTATATAAAGCTTTTAGAGCAAAATTTCAGAGAAAATTATATTTGTCAGACTTAAGTAATACAGAACGTCAATGGGTTATAGGCATTTGTAGATTTGGTTTGGCAGCACGAAGTATTGTATTCTTTTTAATCGGTTGGTTTGTCATTGAAGCAGCCTATATGGCTCAAGCAAGTCAAGTTGGTGGACTTGGTGAAGTATTGGAAACCTTAGCAGCTCAACCTTACGGACTTTGGCTGTTGGCGATAGTCGCTTTGGGTTTAATCGCTTATGGTGTATATATGCTAGTTCAAGCACGTTATCGTCGCCTTGACCCTAATATGTAATATTATTTTAAATGTATATAAATATATATAAATGTCTCTAACTGAAATACGCGGTGTTTGGTTAACTACTACTGGGAGTAAAGTTTTTGATTCTCGCGATAATATCATTGAAGCAATGGATTTTCTAGCCGCAACAGGGTTTAATGTTGTGTTCCCTGTGGTGTGGAATAAAGCAGTTACGCAGTTTCCTTCTAGGGTAATGCAGCAAAATTTTGGTGTGGAAATCAATCCGCAATATCAAGGAAGAGATGTTTTAGCGGAACTAATTGACGAAGCACATCGAGTAAATTTAAAAGTTATTCCTTGGTTTGAATATGGCTTTGCTAGTTCTTATAATTCCAATGGAGGAATGTTACTTGCTAAAAAACCTCAATGGGCTGCACGAGATTGTAAAGGTAATTTGTTGAATAAAAATGGTTTTGAATGGCTTAATACTCTTGATTCTGAAGTACAGGATTTTGTATTAAGTTTAATACTTGAAGTTGTTAATAATTATGATGTTGATGGTATTCAAGGAGATGACCGTTTACCTGCTCTACCTTGTGAAGGTGGTTATGATAAAGTTACTGTACAACGATATCAGCAAGAATTCGGTAAAAACCCTCCGCAAAATCCTAAAGATAGTCAATGGTTACAATGGCGTGCTAATATTTTAACTGATTTTTTAGCGCGTTTATATGGTGAAGTTAAAGCTATAAATAATAATCTATTAGTATCTATGGCTCCAAATATCCATGATTGGGCATTGAAGGAATATTTACAAGATTCACAAACTTGGTTGAAGAAAGGGTTAGTAGATATTATTCATCCCCAAATTTATCGCCGCGATTTTAATAGTTACAAAAGTATTATTGATAAGTTAGTAAAAGAACAGTTTACGGCTAACACAAGAAGAAGGCTTGCACCGGGAGTTTTAATCAAGTTGGGTTCTTATAATATTAATTCCGGCTATTTGACGCAGGTAATTGAATACAATCGTACCTGTGGTATTCAAGGGGAAGTGTTTTTCTTTTATGAAGGTTTGCGAGATAATCATAATGCTTTAGCCAAGGTGTTGCGGAATGGTTATTATGCTCAGTCTGCTGCATTTCCTAGTTTGGAAGATTTGCATGGGGGTAATGGGATTAGGGAAGAAGTTGTTGTTAAGAAGAAGGGTTTGTTTGCGTTTTTTAGAAATTGGTTTTGATTTTTATGATATCTGAATTATAAAAACCGCAGAGACGCTGAGGACACAGAGTAAGAGAATGGGGAGAGAATATGAGTTATGCAATTAGAATATAAATCGCAGGTAGAAGAAAATATCCAAATTCTTAAACATGATTTACCAACTTTGTTTGAGAAAGATATTTCTTACGATATTTATACAAATGATATTTTATTTAAAGACCCAGTAAATAAATTTAAATGGAAATTTAATTATCGAATTATCTTTTGGACTTTAAGGTTTCATGCTGGGTTATTTTTTACAGAGATATTCTTTGATTTGCATGATGTCTATCAGTTGGATGAAACTACAATTTTTGCACAGTGGACTGTACGCGGTACATT
Organism: Plectonema cf. radiosum LEGE 06105; assembly: GCF_015207665.1. Classification (GTDB taxonomy): domain Bacteria; phylum Cyanobacteriota; class Cyanobacteriia; order Cyanobacteriales; family Nostocaceae; genus Rivularia; species Rivularia radiosa_A. The sequence continues at coordinate 15,092 of NZ_JADEWL010000102.1, forward strand.
AAGAGTTCCTTGGAAAGCAAAGATTTTCTTTAACGGCAATTCAAATTATAAATTAAATCAAGATGGTTTGATATACGAACATATTGATACTTGGGATAGAAAACCCAGCGAGATTTTACGTCAATTTTTCCGTCAGGGAACTAAAAGCTAGTCAAAAACGGTATGATAAATTCAAGCTAACTTTAAGTTAATGACTCCTTTTTTACAAAATCTAATCGTCACAGCGTTGACATTTGTTTATGTTTTCGGACTTGTTGCAGTGATGAATTTCTGCGTAACCCGCTTGAATTTAGCTCCAGACATTAGCCGGAAAATTACTCATATTGGTGCAGGCTCGTTAATTGGGTTTTTGGCGCTTTATAATGATTCACACTGGTCGAAATATCTGAATGTGACTATTTTTGTCGTCTGGGTAGTACTTTTGATCCAAAAAGGTTTATTCGCTGATAATGAAGACGAAGCTGTGAAAACCATGACTCGTAACGGAGATAAAAACGAGCTTCTTAAGGGACCTTTATATTTTGTAATTGTAGCAACTATTTGCGGTACTTTATTTTACAAAACCTTTCCTGGGGTGATTGCGATCGCAATTCTTGGTTGGGGAGATGGAATTGCGCCGATTATCGGTTCTCGTTACGGTAAATTGAAATATGAAGTACTTAGCACTAAAAGTGTGGAAGGAACCCTATCAATGTTTATCGCTGCTTTCGCTGCTAGTATGTTTTTCGTTTGGTTAATTATTCCAACTGAATTGAATATTATGCGGATTTTACTATTATCTATAATTGCTACGGTAGTGGAAGCTTGTAGTCCAAAAGAAATTGATAATATTTTGATTCCAACTACGGTAATATCAACCGCTTTAATCTTTATTTAGATTGAATTAAGGTTTCTAATATACTCGAACCAATATACACATATCCAGAAACAACGATAGTACTACTCAAGATTAAAGCAATTAAAAAGTGAGGATATTTAATTTTAGTTAAACCAATCGCGTAGCTTATTAAATCTTGGGAAAGAGGCATAATAATTATCATATAAAAGATACTGCGATGATTTTTAAATCTATTGATAAATTTATCTAATTCATCTAAATTAGCTTTTCCAATGAATCTTTGAACAACTTTCCGTCCAAACTTTCTAGATATGCAAAAATTAGCGCTGCATCCAATAATAGTAGCTATGTAGCTGAGTAAGAAAGCATTATGTCTACCAAATAAAGTTCCACCGATTACAAATAGGGAACTTCCGCTTAAAGGTGCAATAATTAAACTTAAAGCACATAAAGCTATAAATACTAAAGGAGACCATACTCCAGTTTGTTTGATAAATAGTTGAGCGTTGTCTAAACCTATAGTTTGTAAGGCAAATGCCATTATTAAATATAAAATAATTACGAAGAAGGCTGCTATGAAAATTTTTTTTAAGTTTGATGTAAATTGCATTACACTATTTCTTTAAAGTTTAATTTAAATTTGTGCTAATAATTTGTTGTTTCGTTATATAATTTCATTTTACTACTTTTAGTGTCAGGACTGAATATGTAACCAGAAGTCAAAAATTAGGTAAAGCATGATACAGAAGTAGTGAGGTTATATGATAGTAAATATTTTTGTTACAAGTCTGTACTTTATAAATATACGATAAGCGGATAATAAATTGTTTTATAAAATATTAGTTTGCAACTCTAAATCTCAGAATTAAAGCGCAATTATAGTAAACTTATGCTTACATGGCATCTCCAGAACTAAGAACACCGAGAATTAGAAAAGAAGAGATCAGAAATATTATTACCAAGCCCTACTATTAGGGGTGTTAATCGACCAATACCAAAAACATATAAGTTACATCAAGCAGATGCAAGTTCTTTAATCAAGGAAATTCGACCCCTGACGACAATTGAAAGAAGCTATATACAAACATTCCCTAAAAACTTTAACTTTGATATTGAAAATCAATCAAAAACAGATTTAGAACAAATGATTGGTAATGCAGTACCAGTCAAATTAGCCGAGTATGTTGCTAATTCAATCATTGAATATCTTGAAAGTACAGCAATTCCTCAATTAGAGCCAAATATGATAGACTTTGAGAAAGGCTAAGGTAAAGAAAATGGAAGAAACAGTTACTTTAGAAGCAACCTTAAAATTGGTCAAACAACTTTCCTTGGTAGATAAAGTACGTTTAATCGAACAAATTGCACCTCAAATTGAAAAAGAATTAACAAATATTCAACCCAAACCACGACAATCGTTGAGAGGAATTTGGCAAGGTGCTAATGTTACTGAATCAGATATTAATGAAGTTAGAAAAGAAATGTGGAGTAACTTTCCGCATGAGGATATTTGATGTCGGATGCAGTCACTGATACCCACGCTTTAATTTGGTATTTAGAGGATAGTCCACGTCTAAGTACTGCTGCAAATGAGGTTTTTAATAAATGCGACAAAGGCGAATTATTAATTTATATTCCTACAATTTGCCTGGTAGAAATTGTTTATTTACAAGAAAAAGGACGGATTTCACCAGTAATGAAAGCCCAACTTGATACTGCTTTGGCAACTGAGATTAGTGGATTGCTTCTAGCGAATCTTACTGCTGGTGTTGCTGATTCATTGGCTAAAATACCACGGAATATTGTCCCTGATATGCCAGATCGGATTATTGCAGCTACAGCAAAGCATTTGAGTTTACCCTTAATTAGTAAAGATAATAAAATTACTTCCTCTGGAATCAGTATTATTTGGTAAAGGTAGAGTTTTAAGAATGGCGATCGCATTCAACTCTTCGGCTTGAGTATAAGGTGTTTCCTGAGTGGAATGCCAGTCTTTCATTTCCCAAACTGCGCCGTTGATTCTTTCAATATTATTAATTTGACAACCTTTTGTTTCTATTACCTATAATCCCCAGTTTTTATGAAGCATGAGAATGTCAGGTTCTCGTCTGGATCTGTCTGCCGAAAATATTGGATAACGATGATAACAAATTCCTTCATCATTCACTAAAGCTCCTTTCAAACATTTCCATATCAATGTCTCTGCGGAGTTATTGTCTCCAGAATCTGACCAAATAAATTCCATTAATACAAGTCTCCTTATTAAATATAAAATACCTATTTTAGTTGTTTGCAGCCACAACCGGATACTGCTTTAATACTTGCTTCAAATACCTCCCCGTATAAGATTTTTCATTCTTCGCTACATCTTCCGGAGTCCCCACAGCAATAATTTCTCCTCCTTTATCTCCTCCTTCGGGGCCTAAATCTATTACCCAATCCGCACAACGAATGACATCTAAGTTGTGTTCAATAACTAATATTGAATTACCTTTATCTACTAATCTTTGCAGTACATCTAATAATTTATGTACGTCGTAAAATGATAATCCCGTTGTCGGTTCGTCGATTAAATAAAGTGTCTTCCCGGTAGCACGACGGGATAATTCTGTGGCTAATTTGACTCGCTGTGCTTCACCACCGGATAAAGTTGTGGCTGGTTGTCCGAGTTGTACGTATCCCAAACCGACATCTACGAGAGTTTGCAGTTTGCTCGCAGCTTTAGGAATATTGATAAAAAATTCTAATGCTTCTTCAACTGTCATGTTGAGAACATCGGAAATCGATTTATCTTTATATTTAACCTGCAACGTTTCGCGGTTATATCTAGCACCTTTGCAAACTTCACACTGTACGTAAACGTCGGGTAAAAAATTCATTTCGATTACGTTGACACCCTGTCCTGCACAGGCTTCGCAACGTCCACCTTTTACGTTAAACGAAAATTGTCCCGGTTTATAACCCCGTGCTTTGGCTTCGATGGTTTCGGAAAATACCGTGCGAATCGCATCAAATATACCCGTATAAGTCGCTGGGTTGGAACGAGGAGTTCTACCGATGGGAGATTGGTCAATTACAATTGCTTTATCAACCGCTTTCAATCCCTTTATACCATCTATTTCTTTGGGCATCGGCACTTTTTTACTCAGATGGTGTTGTAATGCCCGATAAAGTAATTCGTTGACTAAAGTTGATTTACCCGAACCAGAAACACCCGTTACTGTAACTAATTTACCCAAAGGAATTTCTACATCTATATTACGCAAGTTATTTAAATGGGCGTTTTGAATAACTAAATTTATCCCATTTCCTTCTCTTCTCTGTGCAGGAGTTGCAATTACTCTCCTTCCCGATAGATAAGCACCAGTTAAGGAATTTTCTGCATCTAATAATGCTTGTAAATCACCTTGAGCAACAATGTGTCCTCCGTGAATACCCGCACCCGGACCGATATCAACAACGTGGTCAGCAGCCCGGATGGTCTCTTCATCGTGTTCTACCACAATCAAAGTGTTGCCCAAATCCCGCAATCTAAATAAAGTTTGCAGTAATCTACCGTTGTCGCGCTGGTGCAAACCGATACTCGGCTCATCTAAGACGTACAGCACCCCAGTTAACCCCGAACCGATTTGAGTTGCTAAACGAATTCGCTGCGCTTCACCACCCGAAAGCGTCATCGCAGTGCGGTTTAAAGTCAAGTAATCCAAACCGACATCCAAAAGAAACTGCAACCGCGCTTTGATTTCTCGTAATACCAAGTCTGCAATTTGAAATTGACGCTGGCTCAACTGCAAATTATTAATTCTTTCTTGAGTATCCCGAATCGAAACTCCGGTCAAATCTAAAATTCTGTACTGTCCCAATCTTACCGCTAAAGCTTCCGGTTTCAACTTTTTGCCATCGCATACCGGACAAGGTTGATCGATGATATATTGCTCTAATTTTTGCTTGATTAACTCCGAACCACCTTCATACTGGCGCTGTAAAATCGGTAACACACCTTTAAATTTCTTACTACGTTCCGATTCCGGTGCTTTCTCTTCACCTTGTAAAATTATCTCCTGCTGTTCCGGAGTCAAATTTTGCCACTGCGTCTGTAGCTCAAAGCCGTAATCCTGTCCCAGAGAGTAAAGTAGCTCCAAATAATAGGAATTATCTTTGTCAGACCAAGGCGCGATCGCAGCATAAATTGGTACTTGGGGGTCGGGTACTACTAAATCCGCAGAAAATCGTTTTAATGTCCCGATTCCATGACAATTGGGACAAGCACCGTAAGGTGAATTAAAGGAAAATAAACGCGGCGATAATTCTTCCATTACCGCACCATGTTCCGGACAAGCAAAGTTTTCGGAAAATACTAATTCTTGGTCTTGGTTAGTTGATTCTGCATCAGGTGGAGTATAGATAATTACTGCAATGCCGCTAGATTGCTTTAAACACGTAGAAAGTGAATCAACCAAACGCTCTTCAATTCCATCTTTTTTAATTAAGCGGTCAATAACAACTTCTATAGTATGAGTATATTTTTTATCTAATTCAATTGAGTCCGAAAGTTCACGCACCTCTCCATCAATGCGAACTCGGACAAAACCTTGAGAAGCAAGACTAGATAATAATTTAACGTGGGTACCTTTTTTGCCGCGAACCACCGGAGCCAGAATTTGGAACTTAGTCCGTTCCGGCAACTCCATGATTTTATCCACCATTTCATCTATAGTTTGGGGAGCAATAGAGCGATCGCATATGGGACAATGGGGTTCACCAGCTCGACCAAACAGCAGACGCAGATAATCGTAAATTTCGGTAACAGTTCCCACAGTAGAACGTGGGTTATGAGAAGTTGACTTTTGATCGATAGAAATTGCCGGACTCAAACCTTCAATCGCTTCCACATCCGGCTTATCCATTTGTCCCAAAAACTGCCGAGCATAAGAACTCAGGGACTCAACATAACGACGCTGTCCTTCAGCGAAAATCGTATCAAAAGCCAAAGAAGACTTACCAGAGCCAGAAACACCAGTAAAAACAATTAACTGACGCGCTGGTATTTCTAAATCAACATTTTTTAAATTATGCTGCCTAGCACCGCGAATACGGATTGTATTTTGATTATTAGATTTAGGAAGTTGTCCATTTAAGGATGCAGCTAACTTATTTTCTGACATATCAGCAGGGAGTGAGGGCGGCAAGGGACAATCATTAATAATACTATCCTTACTGTTGTTATGGTAGAACAATCGTACTTAATTGGGGGAATGACAGTAGGCTTTATCTGATGCAGGAAGATCGCCTAGCCGCTTGCTTCATAACTTTGTGACACTTGATTTCATTTTTTTGTTGGGAAAATGATGCAAGCAGCATCAAGCTACTTTCCCAACCGAGGTAAGACTTGTAACCGAATGGCTAAGTTGAGCGGCAGCTAGTATCCTTTGCATCACTACCAAGATTTTTCGCCCGTCCGCCCCAACGTGTTGTTAGATCGCGTTTTCGTGACAAGCTGACAACCTCTCTACCGCATTCGGCTTGGTGCTTCTGCAAATCAGCAAAGATGGCTTTCAAATCATGATTGAATGATCGAGAGTACTCTTCACGAATTTTGTGGATCTCTTCGACAATCTCATCGTTATACATGGTTAAACTCCAAGCAGTTCATAGGGTGTACAAAGAATCGGCAACTCGTAGCCAAAATCAAAACTGATCTGTGCTAATTTCCTCTGAATTTGGGCATTGGCAATATGTTTGCAGTTCCACGTCAGCAGATAGTCCATGCCGTGAACCGTTGCGGCTGCGATATGAATTGCATCAACATCAGCTTTTGCCGGAAGATTACTGCGCCCCAAGAATTGTTCTGCTAAATCAAGCACAAATTGGTTCAAGTCAAGTAAGGCAAGACTGCGAATGATTTTGAGGCGTTGAGATGCAATCGCAGCATCTCCTTGAGAAGTTTCTTTGATCACTGCTTGGGAGGCGTAGAGTTGGAAGTCACTGCGGCGCGTATCCCACCACTCCCTTGTGATCTCAATATTGGCAGCCACAACAATATCCCGGCTGGATCGAGCAGTCAGGTAGCCTAAGATACTTGTTTCAATGTATACGGTTTCAATCATACACAGCAGATCGAACGCTTCTTGATTTTAACTTAATTCAAGGCTTGCTGTTTTGGTATGGGTCGATCGCTACAATCCTGCTATGATCGACTTCTTTGAACTGAATGGGCGACCGATTCTCCTACAGGTTAAAGATATTGATTTCGCCCAAAACCAAATTACTGTTCGCGATACAAAAGGTAATGAAAGTCGAGCAACGGCTAAGTTAAGCGGACGCAGATAACCTTTGTAACCTAACCGACTCGCTTTCGGCGTTCCGGTGCAGCGACTTGTTAGTTTGACATCCGGCCAACCAGACGGTATATTATGAATACCCGACCAACTAGACGGTTTTTTAAGATTCACTCCTAATTTAGGCAGTGAGAGTTCTACTATCTATAGGTTTGAAGTTCATGGTTTCTGTAAAAAGACCTCGCTCAAAGTCCATCCAGCCCAGCTTACTGCTAGCGGCTGCAAATAAAGTAGTCGTCAGTCAGGGGGTTGACGCGCTCACTTTAAATGCGGTTGCTAGCGAAGCAGGCGTGAGTAAAGGTGGACTATTGCATCACTTTCCGAACAAGGAGACGTTGATAGCTGGCATGGTTCAGCAAGCGTTAGATAAGTTCGTTGAAGCATTGCACCATGAACTAGCACAAGATCCAGCACCCAATACTCCAGGACACTGGGTTAGAGCTTATGTCCGAGCGTCGGCGCTCGACGATCAAGAAAATTACGAGCTTCACTTTAACTTGTTGGCAGCGAATTTTACCAATCCTGAATTGTTGAAGCCAATGCGGGATTTTTGGCAAGAGTGCCATACCAAGATCATTTCTAGCGGACTCGATCCCGAAGTTGCTACGGTGATTCGATTAGCAATGGACGGCTTATGGTTAACCCATTTGCACAATTTTGCGCCTTTACAAGACCCTTTGCGATCGCAAGTCATTCAAGCTGTCTTGAAACTGGCACAGCCTTAACTGATTCTGTCAAATTTTTCATCTCTGTTCGGCATTTGCCGGATTGTTTCGAGCGCTTGTTTTTCTAGAGGTTTCCTCTAGAGAAAGTTCGTCATACCGCATTTAGCTACTCTAGTACTTGAGTTCAATGTCATGAAAGGTATTTCAAATCGATTCAGCATTCAAGCAGAAGCCCATGAATTTCTCAAATTGGCTGTTCCCCTTGCAGGTGCCCAGGTTGCTCAAGCTGGAACTGGGTTTGTGGACACCGTGATGATGGGTTGGCTGGGGCAAGACGTACTTGCAGCAGGTGGATTAGCCGCAATCATCTTTATGGCATTCATGATGACTGGAGTGGGATTGATCTCTGGTGTCAGTCCGTTGGTTGCAGAAGCGTCTGGAGCCAGACAAACTCAACAAATTGGTCAATTAACTCGTCAAGGCTTGTGGATTGCGCTACTGTTGTCGATTCCAGGAATGCTAATCATTGCTCACCTGGATGGATTAATGCGCCAGTTTGGACAAGCTGAAACAACGGTCATTCTCTCAGATACTTACTTAAACATAATGGCATGGGGATTGTTTCCAGCGATCGCATTTGCCGCGCTCAGAGGTTGTATTGTTGCACTCTCCAAAGCACGTCCGGTGATGTTCATCGTGGTTGCTGCAACCTTGTTTAACATTGTGGGTAACTATGTCTTAGGCTTTGGGAAATTTGGGTTTCCACAACTGGGAATTACAGGGTTGGCGATCGCGAGTATGGGTACTCATTGGATTATGTTTTTGTCGTTGCTCGTTTATATGCTTTGGCACAAACCACTCCATAAATATTCGCTGTTCCAATCTCTCCATCGATTGGAGCCAAAAATTCTCCAACAGCTACTTTGGGTAGGCGGACCCATTGGCATTGCTGCTGTATTAGAGTACGGATTGTACACAACAGCTAGCTTTTTCATGGGGGCACTGGGAACCCCTGTCCTGGCGGCTCACCAAGTCGTGTCACAAACCGTAATCGTCTTGTTTATGGTTCCTTTAGCCATGTCTTATGCCGCAACCGTTCGCGTCGGACAATGGTTTGGTCAACGAAATTGGAAACAGATCAGACAAGCGGCATTCGTGAGTATTGGGTTGGCAGCATCGTTTATGTTGATTACTGGGATCGTGCTGTTCACTTATCCTCGTCAAATCGTCGGATTGTATCTCGAACTCAATGATCCAGCAAATGCAAACGCCTTAAATATCAGCATTTCGATCATGAAGATCGCTGCTTTTGGACTCATCTTAGATGGCATACAACGAACAGCAAATGGTGTTTTGCAAGGTTTGCAAGATACTCGAATTCCAGTGCTGCTTGGAACGGTAGCTTATTTGGGCATTGGCTTGACAACGAGCTATCTACTGGGATTTCATACTGCCTTGTCTGGAGTCGGCGTTTGGATTGGAACCTACGTAGGATTTGCAGCAGCATCGATCGCGTATCTCTGGCGATTTTGGAGAATTATGTTGAATAAAAAATCGCTTCCTGCTGCTTAATTACTGACTCATTACTTTATTTCAATCCTCGTTCGGCTTAACCATGTGACGCTTTTTCGTCAAAATCTCGGTAAACTCCTGTATAACGGGAGCAAGCTAACGTCCACGATCACCCCCCGCAGACAACTTTAGCGCTACTACGAACCTTTGTTACCCCTTAAAATTAATGTGGTCAAGTACTAGCTTACTCCCACAAAGCTTAAACAAAGAAAAATCCGCAACCCCAAAATCGTCTAAACTCAAAGTGTCCGCTATCTCCCTTATCCCATGTCTCGCTGGTTCAATATTGCAGGTCCGTGTAAACCAGAAAAACACTATATGCTACCCGCAACCAGTCGTCTCCCCGATTTGTCAATGTTGATTGAACAAGAAAGTTATTTTGTCGTTCATGCACCGCGTCAAACGGGTAAAACCACGGCAATGCTAGCACTTGCTAAACAATTAACTGCAATTGGACGTTATGCAGCAGTAATGGTATCAGTGGAGGTCGGAAGCGCTTTTAACAATAACCCTAGTGCCGCAGAATTAGCTATTTTGGGCGCTTGGCGAAATACAATTGAGGATTACCTGCCGACCGAACTACAACCCCCTACTTGGGTTTATAATGCTCCTGGGCAAAGAATTGGCGAAAATTTAAGAGCCTGGTCACGCGCAATCAACCGTCCATTAGTAGTATTTATCGATGAAATTGACTCTTTACAAGACGAAACCTTGATTTCTGTTTTGCGACAGTTGCGTGATGGTTATCGCAGTCGTCCAGAAAATTTCCCCTCGTCGGTAGGATTAATCGGTTTACGCGATGTGCGAGATTACAAAGTTGCATCCGGTGGTAGTGATAGATTAAATACATCCAGTCCTTTTAATATTAAAGTTAGTTCTATTACACTGAGAAATTTTAACGCCGCAGAAGTTGCAGAACTATACCAACAACATACAGAAGAAACTGGACAAATTTTTACTCCGGAAGCCACAGCAACAGCTTTTGATTTAACTCAGGGACAACCTTGGTTAGTTAATGCGCTTGCCAAGGAAGTTGTGGAAAAAATGGTTAAGGATAGAAGTATTGCTATTACTAAAGAACATATTTTACAAGCCAAGGAAATATTAATTGCTCGTCAAGATACTCATTTGGATTCCTTAGCAGAAAAACTCAGAGAACAACGAGTTAAAGCCATCATTGAGCCGATTTTATCCGGACAAGCATTACCCGATACCCCCAACGATGACCGTCAATATTTACTCGATTTAGGATTATTGCGACGCGATCCTGCTGGTGGACTGGTGATTGCTAACCCAATTTACCGCGAAGTTATTCCCCGTGTTTTAGCTATTTTGCCGTAAGCCTCCCACTGAAACGGTACTCCGTTCAGTGGTGAGATATAAGGCGGTTAAAATTAACGCGACCTCCGACCAATTCAATCCGCAGGATTGATAGAGAGGGAGTCAGCG
>NZ_JADEWL010000285.1 GCF_015207665.1 Plectonema cf. radiosum LEGE 06105
ATTAGTCGGGTAGGTCGGGGATATTGCTATCCCTTTCCCCCCTAAGAACCGGACTTACAAGTTTTCCAAGTATCACGGCTCAAGCAAATCACGCAGGCTTCCCGTAATGTATTTGCTGGTGACACATCAAATGGACAAGCTGGAGGTTTTTGTAAGTATCCTTACCTCCCTTTGATTTAGGAATAATATGGTGGACGTGTAGTTCTTCTCCATTGAATAAAGATTCTCTACAAGTGGGACACACGTAGTTTTGGTTTCGTGCTATTTTCTGCCATGATTTTTTATAATCCTTGGACTTTCGTTTCCGTTTAGACTTAAACCATTTTTGAATTTCTGGATTTGGGTCATCAGGTGACGATTTTCCAGGTATAAGCACGTGGCGTTCAATATCAAACCAAGTGAATTTTAGTAGATGAATTCCACTATCGTGGTCGCCAAATACCCATTTATCCTTCCTGTCCAGGTTGAATCTTCCGAAATATTTTTGTTTTCTCCAAGTTTCATTTTTATTTGGATGTTTTCTTTTAGCGTATCTTCTAGCACGTGTATGCATCCATTGGTCTAGGCTTTCAAAAGTTTTCCTGGCTACCCCTTTACGATGATAGTTAGCCCAACCCCTGATGATGGGATTAAGCTTCGCTATCAATTCCTTGACTTGATTTGATTTATATTTAAGCCAAGTTTGGCGGATTTTATGCCGTATTTCTTTGATTGCCTTTTGACTCGGTTTCGTTAATAGTTTGTAGCCAGTTTTGCTCGATTTATCTCTGTAATGCCTTATGTTATGTCCTAGAAAGTCAAACCCTTGAGTAATATGAACAATTTGCGTTTTTTCCTCTGATAATTGTAGTCCTCTTTGACTTAACCAGGGTTTCAGTTGTTCTACTGCTAATTGGGCATCGTCTTCTGTTTCACATAAGCAAACAAAGTCATCAGCATATCTGACTACTATACAGTTGCCAATAATTTGTCCCCGTTTATCGTATTTGATTCCGAGTGCGTCTTCCATTCCATGCAAAGTTATATTGGCTAATAAGGGCGAGATTATACCCCCCTGCATTGTTCCAGTTTCTGTTGCATGGAAGACATCATTATCCACGTATCCTGCTTGAAGCCATTGTTTAATTAGTTTTCGAGCGGGAAAATGTCCTATTTGTTTGAGAACAAAGGAGTGGTTGATGTTATCGAAGCATCCTTGAATGTCAGCATCTACTATCCATTTTTTACGTCCGTTGGGACGAATACCGCAGAAAATCTTTTCTATGGCATCATGGGTACTTCTGCTGGGTCTAAAACCATAACTTGAGCCTTCAAATTGGGCTTCCCAACATGGTTCTAGAGCATTTTTGACTACTGCTTGGAGGCAGCGGTCAATTAAGGAAGGGATGCTTAGGGGGCGCTTTTTGCCCTTGGATTTTGGGATGTATATTCTCTTGGCTGGTAGTGGTTTCCACGGTATAAATTGTTTAAGGGAATCGGTTAGTATACCCCTACCCGTAGGATTTAGAACTACCAATCCGTCTACACCAGGGGTTTTCTTTCCCTGGTTTATTTGAGTACATCTCCTTACTGCTAGAAGGATGTTGCTGTACGACTTCATTAAAAGCCGTTGTAAATTTCGGAGTGTTTTCCAACGTTTCTCACGAGTTGCCTTGAAAATTCGCCGTCTCAGGTTCTTGACTACACGATTAGTTTTCTGCCAATCGACTGATTGCCAGTGAGTATAGTCCTTATTAATTACGTTTACGACTGTTGAGGTCATACCTAACTTTTCTTGATAAGTTCAGTACCTTCACTTTGATTCTCAAGAGATTCACCAGTCTTCTGTCAGCACTCTTTCAAGTTGGGTATCTCAGATGTATAATCTGCCCTATCCGCTGAGTTATACCAGTATTGGCTTTCCTAGTAAGGTTTCCCCCATTCCGGCATTTGCTTCTGAAGACCTCCCTCACCCGCTAAGGAGTTGATGGTCATCTTACGATTTCCCTACTCTGAGCATGGAAACTAACTCAAAGACCTTATCGGGGTTATCCTGTTCCGCACGGGATAGAGATGCAACCAACTTAGGACTCTACCTTTACTCCGGAGCTAGGTGTCCGCGAATGATGCTGATCATGACATCATCCCAAAGCCCACACTTCCGCAATCAGTGACTTTCGGAAGTCCGACGTCACGAAGCATAAGATAAATTCGCTGTTCGCTGTCCATATTGGTTTTGCCCTTGCCTCCCTTTCCGAGGTCACTACGTACTAGGGTTCGGCTTTTCTTCTCGCTGTGCGACACCCGGATTACTCTTGATGCCGTGAGAAGACGGACACAGGCGTTTGGACACTTGCCTGGGAAGTTGTTACGAGTCTTCCACTCTCCCGTGCGACTTTCAGGTCGCACT
>NZ_JADEWL010000286.1 GCF_015207665.1 Plectonema cf. radiosum LEGE 06105
GATGGGGAGATGGGGAGATGGGGAGAGGTTTTACCCACCAACAACTATCAACTATCAACTATCAACTATCAACTATCAACCAACAACTATCAACTATCAACTATCAACCAACAACTATCAACCAACAACTAACTCAAACATGAATTTCATTTCGTTTGCCTACGGACTATTCTTACTGAGCGTATTGGGGATTTATTGGTCTGTAGAACAACAAAGGTTGCGACTGTGGACTTTAATAATTGCCAGCTTAATTTTTTATGCGTCTAATCAAATTTACTATGTACCGCTGTTGTTGACGCTAACTTATATTAATTTTCGTTTGGGGTTAGCCCTCGGACAAAATACTTCCCCCGGAAAGCATAGTCTTGATTGGCGAATTTCTAACGAGCAGTGGCAATTTGCTCAAGCTGATTGGAACCGTCATCGTTTGAAAGTTTTATGGCTGGGCATTACTTTAAATCTTTTGCTACTGTTTGGGTTCAAGTATTTGCCGCCTTTATTCAATTTCTTTAACCCCAGCGTTGCTCATCCTGTGGGGAGTGGAAGTACTTTTAAAGCGATCGCACCTCTGGGAATTTCATTTTTCACTTTTGAGTGTATTGCTTATCTAGTAGATATTTATCGTGGCGCACCTGCTGCGGAGCAGTTTATTCTATTTGCTAGTTACAAATCTTTCTTTGCCAAACTGATTTCGGGTCCGATTACTCGCTACCATCATTTGGAGAACCAGTTTAATAATCTGAAGTTTCCTAATGCCAATACCATCGCTGAAGGACTGTGGTTAATTGCTAGGGGTGCGGCAAAAAAAGCTCTTTTAGCAGATAACTTAGGAATTTTTGTAGATTTATCTTTCAGCAGCTTGCAAAGAGCGGGTAGCGTCGATTTGTGGTTGGCTACCTTTGCTTATGGCTTACAACTATATTTAGATTTTAGCGGTTATGTAGATATCGCTCGCGGTAGTGCTTTACTTTTCGGTTTAGTGTTGCCAGAAAACTTCAATCATCCTTATTTCAGCACTAGTATTGCTGACTTTTGGCGACGCTGGCACATGACTTTAGGTGATTGGCTGCGTAATTACCTTTATTTTCCTCTCGGAGGTTCCCGTAAAGGTTTAGCTCGCACCTGCTTGAACTTAATGATTGTTATGGTTATTGCCGGAATCTGGCATGATGCAGCTTTAGGATGGGTTGTTTGGGGTGCTTATCACGGTTTTGCATTAGTCGTACATCGTTTAACTGATGTGATTAGCGATCGATTCGAGCCTCTAGAAAATTTTTGGCAAAATCCCGCAGGGGTAATTTTAGCTTGGCTACTGACGCAGTTAATGGTTTTCACTTCATGGATATGGTTCCGCTTACCTAATTTACAAGATTCTTGGTTAGTAATTACTCATCTGTGGGGTCGTTCTGCCGATGCACAATTTGCTCAAAAAGTCTATATGGAAGCTCTTAATATTAGTCAATATCAATTAGCTGCTTTATTAATTGGTATTGCAGCTGTGATGGGCATAAGCTACGCCTTCAGCAATCGTCTGAAACTAGAGCTTAATTGGCATTTAAAACTCCTATTCATCCCACTATGCCTCTGGGCAGTTTGGGTTTTAGCTCCCGAAGGTCGATTACCTTATATTTATTTTGATTTTTAAAGTAAGGGAATGGGTAATTGGTAATTGGGAATGGGTAATTGCTCTATGAAATTTTCTCTGCGCTAAGAACGTCTAGTAGTCTATTGCATTGGTTTTGCTGAGTTAAATATTTGTAGTGCGTTGGCGTAGCGTGTCCGCAAGGACACGCTACGCGTTCAGCTTGCTGACCCGTTAGGGTAACGCACTACGAATTACCCACCAAATTTAATGACATGGACTACTAAGTGGGTGTGCAAAATTATTTGTGTCCGAAGCGTTTACGACAGCGTTCAGCAATCTCAAAGGGTTGCGGTTGCTTCGTTTCACTTTGTTCCACTCGCAATGACAAATGCACAATTAATTTTGCCGAAGTACTTAGTAAGTTTTTTTGAACGGAAACAAAACCTTTGACCTCTAACCTCTAACCTTTGACCTTACATAATATTTACTTATATTTTAAATAAGTGATAAATATTTAAGCAAATGCTCCTAAGTGAATAAACTAATGTATAGTGATAAATAAGAGGCAAGAGAAATCGCGCCTAATTATAAAACAAATAAAAAGCAATTATCCGAACCATGACAACCACATTACAAAGACGCGAGAGCGCTTCTGCGTGGGAACAGTTCTGCGGATGGATTACCAGCACCAACAACCGTTTATATATCGGTTGGTTCGGTGTATTGATGATTCCTACCCTCTTATCTGCAATCACCTGTTTCATCATCGCTTTTGTTGCAGCACCTCCTG
>NZ_JADEWL010000105.1 GCF_015207665.1 Plectonema cf. radiosum LEGE 06105
TACTTCGATGACCGTTACCATTTTTGCTCAATCAACCACCTCCTTTTAAAACACAAAAGGGGATTTTTTATCCCCAGATTTATTTTAAACCACTTTTGCCCACATCACTTCTATTTTTTGTAGCGATTAATATTAATTCACCTAACGCGATCGCATCTAATAATTGACCAGTTGAACCTTCATTATTGTAGCTATATCCTAGCAAATGGGCAATTTGTTTTAACTTATCTCCGGTACCTCTCTCAACCCTTGCATGAAGATTTACGCGATCTAACTTCTTTCTACCTGCCATAAATGTCAACTATAAAATCAAAAAGTGGTTTACATATATAGGATAGCAAAAAGCGGCGTTGCACAATTGAAATATGTATAAGCCCCCTAAATCCCCCAATTCTGGGGGACTCGAAATTATTTTGAGAGGAACAGAATTGAGGGCTGTTCTGCCAATCATACTTTTAATCAGCAACGCCATTTTTTTATATATACAAGGGAACTAAATCCTAAATCCCTCAATTATGGGGGCAAAAAAAATTATTTCTCTCCCCCAGTATTGGGGGTTGGGGGGCAAAAAAAATTATTTCTCTCCCCCAGTATTGGGGGTTGGGGGGCAAAAAAAATTATTTCTCTCCCCCAGTATTGGGGGTTGGGAGACAATAAAAAGTATTTCTCTCCCCCAGTATTGGGGGATGGGGGGCAATAAAAATTATTTCTCTCCCCCAGTATTGGGGGTTGGGAGACAATAAAAATTATTTCTCTCCCCCAGTATTGGGGGCTGGGGGGGCAAATCTAAAATGACGGACTGTACCCAATAGAAAAATAAATCCCGTTATCTTGTAAGGTGCGTTGATCGGTATCGACTGAAATTAAGGGAATACCGTAATCGATGCGGGCTGATAAGGAGCCTTGTTGCCATAGTAATCCTAATCCCGTACCAATTAATGTATCTTCACTCAAATTACTTTCGCCGTTATTCCAACCCGTACCGATATCAATGAAAGGTGTAAGTTGCAGCAGTCCACCACCTTTGGCTTTGAGAATAGGTATGCGAAATTCTGTAGAAAATAATACCCCATTATCTGCGAGCAATGCGTCTTGACAGCCGCGTACAGTTTGTTGTCCCCCAATACCAAATTGCTCGAATGGAACTAAAGAGCTATCCGCAAGTTGGACATCACCGCGCACTAGTAATAAAGTATCAGCAGCTAACAGTCGCGTCCATTGAGCTTGACCGCGCCAAGCAAAAAAGCGACTGTCGGGAGCATCATTATTTATCGTAGCATCGAACAAATTTAGCCCCAAACTAAATTGCGATCGCGCTGCAATTACTTGTCGTTCGTCTCGCTTTACCCAATCTTGAAAAAATCGCACGGCAGAAATACGCGTTCTTCCATTATCATCTGCTCCTGGAGAAAGAGGGAACCCACCAATGTTATCAATTCCCAAGGAAGTCTGATTTTGTTGTTGCGATAAAGTCAATCCAACAGCAAACTCTTCTCTAGAACGTTGCAATAAGGGCTGACGATAACTAAGTTCGTAATAGCTTGAATCTGCCTCGATATCAAGTTCTTTGAAAGCAGGTTCTATGACATTGCTGTTAATCTTACCATAGCCAAGGCGAAGCGTGCCGTTACGGGGATTGAGGGGAATGGTATAGCCAACATTTATTTCGTTGCTACCATCGGTGTTTGTGTAACCGAGATTTAACTTATCCCCAAAACCGAGTAAATTTGCTTGGTTGAATCCAACTTGACGACGAAAACTACCAACACTTGGCGATCGCGCATTATCAATCGAGGGGGTAATACTTAAAGTTTTCGCTTCAATTATACTAACTTGCAACAAGTTTTTCCCCGGACTGGTTCCAGCTTGCAAGTCAGCGGAAATATTAGCTATTAATGGATCGAGTTGCAAAACTCGCAACCCTTCTAACAACCGATTAATGTTAAGCGGAGTATTGGTTGCTACTTTGATGCGACTGCGGACGTAATTTGGTTGCAAACGACGGGTACCAATGATTTCAATGTCTTCGAGGGAACCTTCAATTATCTGAATTTTGACAATTCCATTTTCTAAGGTTTGAGGGGGAATAATCGCTGCGGAAGTGACATAACCACCTTTAACGTAAAGTTCGCTAATTTTGGAACGCACTGCAAATAATTCGGCAAAGGTAAGGTTTTGTCCTGTATATTCTTTAACTAATTCGCTGATTTCTTGTGTAAGAATCGTATTGCCAACTATTTCAAATTCACGGACAAAGATTGTATCCAGGGGATTGCTAGGCTGTTGTGCGGGTGGAAGATTAGGTGTTTTTGGTAATAAATCGGATGCTGGTGGTAGAACTTCAGGTGGTGTTGGCTCTGGTTGTGGTGGGGGAAGCGGTCGCGGAATGTCTTGAGGAGGAATATTGGGAACATCAATCCGTTGGGCAATATCCGTTGTTTCAGATGGTAACGCAGATATACTTTCTGCTCTAGCATAGGTAGAGGAAGCTATTACAAAAGATAACAGGGTAAAAGTTAAAGAAGATGAAAATTTAGCGATCGCCAATAAAATCTTATTAAGTAGATGTAAGTTTAACATGATATTCAAAGAGAATAAATAAAGAAATAATCAGCAAAGGCTAAAAAATGGGCGTGTGGCTGGGATAAAAGTCAAAAGGAGTAATATTATGATATCTTAAACTGATTTTGTGCTGATTTTTTCCTGAAAACCAGAATTAATGCAAATCGCTAATTGCGATCGATTCTTGAGGTTAAGACGATTGAAAATACTGTTGATATGGGTTTTAACTGTACTTTCTGAAATAAATAGTTTAGTTGCAATTTCTTGATTTGTGGCTCCAATTGCTACTAAACGTGCTACATCTAATTCTCTTGGTGTTAATTGAGCCAGTGCTGGGGAAATAGATGGTGATGTTGGTGCTATTTGGCTTACAACCCGCTCCAAAAGACCTGGTGCGAGTTGAGTATATCCGCTGTTTATAGAGCGAATCGCGTTTACAAGTTCATCTGAGGGCATATCTTTGAGAAGATAACCTTTAGCTCCGACTCTAATCGCTTCCCTGACATCGCGATCGTCATCATAAGTACTCAAAACTAAAACTTTGATGTGAGGAAATCGTTCGCAAATAATCCGGGTAGCTGTTGTCCCATTCATCACTGGCATTCGTAAATCCATTAACACTATATCGGGTGGAGCAGAGTAGGCGATCGCCAACTGCTCTATAATCGCGATCGCTTCTTCTCCGTTTTCCCCTGTTCCTACAACTTCGATGTCAGGTTCTAAGCTCAAAATTGCTTTCAGACCTTGACGAACTAAACTTTGATCATCTATAAGTAACAAACGAATCATACAGCACACCTTTTGAAAAATATATCTTTGTGACTAATTATTAAGAGAATTTTCGCTCATTATTTTGACAATTTGACGTACTTCGGACATCAGAGTACTACTAACTTCGTAAGCTGACGACAGGGATTTTTCCGCAAGTTTTGGGTTGACTTGCCAAAGTTTTTGTGCAGCTTGTAGTTGGATGTGTAAAGCTGCTATAGATTGCCCTAATTCTTGATAAAAATCAAGGGAATTCTGCTGACTTAGCTTGTCCTGGGGAGATATTTTTTCTGCAATAACTGTAAAACAACTCATCTGTGATGCATAAATTTGCAGCTTTTCAGCTAATCTCAACTGTTGGTATTGGCGATTATAAATAATTTTCACCAATCGCCATAATGTCAAAATCAATATCCCTATTAACAAAATATTTACCATATATTTTTTTGTTTTTATAACAAGATTTGGTAAAGAGATTAGATTAAATCTCAACTATTTTATTAATAGCCTTAATTGCACCACTTGGCTACTTACTACTACAATTTTCCAACTTTAGTTTTAATTCTTCTTTTATCATCGACAAAAAGTTTGAGAAAATAAATTTTTGTAATACTAAAGTTGGATTTACTCCCAACGCGCTCTATAATTATCTATCTCTCCTTATTTCTTTCCTCTGCGCTCTCTGCGTCTAGTAAGGTTTTTTTAAATCGGCAATCGTAACACCGAGAAAGAAGTCAGAAATCAGTTACCATTTATTCTCCCCATTACTGGTTCTAAAGGTACTAAATTTTCCCATTTATCTAGATAAAGAGGTTGCCATTCACCGATTTTGACTGACGGATTTTTGCTAATTATCGGATATTTTTGAGGAATATTATCTATTTGCGGGATTCGATCTTCCAACGGGTGCAAAAAATCGCTCTCGTAATCGATCAAAGAAACATTTTGCGTTATTTCTTTTTTTGGTGCGCGTTCCCGATCTTTCTTAGATATATGCATAGGAATTTCCACACTAATACAACAACCATTTCCGGGTTGAGACTCTAAATAGACATCTCCGAAAAAGAATGTAGAGACGCAAGGGTTCGCGTCTCTACAAGGTTTCTGGATGATGCATATTTGATTTCCGGAGATGTCTAATGCAAATATCCTTGTAAAACTGCGACTCGTTCTTGCATTCCTTGGAGTCCGTAACCACCCGAAACTTTTTCCGGGTCGAATCCGCGACCATTATCTTGAATTGTTAAATGTAATTGTGTAACAGTGGTGCAGATATCAAGCTGTACTTCTGTCGCTCGTGCATATTTACGAATATTATTCAGCGCTTCTTGGATAATGCGATAAATGGGTGCTATTAACTGTGAAGGTGTTGCAACTCGTTCCGTAATTTCAACTTGAGGTAAAATTCCAGTTGAGTCATAAAAATCGTTAACTAAAGATGCGATTAACATTTCCAATGACTGAGTTTCGAGTGCATCACTGCGTAAGCCTTTGACAGATTGACGAACTTCTTGAGTCGCGATCGCCACTAATCGATGTGCTTCGGTCAAAAATTTCTGTACTTGAATGGGATCGGGTTGACATTTTATCGCTGTTTGTAATTGAAAATTCAATCCCGTTAGTGCATGACCTACAGAATCGTGTAAATCCCGCGCAATACGGTTGCGTTCCTGCACCGCTGAAAGATTAGCAAATTGTAATACGCATTGCCATAAAGAGTCATGCATTTGAGCGAGTTGTTCTGGGGTATAAAGTTCTTCGACCACGACAACCTCTTTGTAATGTCCGGCTATTTACCTATATTTCTTAGTTAGGGGAGCTTATGCAATTTTAACTGATATCACGTCCGGTTAAATACTGCTACTGTCTGTGAGGGCTGGTAATTGGTAATCGGTAATTGGTGATGGGTGACAAGATAGATGCCGAGGTGATTTGAGGTGAAAGAAAAATTAATCTGGTCAAGTACTAGTACAGCACGGCGCAAATAAAGCAACCATTGCCAACGCTTAAAATCCTTATCCCATAAGACTTTTTACTTCCGCGCAGCGGTACTAAGCTGCTACGCATTTAATTTGTATAGTACTAGCGAGCTTTTCGGTATGCCCCTCCGGGGCAGGCTACGCCAACGCACTACAACCTTTTCAAATTTATGTCCTACGGACACGCTTCGCTAACGCATTATCCAATTTAGCTGCACATCAGCTTAGTACTTCCTGCTATATAAATCCAAAATCCAAAATCTAAAATTGTCAAGTCCAATTCCCCAGCAATACATATGCTCCCCAATAATAAGGAGATTTATATTCTGGGTTGTTTAAAATCGCAATTTGAGCGCGACGCAGAGCTTCTGCTTTCGAGATACCCGTTTTATTGGCTTGGATTAATTGATCGTAAAATTGACTCATTAAAGTTGCGGATGCTTCGTCATTAATCTGCCACAAAGTTGCTATGGTACTTCTAGCTCCAGAACGCACTGCTACCCCGGCTAATCCTAATGCGGATTTATCATCACCTGCTGCGGTTTCGCAAGCACTGAGGATGAGCAGTTCAAGGGGGTTGTTTCGCGATAATTCGACGGTTTTGAGTAGGCTACTAAGTTCGTTGACTTTGATTTTACCATTCCAAGTCATAATAAAGGTTTGATCTTCTTGAGAACTAAATTGACCGTGGGTTGCTAAATGTACAATCGGGTAGGAAACGGCTGATACTTTATTTTCAAAGGCGGAATTTGTAAACTCTTGATTAAATAAGACTTGGGTGGGAAGTTCGGATTCAATTTTTTGCACTTCTTTCTCTACATTGGGTAAAGCTGAAAACGGAGGTTGAGCCTCACTAATTCCAGCTACTAAGGCTCCCAAGCGTTCTTTTTTGAGCGATCGCGGTGCTAATAATTGCAGTCCCGGTGTCAAAGCAATGCTGTATTTTTCGATCAGGAAGTTTTTGCCGTCATGTAGTACTCCCATTGGTATATTCCGCAGTACGCCATCTAAAACAAATACTAGTGTTTCCACCTTACTAGCAGCAAGTTCTGCGGCTTCGGGACGGATAACTAAGTCATACATTTTTTGGAGTTCGGGCAAAGTCAAGTCAAAGGCTGTAGATTGGCTGAGGTTATTTTGCAGACGAGATGCTAAAGACTCAACTTGTTTTTTGTTAATGTTGGTTTTGTAGTAGCGAAAATCACGATTGTCTTTAGTTTGGGTTTGCCCAGGTTTTGGTAAGCTGACAATAATCGCTAGTTGGTCTTCTAAAATAATTGGATAAATCACAGCAGCTAGTCGATCGACTAAATCTATTTGTTCTGGCTTCGCAGTCAAACAAGCTTCTCGGAAGAAGTTATCGAGTTCAACTAATTGCAACCCTTCGATGACATTTCGCGCTGTTTTGAGATTGTCTTTTTGATTCGATTTTACTAACAACTCGACGAGTTCGCGGTGAATAGGTTCAACTGCATCTCTAAAGGAAAACTGCACGTTAGGACTCGCTGCGGCTAAATCTGCTCGCAATGATTTAATCGTACCCACTGCTTCGGAATATGCAGCGATCGCACTATCGGTTTTTCCCTGGGCTTTTGTCACTCGTCCTAACTGCCATTGCCAGCGATAAGCAACATCACCAGCGTTGATTTGTTGCGCTAATTGTACTGCTTGTTGAGTCAGTTTTTCGGCTTCTCCCCATTGTCCCGTTAACTCATAAACATTACCTAAGCTTCCCAGTGCATCAGCTTGGATGCGTGGGTTTCCTAATTGTGCAGCTTCTTGAACTGTAACTGACAACAATTGCGCTATTTCAGGTAAAGGAATCGCTTCTGGGGTTGTTTTTCGCATCTTTAACATGGTTTGCGCTAGATTCACCCGTGCTTCAATGGCTGCGTAACTAGGTGGTAATGTCCCAATTTGTGTTTGGATTTGTGACAGTAAACTTTTAGCTGCGTCCATTTGTTTCGTATCCACAAGCAAACTGAGTTGATTGACTTGTGCTTGCGTCCGTAAATCAACTGAGTTAGATGTAGCAGCTTGTTGATAGAATTTTAACGCTGCGGGGGAATCGGTTGCATCGCTCGCAGTGTTACCAAGGCTGAGTTGAGCCTCGGTAATCATGTCGGGTAAATTTAGTTTATTAGCAATTATTAAGCTCTGCTGCAAAACTAAATCCGCTTGGGGTAAATTACCCATAACTCGTAGCGAATCGCCCAAAGTACGTAAGGCTGTAGCTGTTTCTGGGTCAGTATTCGTCTTTGATAACAGAACTTTTAATTCTGGATTAGTAGTTGCATCTTCTGGTAACTTTAACGCGGTGTAAAGCAGGGGAATTGAGCGACGATAAAGACCTAAATTTTGTAAAGCTTGGGCTTGATTAGTAAGGCTTGTGAGTACTAATTGGGGTTTGTTTAATTGGGTGTAAAAAATTGTAGCTTGTTGCCAAGATTTTAAAGCTGCATCAACTTGTCCGCGTGCTAATTGTAACCCGCCTTGGATATCAAAGCTTTGGGCTAATGCCGATAATTTTTGTGAATTTGTTTCTTTTATGGATGTTAATAAAGTAATACTATCGGTAATTGCGCGATCGGCATCATCCCACCGTGCTAATTGTTGGTAACTTAGGGATAAATTGCTCAGACTCAGGGCTTGACGAATCGGGTCTTTTGCCGCTTGATATGCAAGGGATGCTTGTTGAAACAGTTTTGCTGCGTCGGAAAATTCACCTTGTTGATATTTTGTTCGTGCTTGTTCTTCAACAGATGGAGTTGTTTTTTGAGCCGTTGCTCTCGACATCGGAATTTGTATGAAGCTAGGTGATGTAATGCACAATAATGCAGTCAATACCAACGTTAGCCAAAAGCGAATCGGTTTCCAGTTTCTTTTAATGGGTTTCATTATTTTGGTTAAGTATTTAGACAAAATTAAGTTCATTTCTACGTTGAGAAGGGGAACAGCGAATAGAAAAACAAGGTATGTAATTACTCCTATCCCGCTCGAAAATTACCTATTTTTCTTTATCTCTTTCCTTTGCGCTCTTTGCGTCTCTGCGGTTTTTTTTCAGTAATCTTTTAACGGGAACGGAGTAATTCTGTCTGAGTACTTATAGCTTGATAGTTAATCTTCGTGATGAAAATCATGAAATACGACATGGATTAATAACGATAATTTCTAAAAATCTTTTGTATTGAAGGTCAGCAAACGAGTAAGTTTGTCAGCAATCATCGCAGCAACTAATCATCTTCTCTGGTGTAGATACTTTCGCGGCTGATTGCTTCATCTGAGAGAGGTAGCGTTTGAGCAAGGGAAGGACTTCGACCTAAATTGTTCAAAGCAGCTTTCCATTTTTCTTGGGGTATTGTTACCTCGATAAAAGCTTCTTCTTTAGATAAACTTTTTTCCACAAGAGATTCAAGATACCTTTCAACTGACATCCCCATTGCCGCAGCATGAGCAACTAAACGTGTTTCAACTTCTGGTTTTAGTTCAAGGATAATTCTCATAATACAATACTCAAAATGCGATTCGGTTGTTTACAGTGTAAATTTAAAACATCTCACTTATATACAGGACATACAGCAGATGCTGTTGTAATATTCGGTGTAGCTGTGGGAACTTGAGCAACTAAGATGACTTTACCATCAGGAGTTTTTACCCAACCTTGAGCCTCGATAATTGGATTTTGGGTAGGGAGTAGTTCGGGTGTTGAAGATGCAGTTAAACTTGATTCCCCGTCTAATGTTGCCAAATCTCTAATCTTATTTATACCAGTCAATGGTTGCAGAGAGTTAGGTGGTAAAGAGCCGCCACGTCCGCTGACAATCAACTCACCTAAAGGTTTTTTGGCATTGCGACCTCTGGGACAATTCTGAGCAACTTGATTACTAGCATCAAGCACTTCTGTCGGTAATTCCACTAATCCTTCTGTAGGTTGGACATCCGGTTGTTGAATAGAAATTTGCCCTTGTACACCTAATTCTGAAGTTGCCGTGATGTCGCTTTGGGGTGTGAGTTGCGATCGCGCTTCAATCCCGAAAATACTCCGAACATTTATGTCTACGTTACCACCTTTGCCACTGAAAGCGTTGGCGGTGATATCGTTATTTTCCAGCAGCAAGGAAACAATGAAAGGCGTATTAATAGTAATGTTACCGCCATTCCCCCCAGCTTGGGCAGTACCTGCGGTGGTGGAAATTTGACTACCGCGACGCAGTAAGAGAAAGTCTGCTAACTGTAAGTTAATGTTACCTCCTTGACTGCTGGCAGTTTGAGCAGAAATTGTACCATTGTTAAGCGTTAAAGAATCGCCTTGAATAGAAATATTTCCGGCATTCCCTGTACCAGCACTGCTAACTGATATTTGTCCCCCATCTTTAATTGTTGTAATTTGAGACTGGTCAATAAAAATACCGCCACCATTGCCAGTAGAATCAGCAGAAGTATTGGCAAATAGTCCGCTCGTAGAATCAGTAACTACAATATCGCTAACTCGATCAGTTGGGGCATTCGATTTGATTTCTTGTTCAATCAAAGCCAGTCGATTATTATAGTTGGGGTCATTTCCAGAAATAGTGACGCTATCTTTGACGTTAAGTCTGATAGAGCCTGCATTACCACTACTGCGAGTAATGTTAACAATTTGTCCACCGTTAACCGCTGCAAAATTATTCGCGTTGATGGTTACATCTCCAGCATTCCCATCATTGAAAGTTGCCGCAGTCACAAGCGCACCATCCGCTATTTGGAAATCCCCTGTAGTAACGGTAATATTTCCAGCATCACCTGATGCTCCTCTTTCTGTCAAAGCGACGATGGCACTGGAGTTACCTGTAGAGCCAATACCCGATAAGATTACAGAATCAGAAGCATTGACGCGAATTTCTCCCCCTTTACCTCTGCCACCAGGTAAATCGCCAAATTCTCGGAAAACCGCAGCACTGATTTGAGAACCGTTGGTTAATGTCAGGTTACGAGTATTAATATCAACACTACCACTGTTACCGATAGCGCCCGGAATAATACTGCTGAGGATAAAGCTATTTGATAAAGAAACTAAATCAGATGCTTGAACAAATATGTTCCCAGCATCGCCCTTCCCACCGGTCACGGTAGATAAGTAAGTATTATCAGTTAATGAAAGCGAGTTGCTGGTTAATCTGATATTACCACCATTGCCCACAGCAGTTTGTCCAACAATGCTAAAAACACCGCTACTAACTCCATTGCTGCCTGTACCGTTAACTGTAATCGCATCGCGGGCGTTAATATCAATATCCCCGGCATTTCCTTGCCCAACAGTACTAGCATTAATTTGTCCGCCATTGCTCAAAGATAAGGAGCCAGTTGTCAGCTTGATATTACCTGCATCGCCCACACCAGTTAATTCCACAGCGCTGTAAGCCCCACTAGAATTATTATTGCTGCCGACTCCATCAAACTTAACAGTATCGCGGGCATTAATATTGATATTACCGCCATTACCTTTTCCGGCTGTATTGGAAACCAGTTTAGCGCCATTGGTAACGGCAAGTGAGCCAGTTGCGATTTGGATGTCTCCGCTCTTGCCTGTACCGTCAAATAGTGAAGTGGAAATCTCAGATGAGTAGCCATTGCTGCTGCCTACACCATCAAGATTAACTGCATCGCGAGCATCAATAGTAATATTCCCTGCATTTCCCCGTGCAAAGGCAGATATCTGACCCCCGTTAGTTAGGGATAGTGTTCCAGTCTTCACCTGGATATCTCCGCCATTGCCGTTACCACCAAAAGTATATGCCCCGCTGTCATTTCCTTCAAAGCTAACTAGATCGCGGGTATCGATGGTGATTTTACCCGCATTGCCTTGCCCGAAGGTATTCGCTTGGATTTGACCACCATTTTTTAAGAATAACGTTGAGGCATTTACCTGGATTTCTCCACCGTTTCCGACAGCATTACTTACGACTGTGCTGCTTGCATTACTGGGTAAATTGTTCTTGCCTCCCACACCTTCAAAAGTAACGGTATCGCGGGCATTAATAACAATATTACCCGCATTACCCCGTCCATTGGTGCTAGTATCTAATCCCGCGCCATTTGTCACCGATAACGAGCCAGTTGTGAGCCGGATGTCTCCTCCTTTGCCTACAGCGTCAGTGAGTAAGCCGCTTCTAATCCCAGCAATTGAAAAGCCTACTATACCATCTAAATTAATTGCATCGCGGGCATCAACGGTGATATTGCCTGCTTCCCCTTGTCCTGAGACATTAGTGCTGAGTTGCCCGCCATTAATTAAAGAAAGAGTTCCGGTAGTTACCTGAATATCTCCTCCCTTACCCACACCGCCGCCAGAAAACACATTGCTTTGGGCATAGCCACCATCTAGCTCAACCGTATCACCTGCATCAATGATGATATTACCGGCATCTCCTGTTCCTAAAGTACTAGCACTAAAAAAGGCTCCATTGCTCAACGATAAAGTCCCGGTTGTTATCTGGATTTCTCCACTATTACCCACTGCCCCAGTTCGTACACCAGCGATCGCC
Source organism: Plectonema cf. radiosum LEGE 06105 (assembly GCF_015207665.1). Lineage (GTDB taxonomy): Bacteria > Cyanobacteriota > Cyanobacteriia > Cyanobacteriales > Nostocaceae > Rivularia > Rivularia radiosa_A. Next base: position 11,834 of record NZ_JADEWL010000105.1, read on the forward strand.
CTACTGTAGATTTCCTCGCTCTTGCCGTCAAAAGAAACGCGATCGCGAGCATTAATCATAATATTGCCGCCGTTTCCTTGTCCTGAAGTACTTGCTTCGAGTTCCGAACCATTAGTAGCAGAGACAGTTCCAGCGTTGATATTGATGTTACCGCCATTACCTACAGCTCCCCGACCCACTGTATTATAAATGTACCCATTGACCATAGAAACTGAATCGGCAGAGATAAATAAATTACCTGCATCTCCTGTCCCTTGGGTGCTAGTACTAAAAAAAGCTTCATTGCTCAATAATAAAGTCCCGGTTGTTACCTGAATATTTCCACCATTACCTACTGCTCCAGTTCGTACACCAGCGATCGCCCTACTGTTGATTTGCTCACCCTTGCCGTCAAAAGAAACGCGATCGCGAGCATTAACAATAATATTGCCGCCATTGCCTTGTCCTGAAGTACTCGCTTCCAATTCCGAACCATTAGTTGCAGAGACAGTTCCGGTGTTGATGTTGATATTACCACCATTTCCTATAGCCCCTTGATCTACTCTGCTATAAATACCCCCATTGACCATAGCAACTGAATCGGTAGAGATAAATATATTCCCGGCATTTCCCTTACCAGCAGTGCTAGCGAATACACCACCATCAGTTAAAGAGACTGTTTTAGCGTTGATATTGATATTACCGCCATTGCCTTCGGCTTCCGATACGACATCGCTGAGAATTGCGCTGAACAATCCGTTTTTATCTAGTCCAGCTAATGTCAGGGCATTGGCAACGTTAAGATTAATATTGCCACCATCACCTTGCCCAAAGATACTAGTATTAAGGGCACTGCCACTGAGTATTTCCAGTGAGCCAGTAGTAAGATTGATATCGCCTCCATTACCTACCGATGTTTCTTGAGTAACGTTAGCAATAAAACTGGTATCAGTTAAAGTGGTTGTCCCTGTGGCATTAATATCAATATTTCCGGCTTGGCTTTGGGCTGTCCCTAATCCGGTATCTATCCCGGCTCGGACTTTACTTTCTGCTGCCAAACTCAAGTTGCGAGCATTGATGGCAATATTACCAGCATCGGCACCGCGTACATTCACTTCTCCCGCATTTCTTGAGGAGATATCGGCGCGGGCTACATCGTTAGGAACACTCAGGCTTAAAGTATCCCCAGCTACATTAATTCCTATATTTCCCGGTGCGGCTAATCCGGCTAAATCAATTCGACCACCATAAGCCCTCAAAGAACCACCATCAATGTTGATATCTCCTCCAGCCAACACCAAGCTTTTACCATCTGGAACTCTTAAACCCGTGACGTTTTCACCTGCTGGATTCAGCCCTGCGGGTGCTTGTGACTGGTTGGTAATTCCACTTCCACTAAGTTGTGTAAACAGCAATGCTGAAGGATTGACTGTCAATAATGGGGGGGCTTGGGGATTTGTGGCGCTGAAACCTTGATTCCCGAATTGAATTGCGTTCGCGGTTGTCCCCACAAAGGAAGCCCGGATATCTAATTGGGCATTTTTACCGAACACAATACCGTTGGGATTGAGTAAAAATAGATTTGCTGTACCATCAACTCCTAAAGTTCCAAATATATTCGAGGCTGATGTACCCGTTACCCTTGTTAATATATTTTCTATCCCCGTGGGGTTGCCAAAATACACTCTTTGCCCATCGTTGATATTAAAATCGGTAAAGCTGTGGAAAAGGTTACTACCACGAGCCGCACCACCATCAATTTTGTCAGCGGATGTACCGTTGATTTGAACGTTTGGGGTGAAACGAGAAGATTCGGAATTGAGGGTGTTATCGGGGGTAATTTGAGCGTTGGCTGGGGTGCTGACAACTGTTATAAAGCCGCATAGTATTAATTGAAGCCAGTTTTGTTGATTTTTCATATTTTTGGTGGGGACTGATTACGTTAGCGGAGCTAGTAGGTTGGGCTGAGGAACGTTCACTGCTAGGTGTGCCGGAGGCACAACCCAACATAGGTCTATACTTGAACTTGATGTTGGGTTTCACTACGTTCAACCCAACCTACGTGGACTAATGCTTTTTGTGCGGGTTCGTAATCGTTAAGTAGTTGTTGAATTTGATTAATTTCGGTTGAGTCTAGTTGGGTAGTCATATAGATTTTTAGATATTTAAATTTAGAGAAATTTACGGAGAATTTGTTAAGTTTTGAATTAATTCTTCCGGGGTTAAAATTCGCGGAGTTGTAACCGGGAAGTCTTTCTGATTGCGAGTAACAATAGCATCTAAATGATTGAGTAACGCAGTTCCGTACAAAATTGCGTCTTCAAAATCTTTGAAATTGGTAGAAAGTGCCATTGAAATGATAGCTTGATTTACTGTTGCGAATTGACAGAAGGTGGCTAGTTCCCTTAAGAATTCAAGGGTTAAATCTCGACCTTTTTCCTTACGGATGATGTAAAAAAGGTCGCCAAAAGAAGATGCTGATATGTAACCTTCGATTTGTTTTTGTTCAACAAGTGATAAAACTGTTTCACTATTGCTAAAAAAGGGCTGTCTTTCAAGGGCAACATCTACAATGATATTAGTGTCAAGCAGAACTTTCACAAGTTGTGTTTCTCCTTCAAAGCTTCCCATCTCGCTTCCGAAGGATCAAAATCAGTAGGAGCGGGTTTTGTCTTTTCAAACCAACCCTGCAAAGCTTTAATTTTTGTAGGTCTTTTAGGTGTTTCTGGTTGTAGCGATTCGGTAGTGATTTCTGTAGAATTTTCAACCTCACCAGCTACCTGTAAAATAATCACTTCCACATTTCCTGGTGGTATTTGAATTGATTCTTCAACTATTAAGTTACCTGTCGCGTCAATTTTGCCTTTGGCTTTGTAAGCTTGCATATTACGATTCCTGTTTATTTTTAGGATAAAACATTAGTTAATTATTAGCTGTAGAATTGGTACAAAAACCAGCTACGTATGCTTGGCGTTTCTGGATGAAGGATGGAGAGGGATTTTCAATGTAGAGCGCTTGTAAAGCATCTGACCACAGGTGAAAGATACCATCTTCTTTTTGATGTTTGATTTCGTAATTGAGAAAGTAATCTGCTTTTTTGAGGGCAATTTCTTCAGTAGAGGTTTTATTGGCTTTGAGGTTCTGTTCTAATGTTTGTAAATCAAGCTGAATTTGCTGACGTTGATTAGCTGGCATAATCTCAAACGCTGTCCAGTTAGAGCTTCCTGACAATTGCCATTGATAGCGATTACCGGGTTTTAAAGCTTCTTGACCGCTGTATAATACTTTTTGGTCGGCGGTGTTGACGGGTTGTGTCCAGAGGACTTTTTGAGTTTCGTAGTCGCGGACTGTTAATTCTACGTTTTGATTTTTTCCTTGAGTGTGCCACAAAAATAATGGGCGATCGCTCCACACGATATATGTGTCTACTAAACCAGGTGCGATGGCGCAAACTCCAATTGAACGTGATATGTTGCGTTTGCGGGGACGACGCTGCCAAATTGAGGATACTCTAAAAGCAAGTTGTTCAATTTGACTATTTTGGCTTGATGGTGTGGCTATTTGTTTATCAAAGCTACCAAAGCTGATAACGGGAATCAGTGCGAGGCTAAAAAGCGATTTATTAAACATAATTTTTCCTTGTAAGGGGTAAAAGATAAGCTAAAAAAACAACTGAGGGTAAAAACCAGGGAAATAAAATTGCCGCAGATATATAAAGCTGAAGTACTAAAATGCCGTAAACTATAACTGCACCAATTGAACCAGTTAAGAGTTGCAGGCGCAGTTTAGGACTCAAATTAGACTTTCGATTGACTGCAAAAACAGCAATTTTACTGAGGATGACTGCGAGCCCAATCGCCCAAATATCGGGGATAGGAATCACATAATGGCGTGTGAGAAAATGCTGGGTCATGTATGCTAAAAATTCACCGCCTGTCAGCCAATTTTGCCGCGTCCAGTAAGTGATGGCGGAGGGTGCTGGCGATCGATCTGGCTGACCGGAAGCTATTCCCAAACGTTCGTCGCTACCTGTGGCAATTAATACTACTTGTTTGGAAAGTAGGGGAAATTTGTTGATATCCGGATTTTCTAACAATTTCCAAGCCGGAATTTTGGTATAAACCCGGTCGGGAGGCAGGGAGAAATCAATTAACGGTTGCAATCCCAGAACAGGACGTAATTGTAAAAGTGCAGGTAAGTTACCGAGTTGGGGGTGCTTTTGCTCAATCTGATCAAGTAGTTGAGCGCGTAAATTTGTCACCCGATTAGTTTGGGGCTTGGGTAAATCTACCATTTCCTGGTTAGCTGTCTGCACGAGCGACATCAAATAAGACATGGGACAAGCCTGACGACAATCACGCTCAGCAGCAGGAATTTCGACAAGGTAATGATAAGCATCAGTATATCCTTGTAATGTCCAATTCCACTTGTTAATCCCGATCGTCTCATTTGTGCCGATTTCTCGATTAGGTTCCAAAATTGCCCCAAAAATTAGCCACATATTGGCATCTACCGCACTTCGTACCGCTGTACCTAAATCTCGATCCCCTGATGGGGGGTCTTTTTGGGGTGTATCGAAGATAAAATCTAAGCCAATGACTGAAGCATTTAATTTTCTGGTGCTATCAAGCAATTTCGCAATGTAGCTGCGGTTCATCGGTTGCAGTTGAGAGTTAGGAAGTCCAGCGCGGTAGATAGATTCGGCATCAATTTCAATTAATGCTACTGGGGGAGCTTCCTCAGAGGGAATTTGGGCGGTAGCTTGGCGGTACACTGATTGAGTTACCATTCGCCCATCTAAGAGTACTTCTTGTACAGCAGGAATCAAGCTCAGAGTCAGACTTGCGGTAAGGGCGATCGCCTCGATGGCTGTTGGTAAACTTTGCCGCAACTGCTGTTTCCAACGAAAGGGAGGAATGCGAAATAATGTCGCTCCTGGATGGCAAAATAAGGAAGGTACTAAATAAGCCGAGGGGTAAGTATGGCTTTTTTCCATGCGTAGAAATTGCCGCGCTCCCATCACCGATTCGTAGATATCCTGGTGTTTGCCCAATCCTTGCAGAAATCGGATCAGAAATTCTTGAGCGACGCGGTTGTGAATCGGTTCGCGCATGACTACAACTTGACTAAAACCCAAGTCAATCAAGGATTCGGCGATATTTAACCCGTTGCAGGAATTGAAAATTGCTACTTGAAGTCCGCGTTTTTTGGCTGCACTCAGTTGAGGAGTAATTTCATCAATGGAAATCGATAAACCAGGAGCAATACCCAATTCCCCTCCTGTCAGTTCTGATTCATTACTATGTCCCGCAAAAAATAATACATCCCATCCAGCTTCACAGGCGATCGCTTCGGTAATTTCTTGGATAACTTCAGTCGGGGTTTGCTCTGGTTGCCAACCTACAAAGGTAATCTCAGCTATGCTTCGCAGCGATTTTACCGCTTCGCGATCGGCTTGAAAATTTAACCCCGTATCATCCCCCAAAATTGCCAAAATCCGGGCGCGTCGGCGATTTAGTTTGTGGTGTGTTGCGGTTTCCGCTCGAATATTCAAAGGAGCGCGAATGATTTGAATCGTCCGCGCACTAGCAAATTCGGTGCCGAGTTCCCACGCTTCCCAAGGAAACCGATCTAACTCAATTGGCGCACAAGTCATAAAAACTTTGACTGGTTCGGTAGGATTGATTACCAGTTCTTGGCTGGCTTTAGCAATAGTGGCACGGACATCATATAAATCCCCACTCCGCAACCAGTCATGAAACTCAAACATCAACTTGCTTTCCGCTTTCACCAGTTCTGCGTGCCAGTCTACATTTAGTTCTACCACTCCCCCACCAACCGTCCGTCCCCGCATCTGTTCCGACTGATAAAAGCATAGATATGCCCGTCGCCACTGTTGATATAACAAAGTTAAATTGGAGGGATAATTAACCTGTGCGGTCAATCTTTGTCCCTGTCCCCAAGACAACTCGAAGCAACAAATTTGCTCGATTTTTTGAACTTTTAAATTAAAAATATGGGAGTTATTTTTCATAATTTATTGCGAGTTAACGGTGGATAAAACGCTTTAATAATGCAGTAAATAAAATAGTATTTTATATTTAATTTTACTAATTCGATGTTAATTTTAATTTGTATTTGTGGCTTTTTATTACATACTATGCTTATCTCTTATTGTGAACAAATTATCCCGCTCAAACACTAAAATTATTTTAGAGTTCACGAATTACGAATTACGAATTACGAATTATATTCACTATTCCCTACTCCTTTAAATTTAAACTGTTGGCAATTCCATACCAAAAGGCGGAATCTCAAATACAGTGTCATCATCTACAGTTACTGTTACCCAAAATCGTTCTTCCCAATTGCCAATCACTTGAGCGTACAATATACCTTTGTTAGTGTCTTCAAGGGATTCTGTGAATAATAACTCTGTTTGATCTCGTACCTCTAATGTCATTTTGGGCATTTGTCCTTGCGGTTGAGAACCCAAAGCAATCAGTAACATCCATTCTTTGTTGTCCCCTGTTTCCGATAACACCCACATAATTGCATATAGCCGTACAAGATGGCGATCGCTCTCCAAATCGCGGTAAGCACCCCGCGCAGTTGAGGGAATCTGAACACCACTTTTTACTAATCCCGAACGAATTTGTTCAAATTCTTCTTCTAACGAACGCAATTCCGATACTGCTAAAGATGGCATCAGCATCCACCCTAATTCACTCGCTACCGCATCAATTCGATCGCGCAACCAAAGACCAACATTAATCAGTGGTTGAGCAAAGGAAGGATTGACTATCTTATAAGCCCAGTCAATCAAATCTGGATTACTCAGCAGCGTTGTAGCTTCTTTGACTGTGAGTAATTGCGAAAAATGCTGTTTTTGCAGTTGAGAAGTAAGTGCAGTCAACTTTTCTCGCAACGCTGTAGCTGTATTATTTTGTTGTGCAATTTTTGTCGGTAATTGGATTGCATCAGCATCTAAACAACGAAGATTGAGCAGTAACGCATTCGGGTTTGAATAAAACCAAGTTGATGGGATTGGGTATGTCCAATCTGAATCTACTGCTAAATGTGCTTTTTGTTGATAGTTAAGGTACTGTTCGTAACTCATAAAGCCGGATACAGCAACTTGCTGCTCCTCTTCTTCAACCTGCATTAGCACGTAGAAATGAGCAGTAAAATCAGGAATATCTAAAACTGCGAAAGGTACACTGCTATTCGTTAAGACACAAACTTTAAAATTACCGACTTTAATGTTACACGCAGCTACAAGTAAATTCGCGTATGCAGGTTGCCAAATCGAAGCGTCAACGCATTCAAATTGTAAATCGGGAGCGCGTTCGAGCAGCCATTGCTCAAACCCCAAAACTCCCAACGCACAAAGGTAAACTTCCCAGCGTTGCTGTGGTAAATGTATAGATTGACTCAGACGCGCAGCTTTTTGAAAATGCTTTGATAATAGTTCGGTGCGCGTTTCGTTGAGAGATTGCCAATCCGGTGTAAATTCTGATTCTAATAGTTGATTATTCATATTAATAAATGCAGTAATTAATGATTAATTATTTTTCCTATCCAAATAACGACAAAGACGACGAGCAAATAAACTGCGTAGGGGTTGATTGCGAACCGGATTTTTGGTTTCAGATTCTGCTTCTTGAATAATGCCAGAAATCTGTTCGTCCAAAATTAATTCTAATTGTCGATCTAAATTTTGTAATCGTTCGGAGTCTGCAAATAATTTGGCAGTATCAAGAACGCGATCGCGCAACATTAATAATAATTTTTGACGAATGTCAGCACGCAATTCATTAAGTTTTAATAATCGAGTGACTTCATACTGTTTTCTCAAATTAATTTGAGGTGCAATTTGGTTCATAGATTGACCTTGGCAATGAAAAAGATGTAAAGCGGTAATAAATGATTGTGCCATTGCAGAACGCTTGCGTTGAAATTTCTGAATATAATCATCAATAACTTGAGCAAGAGAGCGATCTAAACATTCTAGAAAGTGATTTTGATATAACTTAATAAATTCTAGTTCTTCGTCGTCTTCACCCATCGGCGATTGCTCTACAATAGTTTGGATCTCAGGTCGATCCAAAGAAACTGAAGAAACATTTCCTCCTTGGGCAGTAATGCGATATCGTCTCAGATAAGATGCGATCGCGTGCAGTTGATTTAATATTGCCTCAGTACTAAATTGATGCTCGGTAGCAATTTCCAACTCATTCTTCATCCTTATTAACTGCTCCGGTGTCGGTTGCTGACACGGTAGTGTTGTTCCTACAACAAGTCTTTGCTGCAAGCGGTCTTCACGATAAACTGAGTGATAAGCGATTAAAAGCTCGCAGGTTTGCTGAATTTCTACCGCACTCAAACCATACATATCAGTTAAAATTCGTTGCAATTCCTTTGGCTTTGTATCGTTCAAAAGCGCCCAATCGCTAACTAAAAAAACACCATGCTGAACTAAAAATCGCTTTAGTTCTGGATGTTGTTTCACATAACGATTTACCCATGTATTGAGCGTTCCCTTCGCTGGATCGAAGGTTTTTAAAACAGTACTCGCTAAAGATTGATAGGAACTACTCCCGATTGACCGTCTTTTTGCTAAAAGTATCTCATCGTCCAATACAAAAGGTAACAAATCTTGACAATCAAAACCTTTTTGAGAGCCAAATTTGGTTGCCAAGTCCAGGCACACTTGATAAATCTGGTGAGAGATATAGCAGCGCAGACAAGTTTCTGCTAACTCATCACTTGGTATCTGTTGCCAAAGTTGACGCTCCACTTTCGTATGAGATTCAACTTGGGTCAAATCTGGAAATTGTTTTTTAAAATAACTTTGAGCAGCAGTAATCATCTCAACCCGGCGTTTACTAGTATCTAACTTGACAAATTCCCAGTATTTTGATATTAAAACCACAGTATTTTTACTTACTCAAAACCAATCATCCTCAATTTTTCCACCTCCTGCAAGTAAAAGCAATTTGTTTAGCATGACGATCTAATAACTTTATATTTCTGGTGATGGTGAACTCATGCAAAAATATCGGCGATTGTGAAAAAGGCGATCGCACTCACCATAAAAAATTATCTTCGTCTTGGAAACCTTGAACTTGGACGAATGATATTTACAATACCTTTGCCAATTTACGAGGGTGGGACGAAGTGATTGCTAAGCAACTCGAAGCGCTGGTAACACCGGCTATCACCGCACAAGAAAATTACTATCGTCAACTATAGCTATGCTCTGAGAGACCGATTGATACGTCTAGGGTCTGGAACAAAAAGAACTCCATTCATTACGTTACGTTTGGTTGAAATTCGTTCTGCTAAAACCTACACTTTATCGTGTATTGATTTTTCCCCTACTGATTACTCACTCCAACTTCCTTCTTGTTTGTGAGAAATGGGGGATAATTGTGCTTCGCGTACAATGTATAATCTAAAACTAAGAAACTAAACAACTAATTATGCAGCTACCTTCTATATTCAAAACTTGCGTTCCTAGAGCGGAAATATTAGCTGGAGAACTTTCATTAGATTTATTTGCAGCTAAGTTAAAGTTGGTTGTGGAAGGAAAAGCACCATTAGTTTACCAAGATTCTACCACTTTTTTCAACAATACTTTTGCTACCGAGGGATTAAAAACGTTGATTTCGGAAGTATTCGGACGTTTGGTAGGTGATAAAGTGGGTTCTCCGATTATCCGTTTGGAAACTAGTTTTGGTGGTGGTAAAACTCACGATGAGATAGCTTTATGGCATATTGCTAAAAATGGACGAGAAATTCCCGGTTTAGAACGTTTTGCTGACTTAAGTGTAATTCCAGAACGTCCGATTCAGGTAGCTGCTATAGCCTGTCAAGATTTGACTCCGGTAGAAGGAGTTTTGCACGCAGATACGGGTGTTACGACCTACACTATTTGGGGTGAAATTGCTTATCAAATCGGTGGAATTGATGGTTACAGTTTGCTCAAGGGTTCCGATGAGCAGCGAGTTAGCCCCGGTACGGCTGTTTTAGAAAGGATTATTCAAGGACAACCGACTGTAATAATTTTAGATGAAATTGCTCAACATTTACGAGTTAGTAAAGCAGTAACGGTTGGTAAAAGCGATTTAGCACAGCAGGTAGTTGCTTTTTTGTTTTCGTTGATGGATTTAGCAGCTTCTAATAATAATTTAGTTTTTGTCTATACTTTGGCTGATTCAGGTGATAGTTTTGGGGAAGAAACTACGGAAATAAAGGAAGCAATTTCAGCTTCAGCACGTCAGGAAAGGGTTCTTAAACCAAGTACAGATGTTGAAATTTATAATATTGTCAAACAGCGTTTATTTACTAGTATTGATAATCATGCAGCGCAAAATGCAGCTAAGGAATATTTACAAAGTTATAAAGCTAGTAGCGTTAGTTTACCTGATGGTTGCAAGGATTCCCGTTATGCTGAAACTATAGCAGCAAGTTATCCCTTCCATCCCGAACTTTTTAGTTTACTGAATAAAAAAATTGCTTCTATTCAAAATTTTCAACGTACTAGAGGTGCTTTACGATTATTTGCGAGGGTTATTCGTTATTTATGGAATAATACAAATATAAATACAAATATAAATACAAATAATTGGATACCTTTAATTCATCCCCATCATATTCCTATTGGCATTGAAGAAGAAATTACCAGCGAATTAACTTCCCGGTTGGAACGTCCTTTGATGCGTTTGGCAATATCCGCTGACATATATAATGCAGATGGGAGAGAAGCACACGCTCAATTACAAGATGGTGAATGGAAAGCTGCTGGTAAACCTGCTTTTTCTTCTTGGGTAGCTAGAACTATTTTTTTGCATTCGATAAATCAAGGTGTAGTTGCGGGAATTAGTCGTACTGAATTGAATTTATCGCTGTTAACTCCGGGGTTAGGAACTAGCTTTGTAGATACAGCTTTGGAAAGATTGAGTACTGTTGCTTGGTATTTAGAAAATGACAGTATAACTTCTACTGCTCGGTTTAAAGAAGAGCCATCAATTAATAAGATTATCTCCGAAGAAAAGCAGCAAATTGGGAAAACTGAAGCCAAAGATGAATTACGAAAACGTCGAGATACTATATTTGCTGAAAGGTTATTTAAACTAGTTTCTGCACCAGAATCACCGGGGGATGTAGATGATGTTGCTGACAATATTGCTTTATGTTTAATTGATTTTAACGAAGCGACTATTTCTGCGACTACGGAAAGCGCACCCCTACTTGTAGAGAAAATATTTAGTGAAACAGGGGAATCGGGAAAATTTCGGATTTATCGCAATCGGCTGTTATTTTTGATAGCTAATAGAAGCCAATTAGATATAGCAATTAATAATACAAGGGAATATCTGGCTATATTAAATATTCTCAATTCTGCTAATCGGTTACAAGATTTATCAGAAAGTCAGCAGAAGCAATTAAAGCAAAAGAAAGGCGAATTTGATTTAAAAGTTAGAATATCTTTAACTAATGCTTACCGTCATTTATTTTATCCTGCCAACGATGCAGTAAAAGCACCAAAAGGCTTAATGCACTATACTTTACCAGCACAAGATGCTAGCGATGTCAAAGGTAAAAATAATCAGCAGGATGTGATTCTCAAAGTTCTTAAAGATTGTCAAAAAATTCGTTCGGAAAACGCTTCACATTATGCACCCGCTTATATATTACAGAAAGTTTGGTTAGCTGGATTAGAACATTGGACAACTAAAGCTTTGCGAGAAGAATTTGCAAAAAATTTGGGTTTAAATATACTTCTTGATGCTGAAGTTTCCAAATTGCGAGATACTATCCGCCAAGGTTTGCAAAATGGCAACTGGGATATGAAGGTTGGAGAAAAGATATTTATAAAAACCCCGGATAATGATAGTAAATTTAATTTACCTGATACCATCGAATTTTCTGACAGAATGGTGCTTTATCGTCGGGGAATTTTAGAATTACCAAAACCGCGAGAAATTCAATTTTCTACCCAACTAATGAATAGTAGCGAGTTAATTAAACCTGTAAAAGTTAGGTGGAAAGCATCGGGAGCTTTGAAAATTACACTTTATCAAAATGGGGAATTAGTAGAAAACGAATTTCGTCCCAGCGATGAATATGAAGCTCAAATTGATCAAACCACAAACTTTAAAATTGTCGCTGACTACGGTAATGGGGAAATAGTTGAAAAAGAAAGTCAAGCAAGTATTTTAACTTATGGCAATGGTACAGCTAAAACACCCAACGGCAAAGAAAAAGGTGGTGATTGGGATACGACTCCATTATTTAAAGTCAAACCAGCAGAATTTGATTTAGAAGGAACACCCAACGTTGTATTCAATCAACTTGGCGATCGCATTCACGATCACAAAATTACTGGTATAGAATTTATCGCAATCTCCGTAGACCAAGTAATGGATTACCGTAGATTAATGACGGCTTTACCATTATTAATGAAGTTTCCCATACAAATCGACCAGTTGGCAACAATTTCAGCAGGGGAACAGTTTGTCAGATTAGAATACCAAGGTGCTGTAAAAGGATTTCAAAGCTTTCAAGCAGCAATTAACGGTTTATTGAGTAATAAAGATGCCCAAGCTGATGTAATGTTGAAACTGGAAATTAAATTTGATTCACCAGTGCAACCAGAAGGCTCAGAAATTAGTACTATTAAAAATGCCCTTAATCGTAATCCGGTTGATAGATTGAATTTATTGGTAAAGGTAAGTTATTAGCTGCTATTATTCGCGGTAAATTTAATTTTATCTGGCGGTTAAAACCGCAGCTACACAAGCGAAGTCCACCTTCGTGGACTAAATTAATTAACCCGCGAAGGCGGGTTTTGCCTGTGTAGCAGCGAATTATATTCGCCGGATTATATTCGCCAAATTCTATTCGCTTATTAGTTGCTATTATTCGCGGTAGATTTAATTTTATCTGGCGGTTAAAACCGCAGCTACACAAGCGAAGTCCACCTTCGTGGACTAAATTAATTAACCCGCGAAGGCGGGTTTTGCCTGTGTAGCAGCGAATTATATTCGCCAGATTATATTCGCTTACTTACGATTATTACCAATTACCAATTCCCAATTACCAAAAAATGCAAGAATTCCAACTACGTGTAGTTCCCATCGATAACAATAACTTTGCTTTAGAATTATATCAGTGTGCTTATAAAAAAGCTGGTGAAAAAAAACGTCCCTCTGCTAAACGAATTGGACGATTAAAAGGTAATGCTTTAATTATGGCGAAACAAGCGGTATATGATTGTTTAAAAGCGAATAATTACGACCCCAAAACTTTAAATAATACTCGTAAAACACCTTATATTGTTAGTGAAGAAACGGGAATAAATCTAGCTCTACTAATTCAAACATTACAACCGCTTTCTAAACCAGAAAGAATTGCGAATATCGCTAGCGGAATTACGGAAATGAGTAATGAAGAATCTCATTATTGGTTTGCTAAAGTTAGTAATGGGAGAAAACGGACTGCTTTAAAAGCGATTCGGGTATTGTTGGGGGATTGACGCGGTTTTCCTAAAGACATTGGGTAATATCAAATCCTTTGACATCGGAATTATATATTTTTGAACGCAGAGAAGCGCAAAGGTAAGCGTAGAGGAGCGCAGAGCTTTTTATGCACTATTGTAGCTGTGTCACCACACTACACTACTTAAAAAGCAACGTTAAATTTATTAATAAAAACTGGTGAAAAAATATTTAAAAATAAACTTGGGGACGTAATTGCCCCCAATTACCGAATATTCAGGAGGTGATATATTGAGCAAAAACGGTAACGGTCATCGAGGTT
>NZ_JADEWL010000103.1 GCF_015207665.1 Plectonema cf. radiosum LEGE 06105
AGGAGTTAGGAGTTAGGAGTTAGGAGTTGGGAGTTAGGAGTTAGGAGTTAGGAGTTAGGAGTTAGGAGTTAGGAGTTAGGAGTTAGGAGTTAGGAGTTAGGAGTTAGTTGACAGTTGACAGTTTTTATTTATTTCTCCCCATCACCCCATCCCTTATTCTCTCATTTTCCGTAATAAACTCTAGCGTCATTTAATCCCAAAGAACGTATATAGTAATTCCACTGTTCGGCTTGTAAACGTCCTGCAAAAGGTCCGACTGCGACATGAGGTCCTCTAGGGGAGTTTCTGACGGTTATTCCCACAGAATTTCCTCCTGCACTTTGTCTAATTTGGTTTTCAATTTCAAATAGTTTGTCAGACTTTTCAGGAATAGCTACATAATAATATTTACTTCGCTGCCTGGTACTATTATCTCTGGGAGAAGAACCATTATTAGAATTAGCAATTTCTCTTCCGGTACTCTGGCTGTAGATACGGGAGCCGATACCGTAAGCTTGTAACTGTCTAATTCTTTCTTGAGCATTGTTTAAACGGCTGAAGACTCCTGCTTGAATCACAGAACGTCCTTGAAAGTTCCCTGTAAAAGCAGTAGGTTCAACAAGGCGTACTTGTTGGAGTATTCTAGGGTCACTGTTATCTACAATCACCAAGTAGCTTTCGGAATTTTGACTGTATTGAGAATTCCAATCGTATTCAGCTTGTGCTGTAGAAGATGCTGGTATTTGTGCTACTACTTGTATTGGTGGTATGGAAACAAGTGTTAAACACCCAGCTAATAAAGAATAGGTTATTAAAGCAGGTCGCATAAAATTTTGGTGTATTGGATTAAACATAGTAGCACTGGTTCAATTTTGGTTTGAGAATTTAAAAATTTATGAGAATTTATGAGAATTTAAATTATTCCCATGAGTTAGCAGGTTAGTCAGGACTATAATATGTGAGATTTTATATGATGAAGAATTAATATATATATTTGTAAAAGTCTAAATCATATAATTGAGAAAACGAATTAACTACATAGTGTTAACTTAGAATTAACAGCCTAAGCTATTATACGGATATGGAAAAAGTCGTAGTTGGTCTTTCCGGTGGCGTTGACAGTTCTGCCGTTGCTGCCATTTTGCACCATCAGGGCTATGAAGTTATTGGTCTCACCCTTTGGCTAATGAAAGGTAAAGGTCAATGTTGCTCTGAGGGTATGGTTGATGCGGCTTATATCTGTGAACAGCTAGGGGTTCCTCATCACGTTGTTGACATCCGCGATGTCTTTCAAACTAATATTGTTGATTATTTGGTAAGTGGTTATAGTGCTGGTGTTACCCCTCTACCTTGTTCCCAGTGCAATAAAACTGTAAAATTTGGTCCGATGCTTGAATATGCACGGAAAAATTTGGGAAGCAACAAAATAGCTACAGGACATTACGCTCGGATTAATTACAACGAAACCAGCGGACGTTACGAACTTCTACGGGCATTTGATCGCAACAAAGACCAAACATATTTTTTGTATGATTTATCGCAAGAATTACTTGCGGGTTCAATGTTTCCACTCGGAGAAGTAGAAAAATCAGAAACCCGTCGTATTGCCGCCCAATACAACTTACAAACTGCCAATAAGCCAGAAAGTCAAGATTTATGCTTAGTGGAAAGTAATGGTTCCATGCGTGCTTTTTTAGACAAATATTTGGCTCCCAAAAAAGGCGAAATTGTAGACGGTGATGGTAAAGTTTTGGGAGAACATGACGGTGTGCATCATTACACTATTGGACAGCGTAAAGGGTTGGGAATAGCAGCTGCACAACCTTTGTATGTAATTGGTTTAGATGCGGGAGCTAACCGGGTAATTGTCGGTGACAGAACCACAGCAACCAATCCGGAATGTAACGTAGCACGAGTCAATTGGGTATCAATAGCCGAACCCGTGAGTCCGATTCGTGCAGGCGTACAAGTCCGGTATCGTTCAGAAGCCGTACCTGTCACGGTAATTCCCCTGGAAAACTCCCGTGTCAAGATAGTCTTTGACGAACCGCAATTCAGCATTACCCCTGGACAAGCAGCCGTATGGTACGACGGTGAAAAAGTCCTCGGTGGTGGAATAATTGAACGGTTTGAATAAATTGGTAATGGGTAATAGGTAATAGGTAATGGGGGGAAATTCAATTACCAATTGCCACCTTTTACCTTTTACAACCTTAATAAAAAAGGACCCGATTTCTAAAAGAAACCGAGTACATTTGAGAGTATTTTCTAGGGAGATTGATAACGTTGTAAAAAGTGATTTTGAGTTAGTTTGAATTATAAATTGCTTTTTTTTGCTTTAAAACTCCTTGCATTATTTTGTTAATTTGAGTTTGCTGTTATTGGGAAATAAATCTTATTTAAACTTTGATTATCTTTAGTATGAATTATGAATATGACATCAATATGACAAAGTAGATTATATCCTTTACGCTTACATCGGAATGATAAAAAGTATGTGCAAAAAAAACTCTGCGTTCCTCTGCGCCTACCTCCGCGTCACTTTGCGTTTAAAAATGTATAATTCCGATACAAACGGATTTGATATTAAAGGTTAAATGTTAAAAAAACTATTAACTAAACAATAAAAAACTTCTACTAAGAGGATGTTTTGAATGTCTAACTAATTTAATACTTATAAAAAACCTCTGCTAAGTAACGATTAGCAAAGGCTGATTCTGCAAGGAGAATATTTATTGATTAATTTATGAGAGCCGAAAAACTTTGATATACTTCTTGAATCACTTGCTAAAAGTTAGTCATAGTTAATATTTACCTTTAACCTCTAACCTTTTACCTAATTAATATCGATCGCGCTCTAAATCATAAATGGCTTTTTCTACTGTCCAGTTGATTGATTTTTCGGGATGGCTTTGTTTTATCCCAGCGATTAATCGATTTGCTGTTCTAGAATCGCCACCTACAAGTCTGAGTAATTGCTTTCTCAATTGCGGATTCGCTTGTTCTATTGAGATATTCTGTTTTTGCGAAGCAGTTTGAGGTGATAAAGCTTTATTTTGCCGATTTAAGCTCCAAATTACCCCAGCAGTACCAGCACCGACTGCTGCTAATCCTAATATTGTGGTATTATCAGCGATTTGATTACCAACATTGTCAGCAGAAACATCGGCGGTAAATACAACAGGTTGATATTTACGATTGTTTTGTACAGGTAATGTTCTTTCTTGATGAACATTTGAAATTGATTCTGTTTGCCCCAATGCGGGTGCAGTTCTTAGTGATAAAGTAAGTAAACTGCTAAGGATGCCGGTACTAACAATAGCGATAGCATCTAAGCGTGACATATGATAATTAATACTCCTTAAATATGGTGTATGACGATTTTAAACTACAGAAGTCGGGTTTTTATAAGGATTGATTGTCTGGTGTGACAGATATTGATGCTCAAAACCCGACTTCTCAAAAATCTAAAATGTGCTAACAATTAGTTTTGAGAAACAGGGAATTGTCCTGGTTGAACACGGATATTTAAATCTCTACCACCGCGATTAATTGCTACTTGAACGTTCCCACCAACTGTAGTTTTTTCTACTGCTAATTGAACATCATCTGCGGTTTTTACGGTTTTACCATCGATTTGTTGAATGACATCTCCAGGTTGTAAACCTGCTCTGGCTGCGGGAGAATTAGCCGCAACATCTACAATTACAATACCGTTATTTGCAGATAAACTTAAACCAAGTTCGCGACTTAAATCATCTTTCAAATCTGAAGTTAATGTTGCCATGCGAACTCCTAAATAAGGATGGGCAACTTTTTCACCAGCAATTAACTGACTGGCTATTTGCTGGGCTTGATTAATGGGAATTGCAAATCCCAATCCTTGAGCGCTACCGATGATAGCGGTATTAATACCAACAACTTGACCCTGTTGATTCAACAAAGGACCACCAGAATTACCAGGGTTAATTGCAGCATCAGTTTGAATGAATCGAACTCGCTTGTCAGCAGCACCAATTACTCCACTAGAACGACCCGTACCGCTGATGATACCAGCGGTTACAGTGTTATCTAATCCTAGAGGATTACCAATTGCGATCGCCCATTCACCAGGTCTGAGATTTTCCGAATTACCAACCTCTACTCTCGGTAAATTATTCTCAGAAACTTTAACTACAGCAACATCGGTTAAGTCGTCTAAACCCATTACTTCACCCATCAAATTGCGTCCATCAGCTAGAGTCACTCTAACTCTAGAAGCACCTTTGACTACATGGGCGTTAGTAAGAATAGTACCGTTAGAATCAATGATAAATCCAGAACCGACTCCCCGTGCTTGACGACTTGACAAACGTCCTCTTACAGATTCACGTGTAGAATCGATGCGGACAACCGCTGGTCCAGTTTTTTCTACTGCTGCTGCAATAAAATTACTAGGAACAGCTTGACTGGTAATTCCCGGTAGTTGAGCAATTCTTTGCTCTTGTTGTATAGCTTTAGTTGGTAATAATTGGGTAACGGGTAAGCTAAAAGCAGCCCCAGCGAAGAATACGGATAAATAAGCTAGCGACTTTGGTAATGATACCTTGTTACTCATAGTAGTTAGTTGTTAGAAGTTGTGAGAAAAATAATTAAGAATTTTTATTGTTAATCTTAGTTTGACAACTAAATATGACATGAATATGTCAGATTATTATTTTCAAAATACAATAAAAAATTAGAATAAAAAATCAACCCAGAGTCTAAGTAAACTAGTCACTAGGAAGATATTCCTAGTAACTAGAATTCAGTGTGTGTGTGGTTTTGGAGAAAAAGTTAGATATCCGTTTATGCTTATTGCTGTTGGCTGCTAACTCTGTTCCTTTACCTGATAGATTTATTGTGACAGCCAAATATGACATGAATATGTCAATTCGATTTTGGATTTTAGATTTTGGATTTTGGATTATGAGTTAGGACTACCGGAGTTATTAATTACCCATTACTCACCATTCCCTATTCCCTATTCCCTATTCCCTATTCCCTATATTAAACCTTCTTCAAGGGTAGACAAATTTGAAAAATGGTACCTTCTCCAACCGTACTTTGTACCGTAATCTCACCGTTGTGAGCTTGGACTATTTGTTGGGCGATCGCTAATCCCAAACCAAAACCACCAGAAGAGCGTGTGCGCGAGCTGTCTACTCGATAAAATCGCTCGAAAATATGTGTTAAATCTTCAGGGGGAATGCCAACACCGCTATCAATTACCTGAATAGATATTTTTCGAGATTTAATAAATAATTTCAGTTTTACCGTACCGCCTGCTAAAGTATACTTTAAAGCATTATCTAATAAATTTTTCAAAGCTTGCTGTAATAAATCATAATCAGCGAGTATTTTTACTGATTGAGATGGTAATTCTGGAATAATATTTAAATTTAGTTCTTTTTCTTGAGCAATCAATTGATATTCATCTACTAAGTGCTTGAGCAAATCAACAATTTCAATACTTTCTAAATCTTTTGGATTTAAGCTTCCTTCATGTCTAGCTAAAAATAATAGATTACCGATCAGAGCGCTCATTGACTTACTAATATCAACAACATTTTCCAAACGTTTACGAGGTAGTTCGGTATTATCTTCTGGTGCAAGTAAACCAACTTGAGCATTACTTAAAATCGCTGCTACCGGCGCACGTAATTCGTGTGAAGCATCAGCAGTAAAACGCTGTAATTGTTCGTAAGAACGTTTTGTCGGTTGCATGGCTACTCCGCCTAAAAACCAACCGACTATACCAACTAAACCCAGAGTAATGGGGACTCCCAGTGATAAATAAAATCGCGATCTCGCTAAGTTTTCTTCTATCGGTTGTAAGGGTTTTGCAACAACAATATAACCAATTTGTTTGTTAGCATTTTTAATTGGTGAAGTTATTTGTCGTAGCCAAATTTGTTGAGAATTATGAGATGAAACCTGATTAAAATTAATTGTTTGAAAACCTTGTTGAACTAACTTCTGTGGAGGACAAATATCATCGTTGATTCTTAAAGGTCTTTTCAAATTATCATACCAGCAAGCATAATTGAGTTTTTCGGGAAGCATATCCAAAGAAGATTCCAGCGGAATACCTCCATACTCCACTCGATATTGTCCTTGTTGTGCAGGATATTGAAACTCAAAAACGTAACTTTGAGCTTCATCCTTAAGCTGTTGGTCAAAAACACGTAGACGTTCTCTAACCAAAAAATAATATATTACAAAAGCGAAAGTAACTAAAATTCCACCCATTGACAGGGTGAATAAATAAGCTAAACGGCGACGACTACGAGTTAGCATCAGTTATCAGTTATCAGTTATCAGTTATCAGTTATCAGTTAACAGTTATCAGTTATCAGTTATCAGTTATCAGTTATCAGTTAACAGTTATCAGTTATCAGTTATCAGTTAACAGTTATCAGTTATCAGCTAAGAGTTGAAAATTTTCCATTTTCGATTATTTTCTTGTCCCTTCCCAATCACTCCACCTCACTTCGGTGCATTCAACCGATAACCCATACCATAGATTGTTTCCAAACAATCCTTTGCACCTACTGATTCTAAACGCTGTCTGACTCTTCTTACCAATGTTGTTACAGCATTACTTTCTGGTTGAGTTCCCCATTCCCAAAGGGTATCTTCTATTTGTTCCCGTGACAAAACTTGATTGGGATGACGCATTAAATATTCCATTAATTGAAATTCGCGAGTTGATAGTTTCGCTGTTGTTTCCTCTCGCATCAATATCAAAGTATTTAGATGCAATTCTAAATCCCCCACCTTGAGAATATCACCTTGCCAAAGTGGCGATCGCCTTCCTAATGCTCGCACTCTTGCTAATAATTCGATTACGTCTACTGGTTTAACTAAGTAATCATCGGCACCAGCATCTAATCCGGTTACTTTATCACTGGTGGTGTCTTTTGCAGTCAGCATCAATACGGGAGCGGTTTTTCCAGCTTGTCTATACTGGTGACATAATGCGACACCACTAACTTTAGGTAACATCCAGTCTAAAATTAACAAGTCATATTCTTTTTGAGTAATTAGCCACTGTGCCGTATCTCCATCTTCCACCGCATCAACAATATGTCCTGCTGCTGATAAAGCAGCGTGTAATGGCTCCAACTGTCTCGCATCGTCTTCTACAAGGAGAATTACCATAAGTTGCACTTTTACTGTTACTTGTCGTCATCAGGGAGTATGTTATTTGGTGATTGTCATCAGGGAGCGAGACGCTCCCACTACGAAAAATATTTAACGCATCATAATTAATGTGGTGAAGTAGTAGTGCATTCCGGTTAATTACAATCCAAAATCCAAAATCTAAAATCCAAAATCCCATGACTTCCAGAAATTTTTCTCCTCAATGGTTAGAATTCCTTAAATCTTTAGGAATAGAATTTTGGCTACCTTTACCACTTTTAGGAATAAGCTTTTGGGTTGTTGGCGGATGGTTAACTCAGCACAGTTTAACAAGTCCATCAAAAAACATGATTGAATTACAAACCACCCAGCCAGATTACGACAAAAAAATAGCATTTATCAAAGTAGAAATTTATCCAAAAAAAGGCATTTCCTCCGTAAAAATCATGAGACTAAGTAAAGTATACAAACAATCTGAAATTATCTTAGCAACAACACACATACCACACCTAGAAGCCACAATCAGTGCTGAACTTGGATTATCTCCAGAACAAGTCAGAAAGAAAATGCGTTATCGAAAAGAGAACTAATAGCACTCTGCACCAATCGCGGGGTACTCACAACAGCCCATACCGTCTAATATTTCCCGAAATGCGCGTAGATATAACCATTTCTTGGTAAGTTATAAATATCAAAAACAAGTTGCAGTTAAGGTAAGTAAGGAGATACATTGAGTAATCATCTCGATGCCATTGCCGCACACGGCGGAAAATTGGTAAATCGCATCGCTTCACCTGAACAAAAACAAGAATTTCTTTCCAAAGCTGACACCTTAGTGCGAGTCGAACTTGACGAGCGGGCTGTTTCCGATTTAGAAATGATTGCGATTGGGGGTTTTAGTCCGTTGACTGGTTTTATGAATCAGTCGGACTATAAGAGTGTAGTTTCTCAAATGCGATTAGCGAATGGAATTGCTTGGTCGATTCCAATTACACTTTCAGTAACCGAGTCAATCGCAGATTCTCTAAAAGTTGGTGATTTAATCCGTTTAGATAACTCCAAAGGTGAATTTATTGGGGTATTAGAATTAGCGGAAAAATATGATTATGATAAAAAACTAGAAGCAATTAATGTTTATCGTACCGACGAAGATAAGCATCCCGGCGTACAGGTAGTTTACAACCAAGGTTCCGTAAATATTGCCGGTGATATATGGTTGTTAGAACGCAGTTCCCATCCACAATTTCCTAAATATCAAATTGATCCAGCTGCATCTCGACAAATGTTTAGGGAGAAAGGTTGGAAAACTATTGTGGGCTTTCAAACTCGCAACCCCATCCACCGCGCTCACGAATATATTCAGAAATGCGCTTTAGAAACTGTAGATGGTTTATTTTTGCATCCTTTGGTGGGAGCAACCAAGTCAGATGATATCCCCGCTGATGTGCGGATGCGCTGTTACGAAATTTTATTGGAAAATTATTATCCAGATGATAGGGTAATATTAGCGATTAATCCGGCTGCAATGCGTTATGCAGGTCCTCGCGAAGCAATTTTCCATGCTTTGGTTCGTAAGAACTACGGCTGTACTCACTTTATTGTAGGACGAGATCATGCTGGGGTGGGTGACTACTACGGTACTTACGACGCACAGCATATCTTTGATGAGTTTGAACCGGGAGAATTAGGAATTATCCCGATGAAGTTTGAACACGCTTTCTACTGCACCCGCACCAAGCAAATGGCGACTTCAAAAACTAGCCCTAGCAAACCGGAAGAACGAATTCACCTTTCCGGAACTAAAGTACGAGAAATGTTACGTCGGGGAGAATCACCACCCCAAGAATTTTCTCGCCCAGAGGTTGCAGCGGAGTTAGTACGTGCAATGCGAGTCCTCATTGAGGCTTAGTGCAATTTGCAATAAATACATTGTTTACAACTCCTTCTTTAGAGTTAATGGATATTTGCTTCAAAAACCGTATAAGCTATAGCTTTACATAATCCAATTCAGCCCTTTAATCTGATAGCTGAGGAGTTGAGGGTTGAGGGGTAGACTTATGAAGCGGCGAATCTTTTTACAACGAATTGGCTCGATTTTGGCGGTATTGGGAATTAGCGAAATGCAGTGGTGGACAAAGGTTGGTCGCCTACAACAGGCATTAGCCGACTCGACACCACGCAAATTAGCATTATTGGTGGGCATCAATCAATATCCCCAAATTCCCACACTTAAAGGTTGTTTGACGGATGTGGAACTGCAAAGGGAACTTTTAATTTATCGCTTTGGCTTCCAACCGTCAGATATTCTTTCTTTAACAAACAAGCAAGCAACTAGAGAAGGCATTGAGAATGCATTTGTGGAGCATCTTGTCAAGCAAACCAAACCTGGTGATGTGGTTGTCTTTCACTTCAGCGGTTACGGTAGTCGGATTAAAATTAAAAGTTTGCTCGGCGGCATCGAAAATGCTTTGATTCCCGTCGATGGGAATCCAGTTATTAAAGAAGACGAAAAAATTGCTAATTATATATTAGAAGACACTTTATTGCTGATGATGCAGTCATTAGCTAGCGAGAGTGTTACAGCAATTTTGGACACCAGTTATTACAACTACAACCAATCAACGATTTCGCAGCCAATTGGGTGTAAAATCCGTTCTTGGAACACATCTTTAGAAGCACAGTTTTTAGCTGAAGAAATCGAGTTTCAGAAGCAACTCACGAAGAAAATTGCTGCTGATAAACTGAGTATTTTGCTTGCATCTAATTTTAACTCGAAAGATTTAGCCAAAGAAATCGTATTTCCTGACTTTAGTGCTGGGTTATTTACCTACGCTTTAACTCAGCATCTTTGGGAAACCACTTCCGCAAACACAATTCAAACAAGTTTATCTCGTGTTGGAAGTTCTATGCTGTCTTTGGGTAGCTTCCAAGAACCAGTTTTACTGGGGAATAAAAATCAAAGCAAAATTTTAATTACAGATAATTTACTTTCAGATAGTGTTTTGGGAGGAGAAGGTGCTGTCACGGCTGTAGAAGGTGACGGTAAAACTGTTCAATTGTGGTTGGGAGGAATACCACCGCAATTGCTGGAATATTATGGAGTCAATTCGCGATTTACTTTTTATGATCCAGCATCCCCTTCAACTACAGCTTTAGTGTTGCGTAATCGCAACGGATTGAAAGCAAAAGCCACACTAAAACAGGTAAACGATAACCAAATAACTCCCCAAGTCGGACAACTTGTGCGGGAGACAGTGCGAGTTTTACCCAAGGATATTAATTTAAAAATTGCCCTTGATGACGTTAGTTTAGAAAGAATCGAGCGAGTTGACGCTACAAGTGCTTTTGCTTCGATAGAGAGCGTTTTAACGGTAATTGCGGGGGAACAACCAGCCGACTATTTATTTGCAAAACTGCCAAAAACAGAAGTTCCCCAAGTAGAAGCAAATAGTTTAATGGGAATGTCTTCAAGTCGCTATGGTTTATTCACTTTGGGAGGTGAATTAATTCCTGACACTCTTGGGGAAGAAGGAGAAGCATTAAAAGTCGCAGTTTATCGCTTAGCACCCAAACTCAAAATTCTTTTAGCTGCTAAATTGTGGAAGCTAACTCAAAACGAAGGTTCTTCAGGTTTGAGCGTTAAAGCAACTTTAGAAATAGTTGATAACAAAAAGACATCCAGTATGATAATGCAACGTCAAACAAGACGAGCATTAGGTATGGAATTGAGCAAGAAAACAAATGATGTGTCTTCCCCAGGAATTCCTACAGTCTCGCCTGGTAGTAAAATCCGCTACCGAGTAGAAAATACTGGAGATAGACCATTATATGTCATATTAGTGGGATTAAATAATAGTAAAAATCCAATTGCTCTTTACCCTTGGTATAAAGATAAGGAATCGGCAGAAACGAATAGTAAACCCGAACTTCAACAAGTGATTATTTCTCCAGGAGAAAGCTTAATAGTACCAAACAGTAATATTGGTTTTGAATGGGTGATTTCCGGGCCTAGTTTTTGGTACGAAACCCAAATGATTATTAGTACCTCACCATTTATCCGAACCTTAAAAGCGCTCCAAGAAGGTAAGCATTCTACAGGAGACAGTCAACGTATTTCACCTTTATTAAATCCTTTAGAAGTAGCTTCTTCTGTTTTACAAGATTTGAATCAAGCGAGTGCAAAGCAAACCGAAACACAAAATTTTCCTGCTGATTCTTGGGTGTGGGATGTTAATCATTGGACAAGTTTTAACTTTGTATTTCGAGTAGTTTAATTGTCTGACAGTAAATGTAGAGACGTTGCAGTGCAACGTCTTTTTAGATTTCTACAAATATTTTTGCAATAATAATCCTAATTTTTCCTTGGTTTTTGCTGGTGCTTTATCCAAAGGTGTCAAAATTGCATATTTTAAAGCTGAATGTGCATCGCTTTCTGGTGGATTTTTACTCAAACGTCGCACGGTTTCTTGAATTACTTGTTGGGCGTTGACGGCATTTTTCTGTAAATTAGCAACTACCATCTCTACCGTTACACTATCATGGTCGGGATGCCAGCAATCGTAATCTGTCGCTAAAGCCAAAGTTGCATAAGCAATTTCCGCTTCTCGTGCTAACTTTGCTTCGGTTAAATTCGTCATCCCAATCACAGTTGCATCCCAACTACGATACAGGTGTGATTCCGCTTTTGTGGAAAAAGCTGGACCTTCCATACACACATAAGTCCCACCACGATGTAAAGTAACATCGGGAAGATTCAGCGAATCAATGGCATTCGCGAGAACTTCGGCTAAATTATGGCACACCGGGTCTCCGAATGTGATATGTGCAACAATTCCTTCACCGAAAAAAGTAGAAATCCGATTTTTGGTACGGTCGATGAATTGATTTGGTACCACCATATCCAGCGGTTTCACTTCTTCCTTCAACGAACCCACCGCAGAAGCTGAGATAATATATTTTACACCCAACTGCTTCATGGCGTAGATATTAGCGCGAAACGGTAATTCTGAAGGTAATAACGTATGATTACGGTTATGTCTGGGTAAAAACACAACTTTAGTATCTTCTAACTTTCCAACTATCAAAGCATCAGAAGGTTTACCAAAAGGTGTATCTAACTCGATTTCTTCAATATCTTTGAGGGCATCCATTTTGTATAAACCGCTGCCACCAATTACCCCAATTTGTGTATGTACCATGATGATTTCTGATAAATTGCGATCGCGTCGTGGTTATTGTACTAGGAAATGGGTAATGGGTAATTGGGAATTGGGAATTGGTAATTAAATCCGTGAAATCAGTGTAATCATGAATCAATCCGTGGTCAGAAATGATGATTATTGCTCTAAATTTTCCAATATCACATCTTCGTAAAGTAAATCAATCGCAAATTTAAAATCAACGCTAATTAAATCAATTTCATCCCCTTGATTATAGGTATGAAGTTCCCACAAACCTTTATCATTGAGTCGGAAACATTCCACCATTATTTGTTCGGCATTAATCAAAACATATTCTTTTAAAGTTGAAATTTCACGGTAATTTTGAAATTTTTTACCCCTATCTATTCCTTCTGTACTAGGAGAAAGAACTTCAACAATTAAACAAGGATGATAAATTACCTTACGAGCATTTCTATCTCTTTCGTCACAACTTACCATGACATCGGGATAGTGAAAGGGACCATTTTCTGATACACCTAATTTTACATCGAAGATAAACGGACGACACGAACCCCCTCGAAGATGACTTTTAAGTTGATAGAAACAATTAGCACCAATAGTTCCATGATTAACGGTTCCCCCCGTCATCGCGAAAACTTCACCATGAATGTATTCGTATTTGAGCGGTTGTTGTTCTTCCCAGTCGAAATATTCCTGGGGTGTCATATATTGAATATTGGGAATTGCGAGCATGATTATTTTCCTAACTTAGTTATATTGTAATATTAACAAATGAAAGAATTTTTTATCATCAAATGTAGCTTTACTAAGCTAAAAATTTTACCATTTACCAACTAACACATAAATGTTTTCAATTTTAAATCTATCGATAAAATTAAATTAGAGTTTTGCATCAACTCAATATTAATAAATCTGAAGCTGTTAAATCATACATACATATGGATAAAAATAATTCTCATCCCCAACCTACTCCCCCATTTGATAATAGGAATCAGGATACACCGGAAATGGGTGGAGGTTTATCTGTAATCGGATATTGGGCTGAACATACTTTATCACCGGAAGGAGCTAAACTGTGGCAAACTTTATTGCATAAAAGCGCTTGTTTGTCTTGTGCTTGGGGAACTGGTGGACAAAAAGGTGGTTTTACCAATGAAGAGGGGGAAAAATTACAGCGCTGTATGAAGAGTGTTGAGTCAATTTCAGCGGAAATTAAACCCGCAATTCCCCAACATTTTTTTGAACAATATAATATTAATCAACTTCAACAACTCACTTCACGAGAAGCTGATAGATTGGGAAGATGGAGTTTCCCTGTAATTTTACGTTCGGGAAAGTCGCATTACGAACGCATTACTTGGGATGAAATTTATCAGATTGCCCAGACAGCTTTTGCTAAAATGCCGGAACGAGTAGCTTCTTACAGTTCGGGACGTTCTTCTAATGAAGCAGCATTTTTATTACAGTTGATGATGAGAACTCTCGGCTCTAATAATTTAGCTGACTGTTCCGATTTGTGTCACGCACCTTCAACTTTTGGGTTGAAACAAAGTATTGGGACTGGTACTTCTGTTGTTAGTTTGGAAAGTTTAAAACATTCCGATTGCATTGTTTTAGCTGGTTCTAATGCTGCTTATAACCATCCCCGATTGATGAATGAGTTGATTAAATTAAGGGAACGCGGTGGTAAGGTAATTATTATTAATCCGATGATGGAAGTCGGTTTAGTTAAATTCGCTTCTCCTGCTTTTCCCGTTAAGTCACTGTTTACAGGTTCCGATATCGCTTCAATTTATTTACAACCAATTCCTGGTAGCGATGTGGCATTATTTACAGGAATTCAAAAAGCTTTGTTGGAAAGTAATAAGATTCAGCACGACTTTTTACAAGCATATACAGAAAATTGGCAAGCTGTAATTACTCATATTGAGAATACATCTTGGGAAACAATTACTACAACTTGCGGTGTATCTCAAACAGAAATTGAAACTGCTGCAAAGTTAATTACAAACTCCCAAAAAGTCGTATTTGCTTGGGCTATGGGTATCACCCAACATCAAAATGGTGTTGACAACGTTTATAGTATCGTTAATACCGCTTTAATAACTGGGAATATCGGTCGAGAAGGAACTGGAGTCATGCCAGTACGGGGACATTCCAACGTCCAAGGTTTTGGTTCAATGGGGGTAACGGTACAGTTAAAACAAGAAATTCAACAAGCATTAGAAAAATTATTAGGGCGATCGCTCTCTAAAGTCAAAGGATATGATACCCATGCTTTAATTGAAGCTGCTGATGCTGGTAAGGTGGACACGCTGATTTGTGTTGGGGGTAATTTATATGCAGCTAATCCTGATTCTGAGAAAGTTAAAAGAGCTTTAAATAAAATTGAAACCATTATTTATCTGGCAACAAAACCAAACCTGGGACATTTCCACGGATTAGCAAATCAAAACACGATTATTATTCCCGTATTTAACCGCTTTGAAAATCCCCATAAAACTACTGTAGAGTCGGGTAACAACTTTGTCCGTCTCAATGACGAAGGAGAAACTCATCTCAAAACAGCCGACTTGATTGCAGAAGTAGATTTTTTAACTGAATTAGCTGCTCGCATACATGGTGAATATCCTGTCAATTGGCGTAAATTACAAGATACCAAATACGTCAGACAATTGATAGCTCAAACCATTCCCGGATACGAAAAAATAGCGACAATTGACGAAACCCAAGAAGAATTTACCATCGGAGGAAGAATTTTTGACACTCCTCAATTTCCTACATCTTCTGGTAAAGCAAAAATGTTTGTTACACCATTACCACAGTTAAAACTTCCTGAAATCAAAGATTTTGACGTTGCTGAGGATACCCAAGGAATAATAGTTGCATTAATGACCGGACGCAGTTACGCTCAACATAATACAGTTGTGTACCAAATAGAAGATAAATATCGGGGAATACCCCATCGTAACTGTATTTTGATGAATAAAGATGACGTTGAAAAAGCAGGTTTTAAACAACATCAGCGGGTTACAGTACAGGGGAATGTTGGTAAATTAGAAAACGTCGAAATTATTTATGGAGCAGTACGTGAGGGCGCGGGAGTGATGTTTTATCCGGAAGTGAACGTAATTTTTCGAGCCGAAATTGAAGAGCGTTGTGGAACTCCGGGTTTTAAGAGAGTTCCGGTGTTGGTTTATGGGGAGTGATATCAACTTATTCGTGGGGTTAGAAGTCGGGTTTTTAAGATAAATCTGGGTTGTAACAGACAATCATCATAAAAAGCCGACTTATGAAGCTATTCGTCGAATTAATGTTTTAAGCGGAAAAGACAAGCGGAGATGCTAATTGTACTTAATCTTACTAATAGCCTCTATAGTTGCCACGACCTCACCAGTCAAACTGGTATCATAACCGCCCAGTGCTTGCAATTGTGAAATTACCTGTCGATGGCTCAAAGTACCGAGTAATTGTTGAACAGGTGCTTCTTCCAAATATTCCTTGAGAATTAACAAGTCGTAGCGTGAGTGATGTAAGGGAATAAATCCCAATCCAAAGGCAGTAGCAATTGATGCTGAACTTATTCCTGCATCTGCTTTCCCAGTCGCTACAGCCAAAGCTACCTCTTGATGACCATTGAGTATATGATCAAATCCCTGTACTGCTGCAAAGGTGACTTTTTCCTCTTGAAGTTTCCTTTCTAATAACTCCCGACTACCAGAACCATCTTCACGATTAACTATAGTCACCCCTGATTGTGCTAAGTCAGCAACGGTTTTTAATTGCTTCGGATTTCCCTGCTGTACTAAAATTCCTTCTTCCCAAACACCAAGATTAATCAGAACTGCTGCTTTATCTTTTAATACACGATGCACAAAAGGCGTATTATGCTCCCCCGTTTTTGAACAATACAGGTGCATCCCAGCGATGTGAACTTCACCCCGACACAAGCGTTGTAGAGCCGTCATAGTGTTCGCAAAAGTTAGGTGTACCCGTAATTCTGGATGCCAACGTTCCGCAGCTCTTGCCCATAAAGATAGTGCCGGGGAACAACCAGCCATAACCACAGTGTGATACAACTTTTTGGGGTCATCTAAAAGTTTAACAAGAACAGTATCCATTAAAGGAAGGTGATTAAGCGCACCATCAGCAGGAATCATCTCAGTACGAAAGGCATCTTTACCAATTAGGGGATGCGCTACCCATTGTCCCCCTACCCGTGCCAAAATTACTCGTAAGTTATCCCCCACTGGTAAATTTTCAGCAGGTACAGCGGCAATTTCTGGTAAATCTTCCTCTAACCAAAACAAGTCTTCTACTTGGCAACCGAGAGCTTTTGCTAAACGTAGGGAAATTGTTGTAGATGGAGCATACTGTCCTGATTCTACACCGCTAATAGTTTGACGGGTAACACCAGCCAAGTTAGCTAAATCCTGTTGGTTCATGCCCAAGCGGGTTCTGATTTGTTTTAAGTTATTACGAAGAACTTCTTGTTTCACCGTTGGTTATTGTTTTTTTGGCATTATAGCGAAATAAGCTGCTACGCATTTAATTTGTATTTGAGTAGCGGGCTGTCCGGTCCGCACTACAAGAGTTTGATATTATCGTCTTATACAATCTAGCTGCACATTAGTTTACAAGTTACTAGTACAACGGGCGCGTAAATAAATTTACTACTGTAAATACTTAACCCGCCAGGGAATGTAATTCCCCGGCGGATTGGGATAAAAACCCGTCAAAAATCAAGGAAACGGACTACTAGTCAAGTAAATTGGTAAAGCAAAATAACAAATTTTTCAGTATGTCAATGATTTTGTGGACAGTATAATAATTGTCACACTCTTCCTGAATAGGACGGGTTTGATTATAGTAGAAGGCTATCTGATAAATTTGATAGCTTCCCTCAACATTTTAAACACTGATTAGATATGCAATTTTGATTAGTCCCTCAGCAAAATAGCCATCTAACTAGTTGATAAAAATAATTCTATTGTTGCTAGTCAGAATTCAACTCAACACGTATATAAACCATTTTTATTTTGAATCTATTTTTTGTTTGTTGTACAGAAACTAGATACTGACACATGATATCTAGAATCTCAGTAATTTTTCTGATATTAACTAAATAGAATATTCCCGAATCCGAGTAGATACTTTTCAGGCTTGAGTCATGGAATCATAAATAATTATTGAATAAACTTTTGAGCAAACTTTTGGGAACACTAGTTATAGAGAAAACGATTAAATCATAGGTATAAATATGGATATTCGTCAATATATTGAAGCGAGCTACTCAAAACACGTAAAATTTTTTGAAGAGTCCGAAGTTTTTCAATGCTTAATTTTTGGTGATGCAGATAAGGCTTTTTACGATAATTTTATTGCTAATGTTTGCCAAACTCACCTTAAAAGTCCGCAAATTTTAGCTTTCTTATATTCGGCTGCACCACCTACCGTTGCTGCTCATATTAAGCATAATATGTTGGAGGAATTAGGGCTTGATGAACAAGGAATTTCTCATCCATCTTTGCTGCACAAATTAGCTGATTCAGCAGGATTTACACAAGAAATAATACAGCAATTAGAAAATGGCTTTCAAGAAGAATTGAAAGAGTTAATGTCGCAACCTTTCCTGTTTGGAACTTTGAAGGAATTTGGTTTAAGCGTCCTTCTGGAAGTTACCTGTTTTGAATGGATGCTTTCTCGTTTATCAAGTCGTATTGGTAAAGCTTTAGAACAATATCATCATTTATCAAGAGCAAGTTTGGAATGGTTTTATCATCATTCAGAAGTCGATATTCGTCATGCTGAAGAAGGCTTAGATTCAGTGGTAAATTATATCGAATATTATGGTTTTGAAGAAGAGGATTTATTTGTAATTATTGATATAACCTTTAGAGAAAATATTTTTATAAAACGCTACTTTGGAGAATTTGCTTTAGCGATGGAAACCCAAATGATATAAATCAATGTCTTCAAAAATTATCTATTTGAGACGTACAATTTTACGTCTCGACATCTTAAATCAAATTAAATCAAATATGAAAATAATTAAAGCAACATTATTTGCGTTGAAAATTCCTTTTATAGAAACGTTCTCCCATAGTGTTAAATCTAGAACTTACTCAGATTCAATTGTTGTCAAGATTCAAGGTGAAGATGGAACAATCGGTTATGGAGAAGCTGTTGCTAGAGCTTACGTTACAGGAGAAACTGTTTCATCTTGCTTAAAATTCATGGCTGAGGAAATATTTCCTGCTATCTCTCAAATTGATTATCCTCTTTTTAATAACTCCTCAGAACCTCTTACCTATCTTTCTGATATCTCTAAAAGCATTCCTTCTACAAAAACAGATGGTATTATTGCAGCAAATGCAGCAAAAACTGGCTTTGAACTTGCGATTATTGATTGTTTATTGAAAAGTCAAAATATTTCTTTAGCAAAAATTATTCCACCTAAACGCAATTCAGTTATATATAGCGGTGTCATCACTTCTTCTTCTATAGAAAAAGCGCTAAAAAATGCCAAATATTTCAAATTGTTTGGACTGCAACATATCAAAATTAAAACAACTGGAGAAGAGGATTATGCTCGCATCCAAGCTATCCGTAAAGTCGTTGGTGCTGAAGTTTCTTTACGAATTGATGGTAATGGTATTTATAATGTTGAATCTGCTATTAATGCTTTCCAAAAATTAGCAGAGTTACAAATAGATAGCGTTGAACAACCAATACCTCGTTGCAAACCGGAAACTTTAGCAGAGTTAAAAGCAAAGTCACCTATTCCCATTATGGTTGATGAATCTTTGATTACTGTAGAGGATGCTAAAACTTTAATTGCAAACAATGCTTGTGACTTCTTTAACTTGCGGATTTCCAAATGTGGGGGTATTGCTCAAACTTTAGAAATAGCTAAATTAGCACTCAGCAAAGGAATAAAACTACAGTTGGGATGTCAAGTTGGAGAAACAGCGATTCTTTCTGCTGCTGGGAGACATCTTGCTGCTTATTTAGATGATTTGCTGTTTATTGAAGGTTCTTACGGAAAACTTTTATTAACCGAAGATATTAGTACCGAAAGTATTCATTTTGGTAACGGTGGTAAAGCTGGTTTGTTGTGTAAACCAGGATTAGGAATTGAAGTTAAAAATAGCATATTGGAAAAGTATGCTCATAAAATTATTAATTTGTAACCAAACACAAAACTTCCGTTAAACCTCTGCATTCCTTTGCGTGAACCTTTGCGCTACTTTGCGTTCAAAAAATCCATCAAATAAAATAAAAAAATGTCTTTAATATTAAAATTAGCCGTTAAACTACAAGGTAAATACTTAGCAAAACAGCTAGATATTACAGCGACAAAACCAAAAGAAACTCAGCAAGAATTCTTATTGAAGTTGATCAATAAAAATCAGAATACAGTTTTCGGTAGAGAGCATAATTTTTCTCAGATTCAAACTGAAAAAGATTATCGTAAAGCTGTTCCAATTCGAGATTATGAGCAATTACGTCCTTATTGCGATCGCGTTATTAAAGGTGAACAATCGGTTTTAACTACCGAACAACCTTTTATGTTCAATGTGACTAGCGGTACGACGGGTGAACCCAAGTATATTCCTGTAACTAAGCAGTCGGAAAAATTAACGTCTGAGTTAATGAGACAATGGCTTTATCGCATTCTTTTAACTCATCCTCAATTTCTAGATTTTGCCTCAGTTGGTATTGTTAGTTCTGCTATTGAAGGTTACACTGCTTCAGGAATTCCTTATGGTAGTATTTCCGGCAGAATTTATGAGAATATTCCCGCTATTATTCGCAGTTCCTATGCTATCCCTCATCAAGTTTTGCAACTGAAAAATTATGAGGAAAAATATATTGCGATCGCCTTATTTCTTTTATCCCGACAAGTATCTTTTATTTGCACTCCTAACCCCAGTACTCTCCTCCGCATTGCTGGATTTATCAATACTCATAAAGAAGAACTGATTCGTTCAATTTATGATGGAAAAATAGATATTAAATCATCTCATCAATCTGAAGTTATCTCCAAACTACAAAAATTATTTAAACCCCAACCAAAACGAGCTAAAGAGTTAGAAATAATTGTAGAAAAAACAAATAATCTATTACCCAAAGACTATTGGAAACATCTTAATTTAATCAGTTGTTGGATTGGTGGAAGTGTTGGAATTCAAGCACAAAGATTATCTGATGTTTTTGGAGATTTACCGATTCGTGATTTA
Source organism: Plectonema cf. radiosum LEGE 06105 (assembly GCF_015207665.1). Lineage (GTDB taxonomy): Bacteria > Cyanobacteriota > Cyanobacteriia > Cyanobacteriales > Nostocaceae > Rivularia > Rivularia radiosa_A. Next base: position 20,570 of record NZ_JADEWL010000103.1, read on the forward strand.
GGATATCTCGCTAGTGAAGCACAAATGACTTTACCTTATCTAGACAATACCTCATCTGGCATTTTAGCTATCAATACGAATTACTACGAATTTATCCCGGAAGAATATTTAGAAACATCAAATTTTCCCGTATTATCGGCTTACGAATTGGAGCTAGGTAAACGTTACAGTATTTTATTAACCACAACAGGTGGATTATACCGTTACCATATTAACGATATTGTTGAAGTTACAGGTTTTTACCATCAAACACCACTACTTGCATTTATTCGTAAAGGTAAAGACATGACCAATATTACCGGAGAAAAAATGCACGTTAATCATATTATTCTAGCAGTAGAAAAAATAAAAATAAACTTCAACTTTCCGATTAACTATTATCGAGTAACACCGAATTTTGAAAAATCACTTTATGAATTTTATTTAGAATTAACAGATAATATTTCTGAGATTTGGTTACAAGAAAAATTAATCTCAGAGCTTGATCAAGCTTTAGCAGAAGTAAATATAGAATACGACCAAAAAAGACAATCACAAAGACTGCAATTACCAATATTACACTTAATGCGTCAAGGTTGGTATGAAGCTGAATGTCGTCGGGAAGTAGATAAAGGTAAGCGTGAAGTACAGTATAAATGGAAGATTTTATGTAATCAAGCAACTAGGGAAGATAAAGATGCAATTGTCAAAACTATTCAGGTAAAAAATAACTTATTTTAAAATTTATTACGTATTTGCTTTAATATTAAATATGTCCTAGCATTAAAGATACGATTAAGCTGTTCTAATGACTCAACTTCTATCAAAAAACTGTTAAATAGCTGCTTGCGTAAACCGTTCTTATCATCTCTGAGAGCAGTTTTATAAAACTCTACATCACAATCTTTTTCTGCTTCTGCAAATAGTTTATCATCTATATCCTTCTCTTCAGGGTAATATTTATATTCTGATTGAGATGATTGCTTTACTAACTCTTCAACTTGATTAAAAATTATCAATGATTGATTATTTGAATGTTTCTTACCAATTTGTTTTAATTGCTTTTCCAGAAATTTGATTTTCTCTTCTAAATTTCTAATATCTGTATCATTTTGAGGAGGACTATAAATTTTTGCTCCACGATACTGAATAAAAGTAGACTTTTTAATCAATTTTTCTCGACATTTCTCAGCAATACTTTTGTTTGAAGAGTAAAAACATTTATTTAATGCAATAATTAAACTTTGGTTAACCTGTTTATTATGCTTATTTTCATCAATCACGACTTGAAGAACTTGCCAATTTTGTATTGTTGAATCATAAGCTACATCCTGTATTAAATCCTGCCAAATAACCTTAAGTAGTATAAATAAAAAATCTTCCGTCATAGAAACACCTTATATTTGTCATCAATTTAAATGATGCCTTCATTTATACTATATGTATTGATTATTAGCAGGTAGTATTACGTACAATATCAATCAGAAGTCGGGTTTTTAAGTTAAATCTCTCTGAGAAAAGACAATCATCATAAAAACCCGACTTCTCAACCCACCCTCTTCACCTTTAACCTCTAACCTTTAACCTTTAACCTAACTAATTGCTTTTCCCTGGTGTCTGTTTGGTTGTTACTGCTGGTTTCTCGGCTTCTTGCCCTGCAACCTGGGGTTGTTTTGCAGAATATTGAGCTACTAACTGAGATATCTGGGGGTTGTAAATCCGCAGATAATTCCAGTAGTTTCCTAATACTTGACGAACGTAATCTTTCGTTTCGGGAAAGGGAATAGCTTCGACAAACTCATCCGGATCATCTTTTGGTAAAGTTGTCAACCACTTAGAAACATTTCCTGGACCAGCATTGTAACTGGCGATCGCCAATAATGAGTTATCTTGGTATTGCTTGTGAGTACTGTCTAAATACCATGTACCGTACATAATATTGTCGTTGGGGTCTGTTATATCGGTGGTAGCATAATCTACGTTGATTTGCGGTGCAATCCATTTTGCTGTACTCGGTAGTACCTGCATCAAACCAGTAGCATCAGCCACAGATTTAATTTTTTCTTGAAATCTCGACTCCTGACGTATCAGTGCAACTACCAAGAAAGGATTAAGTTGACGTTCTTTAGACCACTTGTTAATTAAATCAAAATAAGGAAATGGATAACGAGCCTGCCAATACATATTTGTTCGGCTCAATTCCTGATATTGTGCTTTTTCTTCAGGTTTTTCCCTATCTTCTAATTTGCTGACGGTAGAAATTCCCCCGACGTAATTTCCCCTTGCCAATTGCATCAAACCTTCAGTAAACTGTTCGGCGACAGTTGGCTGTTGCTTATTCTGGAATTCAGTCTCCCATTGCAGCCAAGCGTCTCGCTCTTGTCCTAATAAATACAACTCTTTAAAAGTATCGGTACCTGCGGGTGGTAAAGGAGGTATCCGCTCTACCATTTCCGGACTCATGTCACGCAGGGTATTAAAATTACCAACGTCCAACCCTAAAGTTGCAGCGGAACGCCATGCGTAATAAGAGTAAGGAAAATTACTAAGTACATACTCATAAGTTTGTTTTGCTTCAGCTTCTTGACCAAGTTTTGTTGCCCATTTACCAGCCCAAAAACCGGCTCTAGGAGCCAAAATACTAGTAGGATTTTGCAGCGGAATCGGTTGAGCCCATTCCCATGCAGCTTTATAATCTTTAGCTTTAGCTTTCTCTTGGGCGACTTTCCAGCGGTATTCTGCGGCTTCTTCGCTTTTGGCAAACTGAGTAATTAGTAGTTTTAAAGCTTCCCTAGCACCTGAATCATTATTTTGGGATTGGAGGATTTTAGATTTACGAATTAATGCTTCCCCTGCTTGCTCTGGGAACTTGGCAATAATTTGGTCAAGGAAAGGTAAGCTTTCGCTACCAGTTTTTGTTAAATCTGCCAAACCTAACAAAGCTTTTCCTGTTTCCCGCTCATCGGGGAAGTTATTGAGCATTTGTTGATAAACGATTTGAGCCTTTTCTCTCTCCCCACCAATTTGTAATCCTCTACCATGACGGTAAAAATTTTCAGCGGTAGGAGTTGCTTTTGCATAAGCTGCGGCTGCTTTCCCGAATTGCTTATTTTCCCAATACGCATTCCCAATTACTTGCCAATCCTCTGGTTTAAGGGTTGGTTCTTTAACTAGCGTATCTAACACCGGAACAATTCCCGGTTGTTCAAAAGCGTGTTTCGCGAGAACTAATTGTAATTCTGGCTGATTGGGATTATTTTGCAAACGTCCGCGAATAATTTCCCAAGTCAAAGGATTAGAAGGAAATTCGGCGATCGCTTTATTTTGATATTCTTCGGCTCCAATTAAATACAAAGCCTTAGCAGCAACTGGATCTTGAGAATAATCTCTAACAACAGCTTGCCTTTGATCGGAAGCTTTGGCATTTTCACCTAAAATATCATATGCACGAGCTTGTTGTAATAAAACATAAGGCGCAAGAGCTTTATAATCTCTTTCGAGACCATCAAGTAATTTCATAGCCTCCGTTGCTTGGTTTTTCTCTAATAAATCATTAGCCAAAAGATAGCGAGCGCGATATTGTTCAACAGAGGCTGAACTTTTGGCAATTTCAGCCAACTTTATCGCACGCTCTTCAGGTGATTGATTTACCAAAGGTAAAACAACAGATTTGGCTATATTAGCCTCAGAGATAGGCTCAGACTGACTATTACCATTAAATAATTGCCCCAAATTTTTGCCAATTTGGGGGGCTGAAACCATAGCTCCAACCAGGAAGGCACAGATTCCTGCACCAGCAATAAGAGAGATTTGTTTTTTCTGTAGCTTCTTCAGCATTGATACCCGCTGAGAATTTCACAAGAATATTTTGCACTTTAACATCACTAGCGCGTAAATGAACCGATCTGAGTGAGCAATTTTGATTTTTTTTGAGAAAATTGGTAATCGGTAATCGGTAATCGCTAATTAAATCCGTGAAATCCGTGGAATCATCAATTAATCCGTGATAATTTCGGGGTTCTACCTTTTAAACCAATCATTAATTTAAGATTAAATATTCTAATCAAAGGTACCCGCTGCATGATCCATAAACCAAAGCGTCTGGCGATGACTAGGGGTAAGAACTGATTGGAAAATACTCTATCTAAGAAATCCGTAAAGGCTAAAATCGCTACATTCTCTCGTTTACGCCAATGTTCGTAGGTTTTGAGTACTTTAATGTCTCCAATATCTTTACCCGTGGAATGCGCTTCTTGAATTACCTCCGCTAAGGCTGCTGCATCGCGGATTCCTAAGTTTAATCCTTGTCCACCTACGGGATGACATTTGTGTGCTGCATCACCGATTAAAGCGAGTCGATGCAAAGTATAGCGATCGCTTTGCATTAACTGTACTTGAAAAACAAAGCGCGAGCCGAGTAATTCCAATTTACCCAAATGGTCGCCAAAACGTTGTTGCAATTGCGCCAAAAATTGCTCGTCATCCAGTTCGCACAAGGCTTTTGCTTCTGCGTGGGGTGCTGTCCACACAATCCGACAGCGGTTTCCTGGTAGCGGTAATATCGCGAATGGTCCGCTGGATTGAAATTTTTCGTAAGCCGTATTATTGTGGGGTTTTTCTGGCTTGACAAATGCTACAATACAAGATTGCCAATATTTCCAACCTCTGGTTTTAATTCCCGCAGCTTCGCGAATTCGCGAACTTCCTCCGTCAGCAGCTACTACTAAATGACTGCGAATCGTACAAATTTCTCCTGCGACTTTCACCTCTACCGTCGCTACTTTTTCCAGGTACTCTGTATTTACTACGGACGCAGGACATAAATAAGTTATATTCGGACTAGCTTTGACAAATTCCTGCAACGGATACAACAATGCTTGATGTTCCGCTACATAACCTAAATCTTGACTACCGATATCCGAAGTATTAAATTCTACCACAGCCGGATAATCGCCATCGGAAAGACATACACGGTTGTAAGTTTCGATTTGGGGTAATATCTTGTCCCAAATTCCAATTCCTTGAAAAATCAGCGCCGATAGCATATGTATGGCATAGGCTTGTCCCTTTGCTACCGAAGCAGATTGGACTTTTGCTTCAATTAAAAGTATTTTCAGTCCTGAATCATGTAATGCAGCGGCTAGAGTTAAGCCGATAATTCCGCCACCGACAATTACCAAATCGTAATCATACCCTCGTTTTTCGGCAAGGGATTGGGAAGGTGAAATAGTTGTAGGAAGCTGCGCTTGCGCCATTGTTAAGATTAATCACAGCATTTTCATATATTGTGACGTATTTTGAAGGATTTAGGCAAGGGGGGGAAAGATGGGGGGATGGGGAG
>NZ_JADEWL010000104.1 GCF_015207665.1 Plectonema cf. radiosum LEGE 06105
CTTCTAACCTTTGACCTTTGACCTTTGACCTTTGACCTTTGACCTTCAACCTTTGACCTTTGACCTTTAACCTTTGACCTTTTTATTGTATGATTGTCTAAAAATTTTGTTTGTAAAAATGGGGTTTAGTTGAGCGGTAAGAATAACTTTTATAACCTGTAGCGAAAAAAATTTTCCTGTAGACGATTGTTTGTACAGAAGAATGATCCAAGTTTTTAGCGGTCGTCAAAAAAAATACCGTTAATTGCTAATTATTTTTCAACTTCTAGGTAGTGAGTGAGGAATCGCAAATCTATGAGAACAATCCAGTTGTTAGAAACTATTTCAGGTAAATTGAGGCGTATTCTACCAATTAGCAATGCTTGGTGGACGAAGTTCGATTTGTTGAGAACTTTAGTCAGACGAGATTTGGATGCGCGGTATAAAGGTTCTGTGCTGGGCAATTTATGGTCTATACTTAATCCGTTATCGCAATTACTGATTTACACTTACGTATTTTCGGTTGTGTTAAAAATCAAACTGAGTCTTAAGGGATTACCCGCAAATGAAAATTTATCCTTTGGATTATGGTTGTTTGCAGGATTGCTTCCTTGGATTGCTTTTAGCAGTGGTTTAGTTCAATCTGCTAGTTCAGTAATCGGTCAGCCAAATTTAGTAAAAAAAGTGGTATTTCCTCTGAGCTTGTTGCCTTTAGTACCTATTTTATCAGCTTTTATTGAAAGCTCTTTTGGCTTGATAATACTGATTTTTTTCGTAGCTTTGTCTACCGGGACTTTACATACGACTTTGGCGCTATTACCTTTAGTTTGGATACCACAGTTATTACTTACCGCTGGATTGGGTTATTTAGTGGCAGGATTAACCGTATTTTTACGGGATATTCCTCAAACATTAAATGTGATTCTGAATATTTGGTTTTATGCAACGCCCATAGTTTACCCAATTACATCAATTCCGGATAGTTGGCGGGCTTGGATTTTGTGGTTGAATCCATTGGCGGCAATTGTAGAGGTTTACCGCGACTTTGTTTTAGTGGGGGAGGTGAAGCATTGGGGTGAGTTGGGAGTAGCTTCTACAATGTCTATAATTGTATTTGCGATCGGTTTTTTGGTATATAGAAGGGTACGTCCGGCTTTTGCGGATGTGTTGTAAGTGATTAATGTACTATAAACTATTAATAAATCCTAAATTGGCTGCTAGTAGAAGCTAGATAATATTCAGCTAAAAATAATTTATGCGGAGTAAATAAAGTATAAAAGTTATTCCGGATACATTATTATTACAAGAGAATCTGTTGATGTTTAGTGTGGTGTGAGAGTTATAGGATTTATCACAATATGGGTGAAGAAATTGCGATTTCACTCCAAAATGTCTCAAAGTGCTACAAGCGATATGGTCGTCCAGTAGACCGTTTGAGAGAAGTTTTATTACCTCAGAAAAGTTATGCTCAAGAATTTTGGGCTTTGAAGGATATTAGTTTAGAAGTTCCCAAAGGACAAACTGTAGGGATTGTAGGACAAAATGGTTCTGGGAAAAGTACGTTGTTACAGATTATTGCTGGAACGTTAACTCCAACTACCGGGGAGATAGCTGTTAGGGGTAGAGTTTCCGCATTGTTAGAACTTGGGAGTGGTTTTAATCCAGAGTTTACGGGACGACAAAATATATTTTTTAACGCTAGATTATTAGGCATGAATCAAGGCGAAATCGAAGATAAATTCGATGATATTGCAGCTTTTGCAGATATTGGAGATTTCCTCGATCAACCTGTTAAAACTTACTCTAGTGGAATGTATGTAAGACTTGCTTTTTCAGTGGCAATAAATGTTGATCCACAAATTATGATTGTCGATGAAGCTTTAGCTGTTGGAGATGCTAGATTTCAACAACGTTGTATGACTCGTATCAATCAGCTACGTAATAGTGGAATTTCTGTATTATTCGTTAGTCACGATGCGGAAGCTGTTAAGCGTTTATGCGATTACGCTATCGTTTTAGAAAAAGGTACAGTTGTTAATCGTGGTGTTGCTCTTGATATGGTCAGTTGGTATCTGGCTTTAATGACAGTAGACTTTGATATTGAAAAAGTACGTCAACTTGAGAAATTAGCCAGAATCGGAAGAGGCATTGAAAATAATGATATTAGTTTAATTAATAGTGATGAAATAATAGATGAAACGCATATTCCAAATCGCGATATTTCAAATATAATTAATAATGCTGATCATTTGATCAACGATGGGATAGCGCTCAACGAGAATAGGTATAAAAATAAAACAGATGATTTATCATGTGGTGATAATTTCAAATATTTTCGCCATGGTGATGGACAAGCAAGAATTACTAAGACTTGGATAGTAGATGAACAAGAAGAAGAAATAGAGCGCGTATATTTAGGTAGCAAAATTAAAGTTTATATTGAAGTTGAATTTTTAAGTAATCAAAGTGAATATTTAATTGGTGTTTTAGTCAGAGATAGATTAGGTACCGATATTATTGGAATTAATACTTATCAAGAAAATATAGAATTAGCAGAAGTAGTAACAGGTGATAAATACTTGTATTGTTTTCAATTTGAAATAAATATTAGACCGGGAGTTTATAGTATTTCACCTTCAGTTGCTTACGACCAATATAGAATGCCCTGGTTAGATTGGGTAGAAAATGCCGTAATATTTCAAGTAGTTGACCCCGAACCAAAACGTTTGGTTTTTGGTCTTTATCATCCACCCGAAAGAAATGTAATTATTAATAAACTCAGTATTTCTGAAGATAAAATATCAAAAACTAGAATGATTTAATTTGAGTACAACTAGTAGTAAAAAGATATGGAAGTAGAAAAAATTAATTCTTATAACGAATATTATTATACTCATTGCTGCGGTAAACCTTACGAACGCGATGAGAATTGGATGACTTTTTTTGGTGGTATTGCAGAGCGGATAGTTAGCGATATCTGTCCTACAACAATACTTGATGCTGGCTGTGCAATGGGATTTTTAGTAGAAGCGCTACGTCAAAAAAATGTCGAAACATGGGGAATCGATATTTCCGAGTATGCAATCAAAAAAGCACATCAAAGTATTCAACCATATTGTTGGATAGGTTCTGTCACCGAAGTATTTCCGAGAAAATACGACTTAATAGTTAGTATCGAAGTATTAGAACACCTACCCAAAGCAGAAGCAGAAAAAGCGCTCGCAAATTTATGTCAACATACAGATGATATTTTATTTTCATCGAGTCCTTTTGATTATAAAGAAGCAACGCACTTTAACGTACAACCGCCAGAATATTGGGCAGAACAATTTGCAAAACATGGGTTTATTCGAGATGTAGATTTTGATGCTTCATTTATTACACCTTGGGCTGTACGTTTTCGACGCAACCAAGAACCATTACATCGGGTAATTAGAAGTTACGAACGTCGCTTTTGGTTGTTATGGAAAGAAAATCGAGATTTGCGTGAATCGGTAGTAGAAGCTCACAACAAACTTGGAGACTTAGAAAAATCAGTAGTTGATTTAAATGCACAAAACGTAAATTTACAGTCGCAGTTAAAGGAATCTAACTACTTATTAGAACAAACCCAAATACAATTACAAAGTTATCAATTGCAATTACAAGAAGCTCAAGAGCAACAGGATAATCTTCAAGTTCAAATTGTACAAAATCAAGCAGAAATAGAACGATCGCAATTACAACTACAACAAACGCAAGATGAATTTAAGCAGTCCCAATTACAATTACAAGAAACCCACTCGGAACTAGAGCGATCGCATTTAGGTTTGCAACAGGGTTATACACAACAAGAAGAATTACAAAATCAATTAAAACAAGCCCAAAGAAAATTAGTACACTCACAATCTGATTTAATAAAGGCTCAATCTTTAATTACTGCAATGGAAAGCAGTAAATTTTGGAAATTGAGAGTAAGTTGGTTCAAAATAAAGAAGAGATTAAATCTTGTATCGAAATCAGAAATATATCCAATTGAAGGTACTTTTAATCAGCAAATTGTTCAAGATTTTTCCAATATAGATGAATCTGAGAATCCAGAAGAAAAAGCTACGGATATCTCAAAGATGTTTGCTTTTATCAGTGGTTGTCCTGGAGATGCTTATCGTTATAGATGCCATAATCAGGCTGAAATTCTTGAATATCTAGGATATTCGGTTGATATATACTTACCGAATCAATTTCTTTATGAGCAACTTTTAAAAAATTATCAAGTAATTATTGCTCATCGGGTTCCTTATACTAAAGATTTTGAACAATTTGTCAATCGAGCAACAAAGCTAAATAAAATAGTTATTTTTGATACTGATGATTTAGTGTTTGACCCATCAAAACTTAGCCAAATTGATGCTTACAATAAAATGGATTTGAAAGAGAAGCAACTCTATGAGGATGGAGTCAGACGCTATCGTAAAACATTACAATTATGTGATGCAGTAATTGTTAGTACAGATAAATTGTACAAAGAAGTAAAACAAAACTTTCCTAATAAAATAGTTACTATTTCCCGCAATAGAATTAGTAATGAGATGGAAAAAGAAGCAATCAAAGCCCGTCATCTATATGTTCCAAAAGACAATAAAATTAGGATTGCTTATTTTAGTGGTACCAAAACCCATGCTAAAGACTTTGCAGAATGTGTCTTAGCTTTAAAAACAATTTTAAAAGAATACCCTAATGTATATTTAATGGTAGTAGGACACTTAGATATTCCGGAGGAGTTGCAGGAATTTTCATCACAGATTGAAATTTTTCCTCTCGTTCCTTGGCAAGATTTACCAGAATTATATCGCAGAGTTGATATTAATATTGCTCCTCTTGAAAAAGATAATGATTTTACAGAATCAAAAAGCGAACTAAAATATTTTGAAGCTGGGCTACTTTCAGTTCCAACTCTTGCGTCTAATGTGGGGGCTTTTGGTTTTGCAATAAAAGATAAAATTAACGGAATTTTATGTAGTACTACAGATGAATGGGAGAATGCTTTACGCTCCATGGTAATTAATACCGAATTGCGGAGCAGTTTGGCACAGAAAGCTTTTGAACAAGTAAATTCACAATATTTAACAAGAACTGCAACTGCTGTAACTTTGGAAATGTGGCAAAACCTTTTGAAACAGCAGGTATTCACGAATCAAAATTTATCTATAGCTTTTATTGTACGAGCTCCAATTGCTCAAACTGGGGGAGGATATAAGCATATTTTTTATCTAGCTAATTATTTAGCAAACCAAGGTAAGAAAGTAAACATTTATATCGAACCTATTGCTCATCTGGCAGGTTTAAGTATCGAAGAAATTAGAAATTTTTGTGAAAAACATTTTGGTAAGAGTAAAGCTGTGATTAATTGCGGTCATGATAATATCCAAAAGTCCGATATCGCAATTGCCACAAATTGGCCAACTGCTTATGTTGTAAATAAGTTAGAAAATACTAATTTTAAAGCTTATTTTGTTCAGGATTACGAACCTAATTTTTATGAATCTGGAGATGCTTGTTATACCTCAGCAGAACAAACTTATGATTTACCATTAGGTATAATTTGTCTTGGTAAATATCTCTCAAACGTATTAAGTGAAAGAAATAGAATTAAATACCCCTATGTTGATTTTCCTTTAAATCCGGTATTTTTATCTCAGGTTCCAAATTTAAATCGTCATTTAGATTCAAAGAAAAACTGTTCCGTACTGTTCTTTGCTCGTCCGCATATTCCCAGACGTAATTTTGCTCTTGGAGTAGAAGTCCTTAAAGAACTTCATCTAATCCGCCCTGACGTAAAAATTAAGTTATACGGAATGGAAGAAGCTATGGAACTTCCATTTAAATATGAAAATTTAGGAATTTTAACTCAATCTGAGATTGTAGATGCAATGTATTCATCTGATATTCATATATCCTTTTCTATGACTAACATTAGTACTGTTGTTTTTGAAGCAATGGCTTGTGGTTGTGCAACTATCGAAGCAGATGTTCTACCAGTTCGTTCAATGGTTGATGATCAAAAAAATTGTCTTTTAGTTCAGCCAACATCATCCGCTTTTTTAGAAGCACTAATAAGTTTAGTAGACAATTATGAATTTAGGTATAAACTTGCCAAGAATGGATATGAATTAGTTGAAAAACTATCGCTTGAAAATATGTGTCAACAATTTGAAAACTTATTAAATAAATATTCTTTCCGAGGTGATTAACTATTAAAACTATTAACTAGTTATTATATAGGACTCCTATGTACAAATTTTAATAACAATTGATTTGCAATGTCGTATGTATCACATCCTCATAGATTAATCAAAAATAGATATAAAGTCTTAGCATACATTACTGCTTATGAAGAACCGGAAGCAGTTAAAAACTGTATCAGGGCAATCTGGAACCAAACACACAAACTCACACAAGTTTTAGTTGTAGATAATTCTTCAAAAAATATATTATTTGTCAATGAAAATGATACTGATAGTAATATAAAAATTTTGTACCATCATGACAATATAGGTATTTCTGGTGGGTTAGCCATAGCATTTGAATTTGCAATTAAGCATGATTATAATTTTCTATGGACATTTGACCAAGATAGTATACCTCAACCAAATTGTTTAGAAACTCTTTTAAATACTTACGAAGAAAGCCTCAATAAAAACTATTCTATTGGTATAATTGCTCCTGTTTCTATTGATATTAGAACAAATAAAGTTATTGAAGGTGCAATATTTGTCAAAGACCATTTTACGGGATGTAAGCATAATAACAATGATTATCCATATGAATGTGATGCTCCCATTACTTCTGGTTCTTTAATACCTATAGCAACAGCTAAAAAAAATCCCTTACCACGGATAGATTTATTTATTGATGGTATAGATATGGATTATGGATTACGACTTAAACAAAATGGATATCATAATTTTATAGTTCCTCAAGCTATACTAGAACATAAATTTGGCAATCCCGTCAAAGTCAAATTTTTCCATAAAGAGCGCTTTTTTCAACAATATTCTGCTTTACGACATTATTATATATGTCGCAATCATACTTATTTGACGACTCGTTATGCAAAAGGTTGGTATCGAGTAACTAGTTGTTTGCGACGAATTAAATATTTAATTCACACTATTATTTTGATTTTATTCCATGAATCTGAGCAGAGAAGTTTAAAAATATGGGCTTCCATAAAAGGTACGGTTGATGGTTTTCAAGGCAAATTAGGTAAAAATTGGTACTGATATTCATATTACTTATCAAATATAAAACAAACCTGATGCTTCAATCATCCACCATCACCCTTTTACATACTCCTAAAAACAATTCGGCAAATTGGCAACTCTCACAAAATAAAACTATTTACAATCAACTGGAATAAATAGAAAACTGGCACCACAGCAGCATTTAACCAGCTTCAAACAGGGTGAACGAGTACCGTGTCGGTTTTTTATAATTAGCAGCCTTCATCATGAGTGAAGACATCACAATTTGTTTAAAAAATGTCTCAAAGTGCTTCCAAAGGTATGCTCATCCGGTAGATAAATTAAAGGAAATTTTATTACCAGGTAAAAGCATAACTTCGCAGTTTTGGGCTTTACAAGAGATTAATTTAGAAATAAAAAAAGGACAAACTGTAGGAATTGTTGGACGCAATGGTTCCGGTAAAAGTACCTTATTACAAATTATTGCAGGTACTTTAACACCAACCACCGGGGAGGTAGTTGTTAGGGGTAGAGTTTCGGCATTATTAGAACTTGGCAGTGGTTTTAATCCAGAATTTACCGGAAGACAAAATGTATTTTTTAACGCGAGGTTATTAGGTTTAAATCAACAAGAAATCGAGAATAAATTCGATGAAATTGCTGCTTTTGCCGATATCGGGGATTTTATCGAACAACCCGTAAAAACCTATTCTAGCGGAATGTTTGTCCGTTTGGCTTTTGCTGTTGCGGTGAATGTCGATCCGGAAATTTTGATAGTAGATGAAGCGTTAGCTGTGGGGGATATTGTATTCCAACATCGCTGTATGCGTCGAATGCGAAATTTGATGGATAATGGTGTGACTACGTTGTTTGTTTCCCATGATTCGGGTGCTATTAAAACATTATGTAATTCCGCAGTAATGATTGATAGCGGTAAGATTTACGCTTGTGGAACTCCCAATGATGTAATTATCAAATACATGAAGTTGGTGACAGAAACTGAATTAGGATTAGTTACTCCAGAAGCTAATATTGATGATAAGACAACTCTACCTCATCAACCTAATCAAGAAAATCATCAACTGCAAAATACATCTCGTCGCGGAAATCGTAAAGCACTGATTGAAAATATTCAGTTATTTAATCAATGGGGAGAACAAGCCGATGAAAGCCCTATTTTTGGATTTAACGAACAAGTAAAATTAGTTGTAGAAGTACAAGTTTATCAACAGTTACAAGGTTGTATTATCGGCTTTTTTGTATGTGATAAAAACGGTAACGAACTGATTGGGAGTAATACAATTGAAGAAAACCAACCAATCGGAAAATTAGCACCAGGAACTAAATTACAAGTTGAATTTACATTTCAATTACCATTGCGCCCTAGTTCCTATAGTTTGACAATAGCTGGTGCAGAAAACTATACAGCAATGACTTTTGATTGGATTGATAACGCCATGGTTTTTCAAGTATTACCACCAGATACGGGGAAGCGAATTCACGCTTTAGTAGATACACCAATCAGCGTCAAAATATTGCAGCAAAATTTACCAGTAAAAGCAGGCGGGCTATGAATTGCGATCGCGAAAAAGATTATCCTTTATTAGTCAATTTATTAGAAACAGATTTAGATGAAAATAGTAGTCTAAAGAAAATGTTGCGCTTGATAGGAGAAAACAAGCGTGTGATTGATTTTGGCTGTGCTACAGGTTATTTTGCTCGTTTACTGACTAATAGAGGTTGTGAAGTTATTGGGGTAGAAGTCAATTCTAAAGCTGCAAAAATTGCTGAAAAATATTGCGAACAAGTTATTATTGCTGATTTAGATTTTGTATCTTTGAATGATATTTTATCTGAAACTATATTAGAAGAAAAAATTGATGTTGCTGTATTTGGGGATATTTTAGAACATCTCCGTAATCCGTGGAAAATATTAGAAGAAACTCGTAATTTATTAAAACCAAAAGGATATGTAATTGCTTCCATACCCAACATTGCTCATGGTGCTATTAGACTCGCTTTATTACAAGGAAAGTTTGAATATCAACCATTAGGTATTTTAGATAATACTCATTTGCGATTTTTTACTCGTACAACAGTCGAGCAGTTATTTGAAGATTCGGGATACCTGATAGATGTCATTGAAAGAACAAAATTACCGATTTATTCTAATTCCGATTTAATCCCAGGAGTTGAAAAAATATATTTTGATAAAAATGTTACTCAGGAAATAGAACAAGATGAAGATGCGGATACATTACAGTTTGTTATTAGAGGATATCCTGTTTGTTTAGAAAGTAAATATGCAGCTTTATCTAAAAAACATATTGAAGTTGTAGAGCAATTAAATCATTCGGAAACTCAATTAAATAATTTGCATATAGAGTTACAAGAATCTAAAATTAAACTTAAATCGACACAGACTGAATTTGAGAAAACACAAATTCAATTACAGCAAACCCAAGTACAACTTGCAGAAGTACAAACTCAGTTACAACATACTCAAGTTCAATTTCCACAAGTACAAACTGAACTGAACTCATATCGAATAAAATTTGAAGAAACACAAAATCAGCTTCAACAAATACAACAGCAATGGGAAGAAAGTCAAATTAAGTTACAACAAGCCCATTCCGGATGGGAACATTGTCAGCAGATTATCAAAGCAATGGAAACCAGTAAATTTTGGAAATTACGTCAAAGTTGGTTTCAAATCAAGCATTTTTTTGGTTTGAAAAGGGAATAGGGAGTAGGGAGTAGGGAATAGGGGTATCACCAATAACCCGCGCAGGCGGGTTTTGTTTGTGTAGACGCGACTTCTAGTCGCCAGGTAAAGTATTAAATTAGTTTTTTTTAAGGATGTTAAATAATGATTAATTACGAAAAGCAATATCAATTATTATCTATTCAAGAAGAACTAAATTATCGTCATGCTCAAATATTAGCTAATCACAAAGAATTAGAACAAAAATTTTTTCAGCAAGAGACATATCAACAACTTACACTTTCACAACCTTTAAAAATCAAAACATCTGATTATAATTTAGAAGAAAAAAGATTATTATTTTTATCGCGCTTACAGGCTGCTAATCTTTGTAAAAAGAAAGGTTTTAATCCCTGGCAATTAAAATCAAATTTTGCATATGATAATTGTCAAAATCCTTGTATAACTATTGTAATTACCCTTTATAATTACTCAAAATATATTTACGAATGTTTAGATAGCGTATCTCAATCAGATATTTCTAATTTACCGGAAAATATCGAAGTATTAGTAATTGATGATTGTTCCACTGATAATTCAACAATCCTAGTTGAAGAATATTTGCAAAAAGCAGAACAAACATCTAACTTACCAATATGTTTAATCAAAAAGTGGTTTAATACTGGTTTAGCCGATGCTAGAAATATTGGTTTAGAAATAGCTCGTTCTCCTTACGTCTTTATTTTAGATGCTGATAATTGGATTTATCCCCACTGTTTATCTACTCTTTACAACAAAATTAAAACTTCAAAATATGCTGCTGTCTACGGAGAAATTAGTAGATTTGATAACGATACTAGAAAAGAATTAAATAGAATCTCTTGTGATGAATGGGATGTAAAAAAATTAGTCAAACACCCATACATTGATGCAATGGCACTATTTGATAGAGAAATCTTACTCAAAATCGGAGGATATTCTACAGATTTAATTGAATATGGTTGGTTTGGATGGGATGATTATGATGTTTGGTTAAAATTAGCTCAATCGAACTATTCCTGTAAATTAATTCCCAAAGTTCTAAGTGCATATAGAGTACATCCCAATTCCATGATAAATACGACTAATCAATATGCACTAAATCTTGCCAAATACTTCTCTCATAAATTTGCTGATATTGCTCAAAAACACCAAACATCTGAAATGCTATTTGGCTTTAATCAAACCCAACTATACCTTCAACCATCTTATATTCAACAACATAATCCACAAATATTATTACAAGAACTACAAATTGCTCATACTCAACTTGCAGCAATAAAATCAAGCAAATTATGGAAAATAAAAACTTATTTAAAGTTCCTCTCTTTACAGAATAAAACCACCTATCTCCTCCCTCTTTTTCTTCTCTGCGCTCTCTGCGTCTCTGCGGTTTTTTATCTTAGTATTTTCAAACATTAAAAGGCAATAGGGAATAGCTAATTAATAATTACTAACGAGTAATAAAATCCGTGAAATCAGTGTAATCCGTCTTAATCCGTGTTGTAGAATTGGGAATTTGTAATATTTTATGTTTATAAACTCTAACTACAAAATAGCTGCCTATATTACCGCTTATCAAGATAAACAAGCACTTGAAAAAACAATCGCAGCAATCCAAAATCAATCATACTCAATATCAGAAATATTTATTGTAGATAATTCCCAAACCCCAATTATCTCAGAAAAAAACTATCAAAATATCAAAGTTGAATTTCATCCCGAAAACATCGGAGTTGATGGAGGACTAAAAATAGCTATAAAATGGGCTATAGAAAAAGCATATGATTTTATTTGGCTGTTTGACCAAGATAGCCAACCATTACCCAATAGCTTAGAAATTTTATTAACTAAATATCAAGAATTATCCGCCAAAAACCATCATATCGGCATCATTGCTCCTCAAATACTCGATATTAATACCTCACAAGAATTTCCCGGATATGTTTTTCAAGATTACAAATTTGTACCCAAACCCGAACACTCACAAATCAAGGATTATTATACTTGTGATGGTGTCATAACATCCGGTTCCCTTGTTAATTTAAATGCAGCTAAATCCGTCGAACTTCCTCAAGGAAATTTATTTCTCGATGCAGTAGACTATACCTATTGCATGAATTTTAGACATCAAGGCTACGAAGTAATTGTAGTTAAAAACACAATTATGTCCCATCGTCTTGGTAATTATTCTCAAGTTAAAGATAGACTATCTAAAATAAATAATCAAATTATAACTTTTACTTGTTTGCCATCTCGTTACTACTATGCTTGTCGAAATCATACTTATTTTGAAACTCGTCAATCAAATAAGCGGATGTTACATTTTTGTCTTATCCATAGATTCAAAATTATGATGAATATGATCATTAGAATTATCCGCTACGAACCAGATTTAGTTTTGCTCAAAATATGGGCTTGTACCTTTGGAACCTTTGATGGTTTCAGGGGTAGACTTGGTAAAGTGTGGTGAAACTTTTATCTATCTCTAGGGTTGAGAAGTGGGGTTTTTTGAGATTTGTAGATATATTACAGGTGTTTATCCTAAAAACCCGACTTCTGTTGTCATCCAATTCACGTTAATACAACCACCAAAATATTTGTTTAAATTAATGTTTATAAATTTTATGACAAAATAGCAGTAGAATGATAATTCAGGAATAGTTAATGATAAACCAATGAAAATCATTTCTGCTGAAATTCCTGATGTTCTCATAATTGAACCACAAGTATTTCACGACGATCGCGGTTTTTTCTTTGAAGCCTTTAATTTCAAAAAATTTACTGAAAAAACGAGTATTAATCTTAACTTTGTTCAAGATAACCATTCTTACTCGAAACAAAATGTACTGCGCGGTTTACACTACCAAATTCAACAACCACAGGGAAAATTAGTACGTGCAGTTGTTGGTAGTATATTTGACGTAGCTGTAGATATTAGAAAAAGTTCTCCTACTTTTGGTAAGTGGGTGGGTTATGAAATTAGCGCCCTTAATAAGCGTCAAATATGGATACCACCGGGCTTTGCTCATGGTTTCGTGGTGCTTTCGGAAGTTGCCGAAGTGATTTACAAGACTACAGATTACTATGCTCCTCAAGGAGAACGTACCATCCTGTGGAACGATCGCGATTTAGATATAAATTGGCAAATAAATACTTCACCAATTATTTCAGCAAAAGATGCAGTTGGTCAACCTTTAAAAATGGCTGAAATTTTCCCTTGATGCAGTTTCACCTGTATCGAATATCAATCAAGTATTAACCGTGAAAAGACGTTGCACTGCAACGTCTCTACATCATGGCGGCAAAATTATTAATATCAGGTAGAAACTACAGCACCAAAATCCTGTGTCCAATATCTGTTGTAGTTTACCTCTCCCGTGTCATGAGCTAGATAGTGATATCCAATGCCAATTTCTCTATAGTTGGCATTAAGAATATTTTCACGATGCCCGGGACTATTCATCCATCCTCTCACAACTTCTTCAGCACTCATGTAACCTGCGGCAATATTTTCACCGACATAAGGAGATTGATAACCTGCCGATTTAGTGCGATCGCTAACTTTAGTACCGTTAGAACCTGTGTGGCTGAAAAAGTCGCTTACAGCCATGTCTTCACTATGTGCTTGAGCTGCATTAGATAACTCCATATTCAAGGTTAGAGGTTGTAAACCATGCTGAGTACGATAAGAGTTTGTCAGTCTCACAACTTCATCGATCAGAGGATTGCTGCTATTCGTTGATCCAGACTGGGGTACAGGAGATATGGGTGTAGCGGGTATGGGTGTAGATTCATCCAAAACTATAACATCGGGTTCGGCTGCTATTGGAGTCACAGACAGACTCAAATTATAGTTGGTGTTAGTTGGTTCTATTCCCTGTAAAACTCGAATGTAATAGGCACCGTTTTCTAAGTTATTAATATTCAAAGATTCGCCGATATTACCGCTATTAGCCGCACGAGCGATGATTTCACCACTACTGTTGAGCAATTCTAAATCTGCATCCGCACTCAAACCATTGATTGACAAGTCGAATTTGTTATTGGGATTATTCAAATTCAAACGATAAAAATCTTCAATGTCAGAGTTTCCAACAGAGTCTCTAAAAATTATTTCTCCAGAGTCTAAAGCTATTGTGCGAGCAGTATCTAAGGTATTACCAGCGTAGTCGATTTCTATATATTCGCTAGCAGCAAATCCATCACGCAAACCTACGCTGACAAAGTGTTTGTAAGCATCTGTGTAGCTTAAACCAGCTTGCTTCAAGTCAGGATTATTATTCAGATAATAGTTGACATCAAATCCTGGTGCTGATGCTCTTCCTTCATCTAAACCTTTAAGTACAAAATGCTCCAAAAGCTGTTTATTATCTAGAGAACTAGCCGCTAAGTCGGTATAAGCATTTTTATAAAATTGTGCATCAAAAGCTGGAGAAAAAGAATCTCCTTCATTCCAATTCTCAATTACAAAATTATTGAATGCTTGTTTATAGCTATTTCCCACACTTTGAGCGATATCAGGATTATCAGCTAAATAATATTTAACATTGAAAAACGGTGAAAACGAACGTCCTTCGTCCATACCTTGATTTTTCAAATGGTCAAATAATTCTTCGTTACTTAAATTAGCTAAATCAGTGTTAGTTTCGCGGTAGAATTCTAGGTCAGTAAGTGCAGAAAATTTGCGCCCCTGACTAACACCATAATTTACTAGATGTTCGTAAGCTTGTCTGTCGCTCAGATCGGCTAAATCGCTGTTGCTAGCACGGTAAAAATCTAAATCGATTAACGATGAGAACTCCAGACCATTTTCTAAGCCGTAGTTTTTGAAATGTGACCATGCTTGACTATCACTCAAGCCATTCAAGTCTGAATTAGCTGAGCGATAAAAATTAGCATCAAATAAGTTGATAGGCATAGGTTTATTAGGGAACAACACAAAAAAAACATTGCAAACGTTTGCTTTCGGTCAGGGTTCCTATACCACGTGGCTAAAAACCATAAAGCTTTTGGCTTTAAGTTTTTAAGAAAAAATTAACTATTCATTCAAGTAGAGATTATAGCAAGATTAACACAGTAAATTTTGTCTTCTACTATAAGTAGTATTTCTAGGACTATATGTTCTTTTTGTCTAAAACTACCAATTTATCGGCTATCTACAGCATTTTAAAATAATTCAACGAAAATAAATACTAAACTAAATAGGTAGAAATTATAAGTATTTCTAAACACTGATTATTTTGTATTTACAAAATATCAAATGATGCTATGGTTTAGGGTTTTCATCTATTATATTTATTTGTCGCTAAAAATAAAACCTAAACTGTTTCTCTAAATAGTTATATAGTTAAAAAACTGTGTTCGAGAGGAAAAACAGGCAATAAAACTGGACTTTTATTTATTTATTGTATTAACTTAATTAATTTAATTAATTGGTTAGATGTATAGAAATGCTTAAACTTTTATTTTTTAGATTGATAAAATTTTAGACTGTAAGCAAATCTTACTCTCAAGATAAATTATTATAAATCGCATGAGTAAACAAATTTTGCTAATTGGCTGTAAAGGACAAGTTGGTACTCAATTACAAAAAACTTTTCAAACTTGCAGTAATTTAACAGCAGTAGCACGTCCCATAGTCGAACTTGCTCAACCGGAAACTCTCCGAGACTTGATTCGAGAAAAGCAACCAGAAATCATTATCAATGCTGCTGCTTACACAGCTGTAGACAAAGCCGAAAGCGAACCCGAATTAGCCAGCACAATTAATAGTTTAGCCCCGGAGGTTCTTGCTCAAGAAGCGGAAAAATTACGAGCTTGCTTAATTCATCTTTCTACTGATTATGTTTTCGATGGTAAAAGTAGTCTTCCTTACCAGGAAAATCATCCAACCAATCCTTTAAGCGTTTATGGTAAAACCAAATTAGCAGGAGAAGAAGCGATTCGCTCCAATTGCAACAACCATTTTATCCTTCGTACAGCTTGGGTTTATGGCTCCTTTGGCAAAAGTAACTTTGTCAAAACCATGCTACGTCTGGGTTCACAAAAACCAGAGTTAAGGGTAGTCAACGACCAAATTGGTAGCCCTACCTGGGCAAAAAACATCGCCCAAACCATAGCCGCACTCGTTAAAAATCCACAAAAAACCGGCACTTATCATTATACAAACAGCGGTGTCGCTAGTTGGTATGATTTTGCGATCGCCATTTTTGAAGAAGCCAGACAGCTAGGTTTTCCTTTAAAGGTTGAGCGTGTCATCCCAATTACGACGAAGGAATATCCCACCCCTGCAACTCGCCCTAACTATTCAGTTCTCAACTGTGCCAAAATATCCACTGTCATGGAATCTTATCCACCTCATTGGCGACAAAGCCTTAGAGAAATGCTTCAAGAGGTTAAAGGTTAAAGGTTCAAATTAGCCCCATTACCAATTACCAATTACCAATTACCCATTACCCATTACTCATTACCAATTCCCAAATTTTATGAAAGCATTAATTCTGTCTGGCGGTAAAGGTACTCGACTGCGCCCTCTGACATACACCGGCGCAAAACAACTAGTACCTGTTGCAAATAAACCTATTTTATGGTATGGCATCGAAGAAATGGTAACAGCCGGTATTACTGATATCGGTATCATTATCTCACCGGAGACTGGAGAAGAAGTCCAAGCAAAAACCGGAAATGGGGATAAATTTGGAGCTAATATCACCTACATTTTACAAGAGGAACCAGCAGGACTTGCCCATGCTGTAAAAGTAGCTCTTCCTTTTTTAAAAGATTCACCTTTTGTGATGTATTTAGGTGACAATTTAATTCAACAAGGTGACTTGAGTTATTTTCTCAAAAAATTTCAACAGCAACATCAGGATGCATTGATATTATTGCGTACTGTTGATAATCCTAGCGCTTTTGGAGTCGCGAAAGTTGATCAAAATGGCACCGTTTTAGAGTTAATCGAAAAACCAAAAGTTCCTCCTTCCAATTTAGCTTTGGTAGGAGTTTATTTCTTTTCTGAAATTATTCACCAAGCCATTGCTTCCATTCAACCTTCGGCAAGAGGTGAACTAGAAATTACTGATGCTATTCAATGTTTAATTACTCAAAAAAAGCAAGTATTAGCTTGTCAACTGGAAGGTTGGTGGTTAGATACTGGAAAAAAAGATGATTTACTCGAAGCTAATCGTTTAATTCTTGATACCAGTTTACAAACTTCAATTTTTGGAGAAATAGATGCTCAAAGTCAAGTAATTGGCAGAGTACAAATTGGTTATGGTTCTAAATTAATTAATTGTACTATTCGCGGTCCAGTAATTATTGGTGATAATTGTCATTTAGAAAATTGTTTTATTGGTCCATATACTAGTATTGCTGATAAATCAGTTTTAATAGATACCGAAATAGAACACAGTGTAGTTTTGGGAGGTGCTAAGATATCCGGAATTCACCAACGAATTATAGATAGTTTAATTGGACAAAGAGCGCAAGTCACACTCGCACCTCGTCGTCCAAAAGCTTTACGATTTATGATTGGTGATGATTGTCAAATTGAGCTATCGTGATTTATTTTTTAACCGTTAACTACTATTCAACCGAATTGATTGCAAAATTAATTCGTTCTCTACCTGTTGATGAAAATATTGAGCATAAAACTCTAATCATCAACAATTCACCTGATGATAATTCTATTAGACAACTCAAGAATGAATCTGTAGAGATTCTTGATTGTGGATATAATATGGGTTTTGGTTGCGCTTGTAACTATGGAATGAAGTGGATTTATAACCAAGATTCTCAAGCTATTGTTTGGATAATTAATCCAGATGCTTATTTTGAAGGGATATCTTTAGAAAAAGTTAACCATTTTTTCCAGTCATATCCAAAAATTTCTATTCTTGGTACGATTATTCATACTCCCAAAGATGAAATTTGGTTTGCTGGGGGAAGTTTCGCTGCCAAAACGGGAACAATTAAGACTCAAGATTTATTAACAAATACACAAGCACCTTATACTATTTGTGATTGGGTTTCCGGTTGCAGTCTAATAGTTAATTTACGTAATTTTTACGATTGTCCCCAATTTGACGATGCTTACTTTCTTTATTACGAAGATTTTGATTTTTGCAGACGCTATGCTAATCAAGGATATTTAATTGCAGTTACTAAAGAGTTTGGCGTAATACATCAGCCTTCATCAATTACAAACAAATATATTTTCCAAAAAATTAAACATAGCACTTACAGTTATCTATTAACCTTAAAAAGATATACTAATGATTTTATTTTGATAACTAGATTAATTCGTCTCGTTATCTATGCCTTTATTTTAATTTTTATTAGACCAAAAGTCGCATTTGGTAAATTATCCGGTTTGTTAATGTATATTAAACAAGTCACTCAAAAAATTAAGATAAAACCATCATATCAATAACTGTTACATTCTATATGTTATGTACTAAGTTAACTGTAATATAGATGAACGAATTATTGGTCAATTTGTCAGTTGTGTTTTCCAAACCTACAGGTATAAGCAACTACGCTACCAATCTTTTCCCTTATTTACAACATCTTCAACCCACATTACTAACAAGTCGGGATTATCCAAACTTCAACTGTTATCAAATACCAGATAATCTTACACCTGCTCAAGGTACGAAAGGGCATTTTGATAGACTTTTATGGACGCAGTTTAAATTACCAATAATCTATCGTAAGTTAAAGTCGAGGCTTTTATTTTCTCCACAACCGGAAGCACCGCTTAATAGCAACTGTCGCTACATTGTTACCGTTCATGATGTAATTCCTTTACGATTCCCCAAACCTCTTTCACCCTTAACATATTATCATCGTTACTATATTCCCCAAGTGTTGTCACAAGCGCAACATATTATCTGTAACTCGAACACTACAGCCAAAGATATTTGTGATTTTTACAATATTCCAGCTAATAAAATTACACCTATTCCATTAGCCCATGATGCAAATAATTTTCGTTTACTTGAGGAAGTGAGAAACAATCATCAAAATCACCCCTATTTTTTATATATTGGTAGACACGATGGTCATAAAAATTTACACAGACTGATAGCAGCTTTTGCTAAATTTAGACAACAATCAAGCAATTATCAACACTACCAATTGTGGTTTGCAGGTTCTTCTAACAAACGCGATACTCCCAAGATACATTCTCAAATTGAAGAACTAGGTATTAAACACCGAGTACAATTCCTTGACTACGTTGCTTATAAAGAACTTGCAAAAATTATTAATCAAGCCATTGCTTTGGTTTTTCCTAGTCTTTGGGAAGGTTTTGGTTTTCCAGTTTTAGAAGCAATGGCTTGTGGTACTCCTGTAATTACCTCCAATCTTTCCTGCTTACCCGAAGTTGCTGGTAATGCTGCTATTCTCATCAATCCCTATAATGTTGATGAAATTACTGAGGCAATACAACAAATTGCTACAGACGAACAATTGCGATCGCAACTTTCGATTGAAGGACTTAAGCAAGCCAATAACTTCAGTTGGCAGAAAACAGCACAAGCGACTACCGAAGTATTAAAACAATATCTTTGATTAGTTGACAGTTGATGGTTGATGGTTGTTGGTTGTTGGTTGTTGGTTGTTGGTTGTTGGTTGATGATTGTTGGTTGATAGTTGTTGGTTGTTGGTTGTTGGTTGTTTATTTACTATCCACCATCCACTATCCACCATCCACTAACTCCTAACTCCTAACTCCTAACTCCTAACCCCTAACTCCTAACCCCTAACTCCTAACTCCTAACTCCCAACTCCTAACTCCCAACTCCTAACTATATCTATCGTGTTCCCACCGCACCAGAGTAAACGATACCTCGCTGCATATCCATAGTTAAAATAGCTCCATCTCGAATGGTTTGCATTGCATTTTTTACACCAACAATTACGGGGACTCCCAGCCTTAAGCCAATGACGGCAGCGTGAGAAGTAAGGCTTTCATCCTCAGTAATAATACCGCTTGATTTCCGAATGACTTCGACAAAATCGGCATTAGTAGATGGAGCGACTAAAATCTCTCCTGGATTAAAATTATTTAAATCCATAGCACTATGAGCGACTCGTGCGCGTCCGCTGACTGAGCCTTGTCCTAATCCGATTCCTTGACCGAGTACAGCAGTTACTACTTCAACTTTAATCAAATCGGTGGAGCCGGAAATCCCTTGAAGAGTACCTGCACTCATTACCACTAAATCACCTTCATGTAGTAAATTTTTCTCTTGAGCAACATTGATAGCCGCTTGGAAGGTTTGACCAGTAGAAGGTAGTTCTAAGACTAATAACGGTTTGACTCCCCATACTAATTGCAGTTGTCTGGCTACATTTACGTGAGGTGTGACTGCCAAAATTGGTGTACGAGGGCGGAACTTAGAAACATTACGAGCAGTAGCCCCGGTTTGAGTCAGAGTCATAATTGCAGCGGCTCCGAGTTGTTCGGAAATTTGACCAGCTGCTTGGGAAATCGCATTGGGAATCGAACGTCTGGGGTCTCCTATTTGATGTGCATTTTTATTTTGCATATCTTCTTTTTCGATGCGTTCGGCAATGCGTGCCATTGTTGCTACTGCTTCTACCGGATAATTACCCACGGCAGTTTCATTAGAAAGCATTACTGCATCCGTACCATCGAGAATTGCGT
Organism: Plectonema cf. radiosum LEGE 06105; assembly: GCF_015207665.1. GTDB lineage: Bacteria > Cyanobacteriota > Cyanobacteriia > Cyanobacteriales > Nostocaceae > Rivularia > Rivularia radiosa_A. The sequence goes on from NZ_JADEWL010000104.1 coordinate 20,621, forward strand.
TGGCTACGTCTGAGACTTCTGCACGAGTCGGACGAGGATTGCTCACCATGCTGTCCAACATTTGGGTAGCGGTAATAATAGGAATACCCAAGCGATTTGCAGTAGCAATTAAACGCTTTTGCAACACAGGAACATCTTCGGCTGGAAGTTCTACCCCTAAATCTCCTCTTGCGACCATTACACCATCACACAAAGCCAGAATCGCTTCCATTTGTTCGATGGCTTCATGCTTCTCGATTTTGGCAATTACTGGTACTTGTTTTCCTGCACTATAAATTAACTCTTTAATTTCAATGACATCTTGGGGGTTACGAACAAAGGAAAGTGCAACCCAATCCACACCTTGATCTAAACCGAATACTAAATCTTCCCGGTCTTTATCGGTTAATGCTTTGATAGATAAATAAACGCCGGGAAAATTAACGCCTTTATTATTAGAAAGTTTACCTTCAACCGTCACACGACAATGCAGATCGCCTTTTTCTTTATTTATCTCCACAACCTGCATTTCCACTCGTCCATCATCGAGCAGAATATTCGCACCAACAGGAACTTCTTCTGCTAAATGCTCGTAGGTTATACAGCTGATTTCTTGATTACCAATAACCTGACGATTAGTTAAAGTAAAGCGATCGCCTTTAGCAACCACTATCGATCCATTTTCAAATTTACCCAAACGAATCTTCGGCCCTTGCAAATCTTGCAAAATCGCCACTGGTTGGTTCAATTCAAATGCTGTTTGCCGAATCAACCGAATATTACGTTGATGGTCAGCATGAGTTCCATGAGAGAAATTAAGCCGCAGTGTTGTTGCACCTGCTTCGATCAGAGCCTTTAAAACTTCAGGGCTGCTGGTAGCAGGTCCAATGGTAGCGACAATTTTTGTCCGACGTACTGAATCTCTTAATTGCATAGGGGGATGCTGTATAGCGCTTCTAGTTTAGGGAATAATCGTAGATTAAACTTAAACTTTTGTCTGTGGCTAGAAACGCATTCAGGACAAATTAAATTCGCAAGCTTTAACAGTGAACAGTTAACAGTGAACAGTTATCAATTTACATGAAAGGGTCTAAGTCCTCCACCAATTGGTGGAAGGCGTTGTTTGCGGTTCTAAATCCCCGAACATACGCCTTCCGGACTGATAACTGATTTAATTATTCTCTCATAATCCGATTCTAATTTTGTTTTTTATTTAGAACTTATGTCCTGCTTGATGAAAAAATACCGTTTGAGACGTTTAAGCCCCTCAGTTTTATGATTGATAACTAATCGCTGGTAACGAATAACTGTTGACTGATAACCGATAAATGTAAAAATGTAGATAAATCTTGGTACATAAAACTTTATTATTCGTCAGTCTGTGCCGTATACTCGCAAATATTTGGTAAATGGTAAATAAGGAGTCAACAATGCTGATGTCGGAGGCACAATCGCCACTGACAATCCCCCCCAAGGAACTTTTGTCCCCCCCCGGTGGCTTCAATCCCACTGTGCTAATGTTTTTAGCATCTATTGGAATTGTTGTGCTGTCTGTACTAGGTTATTGGGTTTGGCAATGGCAACAGTGGATATGTTTTTGCATGAATGTCCTAGCCTTACATATTTCTGGTACGGTAATTCATGATGCTTGTCACCAAGCTGCTCATCGCAATCGGATCATTAACGCCCTAATGGGACATATTAGCGCCTTGATGCTTGTTTTCGCATTTCCAGTATTTACGCGAGTGCATTTACAACATCATGCAAATGTTAATGACCCAAAAAATGATCCAGACCATTATGTTTCTACTGGTGGTCCCCTATGGTTAATTGCGGTTCGTTTTTTCTATCACGAGATATTTTTCTTTAAACGGCGTTTGTGGAAAAATAACGAACTCCTAGAATGGTTCATCAGTAGGCTGATTGTAGTAATTATTGTTGCTATCTCAGTGCAGTTTAATTTCTTGGGCTACATTCTCAATTTCTGGTTTGTGCCGTCAGGTATCGTTGGATTAGCACTTGGTTTATTCTTCGACTATCTGCCTCATCGTCCCTTCGTAGAACGCAGTCGTTGGAAAAATGCTCGGGTTTATCCAAATCCGATTTTGAACATTTTGATTTTAGGGCAAAACTATCATTTAATTCATCATTTATGGCCTTCTATAGCTTGGTATAATTATCAACATACATACCATCTCATGAAGCCCCGTTTGGATGAAAAAGAATGCTATCAATCTCTAGGTTTACTCACAAAGAAAGACTTTTTGGAATTTATGTATGATCTAGTTTTAGGAATTCGTTTTCATTCCAAACGGGAATAAGGTTGGAGGTTGGAGGTTGGAGGTTGGAGGTTAGAGGTTAAAAGTATCCTAACTCCTAACTCTGGTACAGACGTAGCATTGCTACGTCTCTACAATTCCTATCTCCGGTGGTACTAACTTTAGATTTCGCTAGATATACTTTGAGCCTGTATAATTTCAGTATGAGCAGTAAATTGCAACCTGTTTAAAGATTCTGTGAAAAACACAAAACCTTTGTAGGCAGTTGCATATTTATAAATTTTGGTAAAAAACCCTTCTGCCGATTCGACTACTAGGGATTCTTTACTTTTAGAGATAATTGTCATAAAGTCTTCCGGCTTTACCCGAACTCCCGTTCCTCGGTCGGTAAAGATTCTTCCGCTAATAGATGTAGATTGAACAGCGTCGCAACCGTCAAACTTCATAATTTTTAAGTATTTTTACATAGAATATGCGTATATTCTACACCTTTGATTCTATCGTTGACTGTGATGCTTGTAACGGCTGAGGTAAATTCCAGTCGGGACGAAGTGTAGACGCATGACGTAAATAGATGTGACTTATGGTAGCGCTAGATTTAATATAAGCATGAACTAAAATCCGAATGCACTTTTCTAAGCTCCCTGGGACATACATTTGCTGTACATCAATCATGGAAACATTATCCCAATGGGGACGATGACGGGCGATCGCCGCTGGAAAGATAGCATCTAAATCGGAGGTTGCTGAAAAGGTAACGCTAATCATGTCCGTTGGATGCAGTTGATTGCGTTTTTCGAGTTCATCTAGTAGTTCCATTACAGCTTCTCGCATTGCTTCAACGGTATTTTCCGAAACAGTTGTTGCTCCACGAATTGCCTGCATTCGCCATTCCACGTAAAATTCCTCCCAATTTAAGATATTAAACATCAGTCATTAGTCATTATTCATCACTGTTGGATAAAGGACAAATGACTAATGGCTATGTTTTATCTTCCTTTTACTTCATCGCTCAATTTATGGAAAAAAATTGTCAAGGTCGATACAACCACAGGGGTAAACCACTGGTAGACAATTCAAATTCTACCCAATCAATTTTGGATATTAGTCCATTTTTAACTTTGTTACCAGGTAAAAATTTACTGTACCAAGGTTTAGGTTCTTCTAGAGTGTAAACTTCTGTTTTTTCGGGGTCAAGGTTTACCAATTCTGCTGCCCAGCGACGAGCATCTTCTTCGGTTCCCAATCTGTCTACAACCCCTAATTCTAAAGCTTGTTCTCCGGTGAAAATTCGACCGTCGGCAAAGGTTTTGACTGTTTCTGGGGCTAAATTACGTCCTTCCGCTACTGTTTGCACAAACTGTTGATAACTTGTATCAATTAATTCTTGCAAAATAGTTTCTTCACTATCAGTAAGTTCCCGATCAAAAGATAAAATATCTTTATAGGGGCCGGATTTGATTGTCTTAAAAGAAACACCAATTTTATCCAACAAACGTTGTAAATTATTGCCGCGCAAAATTACACCGATACTACCCGTAATCGTTCCCGGATTAGCCACAATATGGGAAGCACCCATGCCGATGTAAACACCTCCGGAAGCAGAAATATTACCAAAACTAGCAACAATTTTGATTTTTTCACGCAAACGTTTGAGAGCGCTGTAGATTTCTTGAGAATCTCCCACTGTACCACCAGGACTATCAATCCGTAACAGTAGGGCCGGAAATTTCTTCTCTTCTACTGTTTTCAGGGCTTCCAAGACTCGTTGACGAGTACTACCTGCAATTGCACCAGTAACTTCAATTTTGGCGATTTGTTTGCGAAACTTTGACTTAAAGGGCCAAACCATGAGCAGTAAAAACAACCTTGTGATTTTATAGATTTGATTTAAAACATTAACTTTTATTTATAAATGCGTAAAGCATCTGCCGTTAAATTTGTTGTCACAAATCAAGCAGACGCGAATCCCTTAGCTAATTTTAATCAATTTTTCTATTTTTAAATGTATTTTGATTTTTTTTGAAAATTTTTTGTTGAACGATAAAGCGTTTATTACTAAGTATCTAATTTATCTACTGTTAATATTCTACAATTAAAGAAAATTGCAGTTTTGCTTATTAGTGCGATTTGTTTACAGAACTAATCGACACGCAACTATTTTCAGATTCAAAAATCAGAATTTTTCTGTATTGAGAATACTGAAACATCAGTTTTTTTTGCAAACAAAATAGGGAACGCACTACTTAAGAGTTTAAACGTAGAATTTGACACCGATAATATACATAAATATCGAAAAGCGCTCCCACGAAGCTACAGGTTAGACAAATCACAAGTAACCCTTGGATTGGGGTACCGCTACCGAAAGCGGCAAGAAAATTCGATATCTGATCGACGATAATTTCACTCACCGTTTCTAAGCCGGGAAGCAAGCTTACAACGGATAAACTCAACAATGTTCCACCAACAAATATTATTGGAGCCACGAAACTAAAAATAATCGATAGCAATAGAGAGCGGAGAAAGTTTATAAACATAGTCATAGAAAAAATAATTTTCCAACCTAGGTCAACAGCACTCGATAGTCGTCACCTTCTACAATAATCGCGATCGCCATATCTCAGACCGTATTTAAAGAATCTTAAGTCTTAATTAAAATATTTTCATAGATTTTCTATTTTCTATTTTTCGATTTCAAAGACACTAATCTCATAAAAACTCCGATATATCAACGCTTACGCTGATACTACATTATTAGTACATACAATAGATGCAGTTAATAACAGCTTTGATTTCTGAGAACAGGTTTTAACTTAAGTTAATAT
>NZ_JADEWL010000007.1 GCF_015207665.1 Plectonema cf. radiosum LEGE 06105
CTGGCTTTCAAACAAATATATAGTTTTCTTGGTTCGGAACCCTTGAGTTGTCGTCGCTTTCGCGTCTCTCTCTCTCAGGCACTTATACATAGTATCGAGAGAATTTGTTTGTGTCAACTCTTTTTTCCAAGTTTTTTGGATATTTTTTTTGTTGATTCCTCAAACTATTGCTGCGTAAGGGTTATGGGCGATAATTTTTTTTGCGGTTTAGTCGAAATCGCTTGGTTGAAACTCCTCTTGATTCGATTTGCGGTAATTATGACGAAACTAAGTCCCAAGGAAACTCGAATAAGTAGAAGTCTCGGTGCTAACCTTCCGCAAAATTAATCAATTAACTGAAAATCAAAAAAATTCATCTCATGAGTATCCATAAAACTTGAGTCTTAGGGTGCGGGAGTACACTACGCCATTTGCTTCAAGTAGATAGATAGACCATCCGAGTTTTGTGACACTTGGGTAAGTCCTGTAAAACAGTAACCGCGCCAAAAATTCCGCAAACTATACAAGTACAGATTATTTGTGGTAACTATAGAGGTCAAAAAGTGACAGCAAGCGTGATCACGCTTGCTGTTGTGCAAAATTAATTAGACATTCCAAAACGCTGAAATCCTTGCAATGAACCGCACCCCGAAGGATGAATGCTATCTCCCGGAGGGAGACGCTCGAAGAACGTTCCTCGCTTCGGACAACATATAATTAATTTTGCCTAAGCACTTATTGCCCTAATCACAAACGATGATATATCTCAAAGTTGGTATTCAGATAAATCCGAAGCAATTAACTTATCAATTAGCTCCGTAACACCAGCACCACGACTATTCTTTGTTACAAAAGTCGCAGCTTCTTTCACTACTGGTAATGCATTATTTACTGCTACAGAGATTCCACACACATTAAGAAAATCTAAATCATTTTCAGCATCACCAACACCAACAACATTCTCTGGTAATAACTGCATATCTTCCAAAGCTGCTGCTAAACCTGACGCTTTGTTGATACCAGTCGGTAAGATCATAAGTGCACCTTTATTCAAAATGATTTCTAAATCTAATCCTAACTCGTTAATAACTTCTGATACCGTTGCCTCGTGTTTATCCCAAGTAGCTACAATGACTTTTCCTATTGAAGGATTGACACCACGTTCTCGTAGCTTATCCACAAACTCTTGCGGTGGTTTTAGAGCTAATAATTTTTCCTGATGATTCGCAGGTACATATAGTAAAGGACCATTTTCCGCTATTACAATATCAAATAAATCTATTTGAGAGAATGCTCTTATTGACACTCTCCGGTCTAAAGACACGGAGATTCTTGATTCAATGAGTCCACTTAGACTAGACCCCTTGCGGTATCTAACCAAGAGGTGGTTCTCTCCCCAAGCGTTACTTTCCGAGTGCCCCTCGGTAGTTGGATTATTCCAAAAATTTGTTTGATTTAAATTCTGAACGTCTAGTCCCCATGAAGATTTTACCTATTCCTGGGAAGGAACTAAAACTATGGAATAGAACCCCATATCTTCAGTTGTCAAGGTACAGATTGCCGCTAGGCAGTTGGGTTTTTATACAGGTTGGTTACCGTTCCTGTTAATAAAATCGTACCATAAATGACTGAGGCTTAAAAGCCTTTATGCAGTTTTCATCCCTGGACTAAAGTCACAGGGTTTTCAACCTTCCCTTTATAAATCATTTAACTCACGACCAGTAATCAAAATTAATTTTCTACCAGAAGAACGTAGACGCTTTAATGCTGCTATGGTTTCATCGTTGACATGACCATGTGTTGCTAATGTACCATCATAGTCTGTAGCTAGTGCTAGATAACGCATAATAAAGTTATGAAAGAAATACCAACAAATGTTACACATAGGATTTACCCTGCATGAAGCCGGTTTTTATACAAAATCCTTGTCTTTAGCATCAGATATCACTGAATAATCCCGATTTATGACTTCACTTGTGTGAATAACGAGATGGATTTTAGTTGTGTAGCAACCATCCGAACGCCTTTTATTTACCTAAAAAAGTCGGGACACTGAAAGCCATATTAACCAAGTAATTTTATTTATGAAACCTATAACCCCTGCACTACCTTCATTTATAATCTTGGATGACTATCTTAAAGATTGGTTACGAGAAGATATTGGAAGGGGCGATCGCACTACCCAAAGTCTGTTAATTCAAGATATAACATCAGGGTTAGCGCAGTGGACAGTTAAAGAGAACGGAATCATTGCTGGATTACCAATCGCAAGGAGAGTATTTCAACTTCTCAATGAAAAAGTTAGTTTTACTACATTGGTGAATGAAGGAGAATATTGTCAGTCAGGAACTGCGATCGCAAAAATCGAAGGTTCTCTTGATGCTTTGTTGACTGGGGAAAGAGTAGCTTTAAATTTAGCAATGCGTTTGAGTGGTATTGCAACATTAACTCGAAAGTATGTAGAAAAAATTGCAGATTTACCTAGTTCATTTGTCGATACCCGCAAAACTACACCAGGATTGCGAATTTTAGAAAAGTATGCGACTCAAGTAGGTGGTGCAATTAATCATCGTATGGGTTTAGATGATGCGGTGATGATTAAAGATAACCACATTGTAGCTGCCGGTGGAATTGGTAAAGCAATAACTTCTATTCGACAACGAATACCTTATCCTTTAACTATAGAAGTGGAAACAGAAAGTTTAGAACAAGTAGAAGAAGCTTTGAAATATCAAGCCGAGATTATTATGTTAGACAATATGAAACCGAATATGATGCGCGAAGCTGTAGAAATTATTCGTCAGCATAATAATAAAGTGAAAATTGAAGCTTCCGGCAACGTCACCCTGGAAACCATTCGCACCATCGCTGAAACTGGGGTTGATTATATATCCAGTAGTGCGCCGATTACTCAATCAAAATGGTTGGATTTGAGCATGAAAATCAATTAAATTTGAGATTTGAGATTTGAGATTTTATTGGATTAAAAATTCAAATTATCAGTCAATTACTCACAATCATATTTACCGATACAGCAACATCCGGAAATGCTAATGGATAAATCGTCCCTTCAGTTACGGTAGATTTTGAAGCATATTCTCCATCTGATGGCTGTCGAAATATAATCAACTGTCTTTTTTTGAGATTTACCACCCAATATTCAATAATTCCTACTTCAGCATAGATTTTAGTTTTCGTTTCTAAATCTTTTTCTAAACTGGAATTGGAATACTCAATCAACCAAAAAATATTTTCCGGATAAGGATGATGTTCTAAATATTCGCGTCCTAAAGGTTCAACAATAGCAATATCGGGTTCAGGTTCGGAATTGTTCGGAAGCGTGATTGGCTTTGCTTGACGAACTTTTGCACGATTACCTAATAATTTACTTAAATACTCCCCTGCTTCAGTACTAAAATAAGCATGGGGTTTTCCTTGCGGTGACATTTCTACAATTTCTCCCCGAAGTAATTCAACTCGACGATTATCAAATATTCCCGCAGCAATCATCTGGTGATATTCTTCTATGCTCCATTTAGCTAAGGTTACTGTCATAGTTAGTCTCCGATGAAACCATGTAATTTAATTGTCTTCTAACTTATATTTTATCCAAAATTAATCTTCAAAGCTTGAATATACCCAACCAATCAGTAAAAAATCATTGGTTATCTGCCGCCGCACAACTTCACTGTTAGCTATGATTGTAAAGAACAATTCAGCAAGCAAATAAATCAATCAAGGGCTGATAACTGTAATCTAAAATTTACCCATAAATGGACATAAATCACCATATTGTCCAGACGCATCTGCTTCTAGGAAGAAAAATAGGACAAGTTATACGGTAAATTACTCCAATGGAAAATAATCAAAGCAAGAACAATTTAAATGAACCAAAGGCAACGCCATTTTCTCAGACATTCTTTCATGGAACAAAGGTTTCTCTAAAGATTGGAGACTTTATCGAAGTTGGTTTTGATTCGAATTTTGGACAGAGAAAAAAAGCTAAATATATCTTCCTGACAGCAACATTAGATGCCGCAATCTGGGGTGCTGAACTTGCTTTTGGAGAAGGACGCGAAAGAATATATTTAGTAGAACCAACAGGACTTATTGAAGACGATCCTGATTTAACTGACAGAAAATTCCCTGGCAATCCAACAAAATCATATCGTTCACTACATCCTTTTAAGGTTGTTGGCGAAGTTACAATTTGGCAAGGACATTCCCCAGAGCAAGTTAAAACAATGAAAGATGGATTAGCTAGGCTTAAAGAACAAGGAATTGAGTCATTAAATGACTAACCGAAAGAAAAAGGGGGGTATTTATTCCAATAGACATCTCCGGAAAAGATGTAGAGACGCAGCATTACTACGTCTCTACTCTACATGGGTTTTGGGGAACGCATAATTAAACTCGGTCGATGTCTAATATATTTAGTCAGCCCGATGTCACTTGCGATCGCTATCGGGATAAAGGGAGGAAGTATTTGCTATGTCCCTAACAATTTCCAGAAATGCTGATAATACTGGTGTCATATTTTCGGCTTTCCAAGTAATACCTAATCCCGCTATTGGAGCATCAGGAGTAAGTACGCGATAAACAACCCCAGCACGTTGAAAATTTTTCACATGGGATGGTAATAAGGAAATACCAATTCCCGCAGCTACAAATCCTAACATCACTTGCATTTCTCTAGCTGCACAAACCACATTTGGACGTAAACCTACTCTTTGATAAATATCGAAAATTTGCTCGTGTAACCCACAACCTCTGTCACGAGATGCTAAGATTAGCGGTTCGTTAGCAAGTGCAGTAATGGGAATTTCTGCTTGTACAGCTAAAGGATGATTGTCTGGTAAAGCCAATACCAAGGGTTCTTGCAGCAAGATTTCCACCGCTAAATTTGCATCGGTAATGGGGGGTATGACAAAACCAATATCAAGATTATTTTCTGCGATCGCAATTACTTGTTTGCTTGTTTCCATCGGTTGCATGATTACCTCCACTTCAGGGAAGCGATCACGAAATTCTTTAATGGAAATGGGTATAATGTCATACACAGAAGAGCCTTGAAATCCAACTGTTAATTGACCAATTTCTCCACGACTAGCTCTGTGGATTATTCGTATTCCTTGATTAAAACGAGCGAGAATTTGCTCAACTTCTATAAGGAAAATTTGACCTGGTACAGTTAATTTTATTTGACGTTGGTTACGTTCAAATAGTATAATACAAAGTTCTTTTTCTAAATTTTGAATTTGACGACTGAGGGATGGTTGGGTAATATTTAACCTTTCTGCTGCACGACCAAAATTTAATTCTTCGGCTACAGCTAAAAAATATCTCAAGTGACGTAATTCTATATTTTGATTCATGCTTAAAAGCTATCGATTACTAGCAAAGAAAGTATTGGACTAGAAAACAGGCATTATTCTAGAGTATTAAAGAATGTGGTAAATGCTGAATCTAGTTTTTAGGGTACAAGGTCAAAAAGATGGTAAAAATTCTGCATATTGATACTAGTCCTAGAGGAGAACGTTCTCACTCAAGGACTTTAACAAATGACTTTGTGGCAAATTGGAAAAATTCTCATCTAGACTCGATAATTACTTACCGAGATATTGGACATCAAATTATTCCCCCAGTCAGCGAAACATGGATTGCAGCAGCATTTTCTTCCCCAGATACACACACCCCAGAATTAACTGCTGCACTGCAACTTTCCAACGAATTAATTGATGAGTTGGTTGAATGCGATCGCTATATTTTCAGCGTCCCCATGTACAATTTTGGCATTCCCGCAAATTTCAAAGCATATATCGACCAAGTTTGTCGGGTTGGACGCACTTTTGTTGTCAATCAAGAAGGTGCTTATGACGGTTTATTAACTGGTAAAAAAATGTTGGTAATTACTGCACGGGGTGGTAGTTTTCCTGCGGGAACTCCTGCTGCGAATTTTGATTTTCAAGAACCTTATATACGAACTGTTTTTGGCTTAATGGGTGTAACTGATATTAACTTTGTTAATGCCGAAAATTTAGCGATGAAAGGTGATGTGCGGGAGCAATCTTTGCAAGAAGCCAAAGCAAAATTAACAGCATTAATAACAGAGTGGAATTAATACCAAAAGTCCGGTTTTTATCTTTTTCTGGAATCTTGATGGGTTCATTGGGTATCATGAATCCCTCATTTGCAGATACCAACAATGAATTTATCCCTGTTACTGCCGTCAGTCAATTAAAAGATGTCCAACCCACCGATTGGGCTTTTCAAGCATTGCGATCGCTAGTAGAGCGCTACGGTGTAATTTCTGGTTATCCCGACGCAAGCTTTCGCGGTCAAAATGCGATTACTCGTGATGAATTTGCTGCTGGTTTGAATGCTGCTTTAAACCGGATTAATGAATTAATTAGTACGGGAAAAGAAAGTTTAGTCTCCCCTGAAGATTTAATTACATTACAACGACTGCAAAAAGAGTTTGCAGGTGAATTAGCTACTTTGCGCGCAAGAATTGATATCTTAGAAACCAGTAATGTAGAACTTTCAGCAAATCAATTCTCCACCACTACCAAATTAACAGGACAGGTAGTAATAGCAGTTAATGCTGGTGAATTTGATGGAGACAAAATCATTGCTCCGAGAGGTGCGGTAATTAGTGAAAATGACCCCAATCCAACCTTCATTTACCGCAGCAGCTTGGATTTAAATAGCAGCTTTAAAGGGACAGATTTACTCAAAATTCGCTTAGTAACCGGAAGTGATGGTGCAAATGATAGTGCTACAGGTTTTCTAGAACCAAATTTTGGTAGCGTTTTAGATTACTCAATTCAAGGACGAAATAATCAAATTAGTCTCGCTCGTTTATATTATACTTTCACCCCCAATCCTGATTTAAAAGTTACCATTGGTTCTGCATTAGTTGCACCCGATTTTGTTGATAAAAATCGCTATGCTAATGTTAGCTTTAAAGACTTTTCCACCCAAGCTTTTGCAAACAATTTCATTTTATTACCTAGAGCCGGAGGTGCTGGTGCTGTAATCGACTGGCATCCCAAAGGTAGTTCTGTAAAACTACGAGCCGCATATATAGCGGGAGATGCGACAAATCAACTACCAGACAATCAACGATTAATTGGAGGAGGAGGTTCAGAAAATATTCGTTTATTTCCTAACGCTGGAGGTGGTGCGGATGGAGGTTTATTTGGAGATCCCTATCAAGGTTTTACAGAGTTAGAATATTCCCCCAGCAAAGCTTTCAATGTACGTTTGCAATACAGTAGTGGAAAAGTATTTGGGAGCAGTTTTCAAGGAGTTGGTGTCAATTTTGACTATTCTTTAAATTCACAAATTGGTATATTTGGTCGCTATGGTTATGCAAGTTATCCAAATACTAGCTTAGGTGACATTAATCCTAATTATTGGATGGCAGGATTTAGCTTACAAGATTTATTTGTCAAAGGAGGTATTTTGGGTTTTGCAATTGGTCAACCATTTATTGAAAGTGCGGTGGGAAATAGTACACAAACTAATTATGAAATTTTTTATAACTTGCCAGTGAATGACAATATTCGCCTCACACCATTACTGCAAATTGTCACAAATCCCAGCAATCAAGATGATAACGGGAGGATTATTAGTGGGACATTGCGGACAGTATTTTCATTTTAATTTTTGAATTTTTAGATATTTCATATCTCCCACTTTTGCGAATAGTTAAATCACACTCTAAAATTTAATGAAACAAGCAACTTTAAACTCAAATACTAACTCAATTTCTACCAAAATTACTCTATTAGTAATTAGCACCCTCACAGTCATGTCAGGTGCGACAATTGCCCCATCCTTACCTGCTATGCAGGAACATTTTGCTAACATAGAAAATGCTGATTATTTAGTCAAATTAGCCCTAACTTTACCTGCATTATTCATTGCCTTGGGTGCGCCATTAGTTGGGATTATTATCGATAAACTTGGACGTAAACCCTTATTAATTATCGCCTTAATTCTCTACGGAATTGCGGGAAGTTCGGGTTTAATTCTCAATAGTTTGAACTTAATTCTCATGGGGCGGGCATTATTAGGTGTTAGTGTTGCCGGAATCATGACCACCGCTACAACCCTAATTGCAGATTACTATATTGGAGCAGCACGGGCGCAGTTTTTAGGATTACAAGCCGCATTTATGGGGTTGGGAGGGGTATTTTTCCTCTCATTTGGTGGTATTATTGCTGACCAAAATTGGCGCTATCCTTTCGGTATTTACTCATTCTCCCTATTACTTGTACCATGCGCTTTCAGTTTTTTAGTAGAACCAAAACGTAACCAACCTGTAAACTTAAATCCAGGAATGTTTACAGATACTCCTCAAAGGCTACCAATTAACTTAATCATTATCACCTATGGCATTGGTATACTGACCCAAATTGTATTTTATTTAATTCCCGTCCAACTACCGTTTTATCTCAAACAATTATTTAATGCGGGTGCATCTCAAAGTGGAATGGCGATCGCACTAGCAACTCTATTCTCAGCAATAGCTTCGCTATTATACAGACAAATCAAAGCCAAACTCAGCTTTATTGCCATTTACGGGATTGCCTTTCTCAATATGGGAATTGGTTATTATTTTATTAGTTTGGGGCAAAATTATGCAATTGTCTTGTTTGGGTTAGCTATTGCAGGTTCCGGTTTGGGTTTATTAATGCCGAATATGAATTTTTATTTGACTTCTGTCACACCCGATGAAATGCGAGGAAAAATATTAAGCGGGGTGACAACATCGTTATTTTTAGGACAGTTTCTCTCACCTTTGTTGAGCCAACCCCTAAGTTTTAGATTAGGTTTAGCTAACACCTACGCATCCGGAGGTAGTTTTATGTTAGTTTTAGCAGCAGTTGCATTAATGACTTTATGGAACTTTAGAGGGAAAAAAATATCCCACAAGTAATTAGTTATTTAAAAATTTATTCTGAACCTCATCTAACTTGAAAACTGTAGTTTTATTGCCAAAATTTTGTGATTGCTTCCTTAGTGGCAATGGCACAACAAAATAATCCAAAACTCCAAATTTCAACATGGTGGAGGTTTATTTAATTAACTGCAATTTCGCAACTACTGGAAGATGATCTGAACCTGCTTCTTTCCCCACATAAGCATCTATTGCTTGAAGTTGTTTTGTATGCCATATATAATCAATCCTAAAAGTAGGAAAAAGTGGACTTAAGTATGTATGTCCGAAACCCCATCCCGCTTCATGAAAACTATCCCTCATTACATGATGCATTTGAGAATAAGTTTCTGATGTATCGGTAAAATTACAATCACACATGAATATTACCGGCTCATTGTACTGTTTTATCATATTAGTTAAATAAGATACTTCCGCAGCGCGACTTGTATACCAATATTTAGCTAACTTAAAAAATTTGTAGTGGGGGTAATTTGGAGTCAAATGTGCAACGATTGCTTCTACAGGTTCTCCATTATTTAAGCGGAGTGTTACTTGGATTCCTCGTTGTATCGGTGGTGCAGGTAAAGTGATAAATTTATCAATGGGAAAGCGACTTAAAATACCTACATTATGAGAAAGTTCAACAGGATGGAAAGCATGATAAGGGTAATCTTTAGTAAAACGTTCAATTAAAATAGGTATTGTTTGCGGAGCTACTTCTTGTAAACCGATAATATCAGGATTATTTTCAGCCACCATTTTATTTATTGAATCATAATCATCATTATTAAAAAGCATATTGAAGGTCATTGCTTTGATAGTTTCTTGGTTATGAGGAACAGGAGCCGATAAAGACGGTAGAAAAAAAGAACTGTACAAACCAATAAATATACCTAAAGGGAAACAAAGTCCCAAAGATAAGCGCCATCTACGTAATAAAACTACAAGCGGTAAGAATATAATTAATGGCACAAATATATATAGCGCTACAGTATTAATTAACGCTAACCACCAGAAACTATCAAAGAAAATAATGCGGAGTAACATCCATAAACAAAACAAAAGAAGGTAAAACCATCCCAGAAGGAAAGTAAATTGAGAAAACTTCATTAGCATTAATAAATCAAATATATATAATCACTCGTTTCAAAATAGCACTTCAAAATGCATTTTCACCGTTTAATAAAAAATATATATCTAATATTTTTTTATTTGTATACAGAATAAAGTATCTATAAATAATCAAAATACTCTTCAAAAAAAAATAGTCTTTTTAAAATATAGAAAGACTATAGCTCACAATCATTTTTGTATTTTTAAAAACTAATTATTCTACCTCTAGAACATCGCGATTCTTAAGCAGCATCGCTGAACGCAATATCAAAGCAATATAAAAAATTAAATCAAAGAGGTCCCATTATTAAATGAGACCACAAGATTAAAATTCAATTTAGCTGCATAGCAGCTTAAGTTTTTAGAAATCCCTACTTCTTCGCGATCGCATTTAAATTTACATGGGGATTGGCGGTGATGGCTTGACCTTCTCCGAGACGTTTGAGTATTTCTGTTACATCTAAACCTGTGGTTTGCCGTAGTTGTTCAATGAAGGCAGCCATACGGGTAGCGGGACTACCACTGTTGGCATCAACAAAAGTGATATTTTTAACATTGACTTCGGGAATACTGGATGCCATTGCTTTGAGTAGAACATCAAGTTTTTGCAGTAAGAAAATTTCTCTAGCGCTATCTCCGGCACTCTTCCAAGATTCGGCGAGTTTACGGATACCTTCGGCTTGAGCTTTACCGTCTTCGATAATTTGAGCAGCATTGGCTTTGGCGATCGCGATCGCCCGCTTACTTTCTGCTTCTGCGGGAGCGATGGTGTCGGCTTGGAGTTGTTGTTCGATTTGTTTAATCCGTTCGGTTTGTACGGCGACTTCGGCTTGGGTACGGGCAATTTCAGCACCGACTAAGGATTCAGCTTCAGCGACTAATGCAACTCGTTTGGTTAAGGCATCACGGACACGTCTTTCGGCATCGGCTTTGGCTATTTCTAAGTCGCGTTGGATACGACGCAGAGCGGTAATTCGTTCGTTTTCGGAGGAACGAATTATAGATTCGGCTTGAGCTTTAGCTTCAGCGATGCGTGCATCCCGTAATAATTCGGCTTGTTGTTTGCGACCGATAGAATCTAAATAACGGACATCATCAGAAATATTTTGAATTTGTAAACTATCTAAAACTAAACCCAGTTTTTCTAAATCGTCTTCGGCTTCGTCTAATAATGTCCGTGCAAAGGTAATTTTATCCGCGTTAACTTGTTCTGGTGTTAAACTAGCGAGAACTCCGCGTAAATTTCCTTCTAATGTTTCTTGGGCTAATTTTTCGATATCCTTACGACTTTTACCAAGCAACCGTTCAATAGCATTATGAATTGTTGGTTCTTCCCCAGCAATTTTGATATTAGCAACACCTTCAACTGTTAGAGGAATACCACCTTTAGAATAGGCATTAACTACCTTTAAATCAATAATCATGTTGGTCAGATTCATCCGATAAGTCTGTTCCAACAAGGGAGTTTGGATACTACTACCACCTTTGACTAAACGATAACCAACTTCCCGACCATCTGCAAGACGACGTTTTCCCCCAGCGAAAATCAAGACTTCACTGGGTGGACAAATATGATACAAATTTTTAATTACTAAAAAACCTGCACCAGCCCCAGCCCCAAAAATTCCTAATAGTAATCCAATTAGTTCAATCATTATTTATTATCTCCATATATCGCAATTTGTAATTTGTGTAAGAAGTCTGGCTCTGAGGAAAAATATCCCTAATACCAGACAATCTTTGTAAAAACCCGACTTCTCATGAATCCAAGGTTTCAGTTGAGGCTAATAACCGTCTTTCTTGACTGCGGTTGAGGGTTCCGATTACATCAATTCCTAAAGTTTGATTCATCATTTCTAGAAACTGAGTGAGAATTTCTGGATAAACTTTCATTAAACTAGCGAGAGATTTTCCATCACCATTGTCAACCACATTGATATGTTCTAGTTGCAATCTTCTGGGAATTTGGGTTGCTTGATTTAGAATCATTTCTAACTGTTGAATCATAAATAATTCACCCGCATCAACACCAGTGTGATTCCATACTTGAGCAAATATTTCATTGACTTGGGCAGCAGCTAAAGCATTTTCTGATAAGGCTGCGGCTTGTCCGCGTGCTAGTAATTCTTGAGCTTGACCTTTGGCTTCTGCTGGTAATACGGTGTCCGCTTCTAAACGCAATCTTTCTAATTCGGCGCGAATTTTTTGTAAAGTTTGTTCAAATTTAGCTCGTTTTTCATTTGCCGCAGCGATGGTAATTTCTTCTTCCGATTTAGCTTGCTGTTCTAGTTTGGCTTTAATTTGACGTAATTCGTTTTCCTTTTCCACAACTATGATGCGATGTTGGGTTTTGGCAACTTCCGCTTGTTGCTGACATTCAGCTTCAATCCGTTCAGCTTCGCCAATCGCATCCGATTCCGCAATTTCCGCATCTCTAATGACATGAGCGATAGATTTACGACCGATAGAACGTAAGTAATCTACATCATCGGAAACACTTTGAATTTTCAGCGTATCGATTTGTAAACCCAACTTCATCAAATCACGACTGACATCCGAAGCAATACGTTCAGCAAATTGCAATCTATCTTCATTTACCTGTTCCGGTGTTAAAGTCGCTACGACACCGCGTAAATTACCTTCTAGGGTTTCCTGAGCAACACGAGCAATCGTCGAACGATCACAATCCAAAAAGCGCTCGATAGCGTTACCAACAATGTTCGGATCACCAGAAATTTTCACATTGGCGATCGCCTGAATATTTAAGGGTGTTCCTCCTCTAGAATAAGCATTTGTCACCTCTACCCGTACCGGCATAGTTGTCACATCCATACGTTTAATCGTTTCCAGAATCGGGATTCTAATCGCTCGTCCCCCCGGTAAAACGCGATAACCAATTTGATGACCATCCTTAGCTTTATATTTGCGTCCCGATATAATTACCACCTCATTCGGTTTGCAAATACACAAAAACGATTTCAAAAACAAAACTGCTGTGACACCAGCAAAAATAGCCAAAGCGATAGGAATACTAGTAGCCAAAAGTCCATCAATCCTAGACATTTGTACTCTAGTCGGAGTACTAACTGGAACTTGAGCAATTTGTACTACAGCCACATTATTATTTTCAAAATAGGAATTCATAAAAAGAATTTTGGATTTTAGATTGTGGATTTTGGATTAGGGAGTTGGAGTAAGAGAACTGTTCGACTTTCTAGCAATAACCCTCACCAACTCCTTTACTATTAACTGTTAAGCGAATCTTCCGAGACGACCAAAACTTGATTTCTTCTGGCTTCGACAATCAAAACGCGATCGCCTTTGTTAAAAAATCCGGATTCTTCGGTAATTGCAGTGAAATCTATGATTGAACCATGAATCATCAATCGTACTTTTCCTTTTTCGGTGGAACTAAAAGGAACTTCAACTACCGCCAAACGTCCAATCAAAGTATTGGTTGACACCATACTATCCACTACTTCACGCTGTCGCCTCAGAGCAATTAAGGAGACAATTAAGAATCCCACAGCAACCCCAATCGCGATCGCAATTAGGGCAATAAGTATTATTTGAAAATTCATGTAAACTAACTCGATTTGAACAAGCTAATCAAGTATTTCATCTTTTCCCGGCTCAAAAGCTCGAATTGTATTCAAAAATTATTTTCTGTTCACATTTTTTATTAACTGCTGACAGTTAACGGTTGGCTAATACATATACAGCAAGAACTCAGAAAATTATGCAGTTATTCCGAACACCGCAGCATCTTAGATAGAGTTCTATTTGTTAACCACATTAACAGATTGCTCAATTCCGCAAAGAACTGCTTTTTTACAAATTAATTAAAAATAAAAACTTTTTAAGTAATCTTTACCCTCAGACGTTCATCCTGGGGCTATACAAGCAAAGCCCACCGGATGTGGGCTAATTAATTAAAAAAGAAAATAGCAAAAATACTCACAACTAACTTACATTTATTTTGGGTAAGAATAGGCAAGACAATGTGATTTTTAGTTCCTAAAATTGATTAATAAACGTTTTATTCAGGTTTGATATCAAAATGTTAGCAAGAGTTTGGAGTGCATCAATTGTCGGCATCGATGCGATTAAGGTGGGTGTGGAAGTGGATGTGTCTGGGGGTTTACCAGCAATTGTGATGCTAGGGCTTCCCGATAGTGCGGTGCAGGAATCAAAAGAACGAGTCAAAGCAACTTTAAAAAATGCCGGTTTTGCTTTCCCGATGCGAAAGATTGTAATTAACTTGACTCCCGCTGATTTGCGGAAGGAAGGTCCTTGTTTCGATTTACCGATTAGTGTAGGTATTTTAGCGGCTTCCGATCAGGTTAATGGCGATTTGTTGGGAGATTTTTTATTTCTGGGGGAAGTTTCATTAGATGGAAGTTTGCGTCCGGTGGCTGGTGTCTTACCGATTGCAGCTGCGGCGCAAAATATGGGGATTACAGCTTTGGTTGTACCTGCGGACAATGCTCAAGAAGCAGCGGTTGTCAAGGGATTACAGGTTTATGGATTTGAGAATATTTCTGATGTCGCTAATTTTTTGAATAATCCCGCACGTTGTCAACCTGTAGAACTTGATCAAATAGAAGCATCACACGACGCAACAGCTATTCATAAATTAGATTTAAAAGATGTTAAAGGACAAGCTCACGCACGTCGGGCTTTGGAAATAGCTGCTGCTGGAGGTCATAATTTGATTTTTGTCGGTCCTCCGGGAAGCGGTAAAACTATGTTAGCAAGGCGTTTACCGGATATTTTACCTCCGTTAGGCTTCGATGAATCTTTAGAAGTTACCCGGATTTACTCGGTAGCTGGGTTATTAAAAAATCGCGGTACATTAATTCGCGATCGCCCTTTTCGCAGCCCCCATCATTCGGCAAGTGGTCCTTCTTTGGTAGGTGGTGGTGGTTATCCTCGTCCTGGTGAAATTTCTTTATCACATCGAGGCATACTTTTCCTAGATGAGTTAACAGAATTTAAAAGAGATGTTTTAGAATTTCTGCGTCAACCTTTAGAAGATGGACACGTTACCATTTCCCGCACCAAACAATCGGTAATGTTTCCCGCACAATTTACCTTGGTAGCGAGTACCAATCCTTGTCCTTGCGGTTTTTATGGCGATATTCTACAGCAGTGTACCTGTTCGCCGAATAAAAGAGAACAATATTGGGGCAAGTTATCAGGTCCGTTGATGGATAGAATTGATTTACAAGTTGCCGTGAATCGTTTAAAACCTGAAGAAATTACTCAGCAACCCAATGGGGAACCATCGGAAACAGTTAGAGAGCGAGTTTTAGTTGCACGGAAAAGAGCATCCGAGCGATTTATTCAAGAAAAAACTTTAAACTGTAACGCTCAAATGCAAAGTCGTCATCTCCAAAAATGGTGCAAACTAGATGATGCATCTCGCAACTTATTAGAAATGGCAATTAGAAAATTAAATTTATCAGCCAGAGCTAGCGATCGCATTTTAAAAGTAGCGAGAACTATTGCAGATTTAGCTGGTGATGAAAATTTGCAGCCTCATCATGTTGCTGAAGCCGTTCAGTATCGGACGATAGATAGAATGCAGTAATAGTTAGGAGTTAGAAGTTAAGAGTTAATTTTTTACTCCCTACTCCCTACATAAGTACAATTACCTTTATCTTTACCCAGAGTTGATACTAAACTAAAATAGATAAATCCCAAAATTCGCAGAACTATAAATGGATTGGAGTTACGTACTGCGAAGTTTACAATCGGACTTTATCAAGCGCTTAGCTGATGGTTGTTTGCTGCATTGTGAAAGTATTGCTCAGTACAGTGAATTAACTGTAATTTCCGGAGACAGGTTAAAACAGCTACGAAATTTTTGCTGGGTGATGGCTGAAAAGTACAAGCGTGTTTCTTTAGTGCGCGATGTTTTTATTAGCTATCTGAAGGGAAAATTGGGTGAGGAAGTTGTTAAGGAAAGGTTGGCTGATTTTATTACTGAAGTCGATTATGAAAAACGCTTCGGCGGTGATGGTAATATTGATTTTACCTTAACTAATAATCCTTTAATTGGCATTGAAGTTAAATCTCGTCACGGTAATTTTGATAAGGTTAGATGGTCGGTTTCTGTTGATGAAGTACAAAAAAATGCGGTGATTGTTTGCGTTTTGATTCAAGAAGAGGTAAATGAAGCGCAATCTGAATATCATTTGGTTTTAGCTGGGTTTTTACCAACTGAAATGATTAAATTGAGAACTGGTAAAATTTCTTTTGGGATAGAACAGTTATTTTATGCTGGTGGGTTACGTTGTTATTTGGAACATTTACAGGCTTCGACTAATTATATCTCTCCGAATTTTCCTGGGCAGCAATTATTTAATAAGTCAATAAATCAAAATTTTGTCACTCAAGTAAAAATCGAAGAGAATTCAAACCAAGTTTATATTCAGCAGGGTGATGAATGTTGGGAAAAACAACTTTATGATGCTGCCATTGAAAATTATAGTCAAGCGTTACAAATTCATCATGGTGATGCTAATACTTATTACAAACGCGGTAATGTTTTTTACTGTTTGCAAGATTATCAAAAGGCGATCGCAGATTATATTCAAGCAATTAATATTAATCCTAATTTTGCCAAAGCCTATATTAAAAGCGGCTTAGCGCGATATCAATTAGCAGATTATTACGGAGCAATTGAAGATTATACTCAAGCAATTAGAATCAATTCTTACGATGCGGTAGCTTTTCAAAACCGTGGTGATGTACGTTCTATTATCGGAGATAGTCAAGGTGCGATTGAAGATTATACTCAAGCAAGAAAAATTAATCCCCTTTTGGTAGAAGATTGCGGAAATAAAAACCGCAGCGAAAAGTGCGGTCTTGGGGTCTCCCCAAGTGGAGCAACTTTTCAAGAGAGAGACGCAAAGAACACTGAGGAAAGAGTTAAAAAAGGGTTGGTAATTTTAGACGGGGATAGGACAAATGAGCGCAAAAATCATCAACGAGCGATCGAAGTTTTTACTCAGGTAATCGAAATCAGTCCTAATGATGCAGTTGGTTACAAAAAACGCGGTAACGCACGTTGCGATTTGGGAGATTATAGAAGAGCCATTGAAGATTTTACTAAGGCAATTCAAATAAATCCCTATGATGCGGATGCTTATTTTTATCGGGGAAATGCTTTTTATGAGTTAGGAGATAAACCCGAAGCAATAGCAGATTATACTCAAGCAATTAAGATCAATCCCAATGATGCGGATGCTTATATCAATAGGGGAAACCTGCGGGATGAATTAGGAGATACTCAAGGAGCAGTTGCAGATTTTCAGGTAGCAGCCGATTTATATCAGAAAGCTGGAAAAGTGCAAGAACATAAGGATACGAGAGAAAAGATTTTAGATTTGGAAATTGAAGAATCTTTGGATGTTCTGGATTTTTGACAGTAGTAATTTATGGTTCTTCAGTACACAGTATGCTAAAAATAAAAATTAAAAACTTGAAACTCTTACTGTGCTTTAAAAATTAGCTTTATTAATCGGTTTTAAGAATAAATACTATTTTTTATTCCCTCTTCCCTCTTCCCTCTTCCCTCTTCCCTCTTCCCTTTTTTTACTATTTTTTTAGCATACTAACTACTGATGAGCCTAATTTATTAAGATTTTACTTCAAACTAATTCTTAGGAAAAAATGCAGCAGGTGAAAGATGGAACATTTCTGCACTTTTTTGAATATGTTCAGCCGTCATTTTTCGTTTCCCTTTGAGTACATCAGAAACAATAGACTCAGTTTTAAAAATAGGAATTAAATCTTTTTGTTTCAGCCCTAATTCCACCATTAAAGCTTTGATAAGCTCTATTCCATAAATATCTGGAACTAAGTCTTGTTTTCCTTCGTACTCTTCAATCAACATTCCTAGTAAATATAAATAATCTTCTTCGTCTTCTGTTAGTTTTTCTTTATCGAGCAAGCTATCAACAATATTTTGAATCTTTACTAAGTCTTCTTCTGACTTTATAGGACGTGGAGGGAAAGATACAAGTAAATTTGTGTAGGTATTTTGTGTGTATGACATTTGCCATTAATTTATTGTTTTCAGGAGAAAGAAAAATTGTCTAATACAATCTTCTTTCTATTTTAGAATAATGCTAGCTCGTATTAGCTATCAAACCATTCGTCATTTTTCCATTTATCTTTGTCGTATTCCGCATGAGTCAGGAAGTCACGTATAAATATGATTCCTTTTTGGTAGTCTACATAAACTATTAATCTATAATTATTGCCTCCAATATTAAAAACAACGAAGTTTTTAACTTTATCAGGCGAAAAGGGAGAATTTTCTTTTATATCATTAAAATTATTCCAAGTTTGTGATTTCGCAATTTTTTTCCAGGTTTTTATGCTTGCTTCAGCATCAGAATACTTTTCATAAGCTTCCTTAAGTCTAGTTTCTGAAATAATACGCATTTATAAAGTTTTTCCTTATTTTTTATAAAAAACATTGTTTAAATTCCTTTTTAAATTAATTGAACTCTAAAGATGACTGTCAGAGGATGTTTAAAAAGTATAGTTTTTAGCCCAGCTTTCAGATTATCCCCCCTTCCCCCTTAAAAAAAGGGGGGTTAAAGTTGCCCTTTTTAAGGGGAGCCACTGCTGCACCAAGTTCCCTGAATGTGCAAGTGGCGTGGATTTAAGGGGATCTGAAAATTTACGAGTTTTATTTACAACTTCTTAAACATCCTCTAAAGATGGTTGCTAGCAATACGAATGATTGCGACATGGAATAATCTTAGCAAATTGCGAAGTTTTCAGCAAGTACACAAAATTAGATGTTTTGGATTTTTGAGAATTATCAATTCTCCAACATCAAATTGTTAAACCAACCAAACCGAGCAATTTATGCCAATTATCACCCAGCCAAGCGGTAGTTTTACTTAAATGGGGCTGGAGTTTTTCTACCACGGAAGCAAACCCTTCAGCTTTCTTGGCATATTTCAAAGCTCGGTTTAAGGCTTCACCGACTTCATCTTTATCTGGCTGTGGTTTTTTTATTTCTTCTTGAACATCTTCAAAAGCATTTTCTATTTTACGACGGTCTGAGGTTTCTAATTTCCCTATTATTTTACGTAAGCTGTTAATTTCTGCTTGGATGTTGACGGTTTCGGGTGCGGGTAAACTGACTTGTTGATAATTTATATTTGCACTGTCGTAATCTCCTGTTTGAATTGCACTACCAGTAACGCTACCCCCAATGGAAACTGAACGGTTTTGTCCGCTTTTATTGTCGTTACTTATATGATTGTTCTTATTAGCTTTTACAGGCACCGTCTCTGCTGGATTTTTTGACTTTTGACTTTCGACTTTTGACTTTTGATAACTTCGTCGTCGAATTTTAATTTCTGGGGTTGCATATTCGGGAATTCCCTGTAAATCAATGGCAGCACAACCCATTTGAAAACAATCTTGGTAATCTCTCTCGCTAAATAAAGCAGTATAAAATCCAACACTAAATTTAATCGCGGCTTTATCGCCAATGGCTTTATTCATCCCCACCACGCAATCAATATGTTGGTGAATTGCAGCGGCTTGTTCTTTGCTATAGCAAGCGTTGAGTACAACACATTCAACCTGTTCTTGAAATAAATCAAATAGTTTTGCTAAAGATTGGGTACTGACAAGTTGTTGGTGTCCAAAATTATCTTCCAAGATTAATCCATCAGTACCAGTACCATGTCCGGAAAAGTGAACAATTGTCGGTTGATGGTGAGATAAAAAGCGGGTTAAATCGTCAACTTGTGCGGCTGATTCAGTGATGATTTGAAATTCGTCTCGATGGGGAGATAGTTGGAGTGTTTTTTTGATTTCCCGCACTTCTTCATCTAAGCGGAGGTTGCTTGTGTTTTTGGGGTTAGAAGAGAGGATGAGGATTTTTTTCATGGTGGTATTTTTTATTTCAAAATGTCATTGCGAGGGAAGCGAAGCAATCGCAGCACTTTGCGGTTGCATGGTTCCGCTATCTGCCTTCGGACAATGTACAATTAATTTTGCACGACTACTTAATAAAGATGAACCAAGCTATTAAACCCAAAAATGCAACAAATTGGTAGCAACGAATTACCCGAAAATCTCCAGAAATTATTTACAGAAGTACAACGTACTAAAACACCCTTAACTGTTATCCATGAGGGCAAACCATTAGTAATTATATCTCCTGCGACAACTCAACCCAAACGTGCAACTTTTGGAGTAATGAAAGGAAGTGGGGAAATTTTAGGAGATTTAATAACTCCGGCAGTTTCCCTTAGTACCTGGGAAGTGCTTCAGTATAGATAGAATTTTTCTCAGCACCTTCGATCTTCTGTTGGAGTTTTTGTTTGGATGGTCTCTTTTTTCATTTGCTTTATCACTGATTTATAGCATTGTCTTTGTTTTTCTGCTTGCTGCCATTGCCACCAAGAAAACCAAAGACTCAAGGCTAAGACCAAACCCACGGTCAGTCCTAAAATAGTCCCAAATCTTGCACGTTCCCGTTGGTTTTGTTCCCTATCTCTCTGTATTATACTTTTCTTAATAAACTCTTGCTCAGCTTGAGCAAGGTCATCTTGACGCTGTTTGAGCTTTTCTTCCGCCTCCGCCAACGCTGCACCCCGCAACAATGCCCCTTCATCCCCTTGCGTCTCTTCCCATTGATGTATTCGAGAACGCAGTCCCTCTTGCCAAGCCCGAAAACTCCTGTCTGTGTCCATCCATTGCCGTAATTCACCCCAGTTACGAATCAATGCCTCATGGACAACCTCTACTGTCTCTTGATTATCAGCATTACGACTTGTTACCACTAATCGCGCATCCGCTAACTGGTTTACTAATCCCCAGCTTGCTTGACTCAATTCGGCTTTAGTTGCCAATCGTCGCGTATCTTCTGTACCTTCTCCTGGACGGACTAATTGGATAAAAATTCGCTGTACCTGTTCTTGCTCAGTTTTACTCAATTTACGATAATTTTCATCAGCATGACGAGCCAAGGCACCTTGTACTTCACCAATTTCCTTATAAGCTGCATGAGTTAACTGTTTACCTCTTCGCCGTTTCCACAATTCCGTTAATGCGAACTCCAAAAGAGGTAAATTTCCCGGTTCATCTTCCACGTCTTTCAAAATGCGTTCCACCAGTCCTCCTTCAAAACCTACTCCCAATTTTTCAGCAGGCTTTTCAATTACCTGTGTAAGTTCCTCACGGTTCATTGGTCCGAGCTTAATGTCAGCATTTTGTAATACATCTGCAAATGGACGATAGGAGAGGGCATTTCCCAAAAAATCTGCCCGCATTGTTGCAGCTAGCACATGATTATATTGGCATTGAGCAGAGCAAGATTGAAAGCTGGCTAATAAAGTATCTAGAAAACTATGACGAATCTTATTATCCGCGCATAAAGTATAAATTTCTTCAAATTGGTCTGCAATCAACAACACCCGATGATTGGGATGCTGGCGCTGGATATGGGAAAGTATATTAGGAAGAGTGATATCACCATTCCCCAAGGATTTTGCTAGCTTGCTAGTTTGAACTATCTGTGTAGTAGAATCGCCAGATGTATAAAGTGGAACTAACGCCTCAGCTAAGGCATAAAAAGGGTCAGAACCTGGACGAAAATGAGTAAATAACCAATGACCTTCATTTTGTAGTTTTGGCACTAATCCAGCCAACACCACCGAAGATTTTCCACTTCCCGACGCACCCAACACGGGTATAAAGTTACGGTTTTGAGTTGCAACAAATAGTTCTTGTACAAATACCTCACGTCCAAAGAAAACATCCGCATCATCGGGACCAAAGTGAAACAAACCCCGATAAGGGCAAAGGAGATTGTCATCAGCAGCATTAGTAGATTCAACAGGTATTACTGTTGTCTGTTCGCGGTAATAGTAATTGGTGATGGTAATAGTCGCAGTATTCCCATCACCAGTTTGAATAGCGCTACTATCAGCACTACCCCCAAGGCTGGCGCTGCGATTTTCTTCTGTCATCCTTGTCTCATTTATGAGTTCTGTACTGCTGGTACAGGTTTAATCCGTCATACTAATATATAGGTGACAGTAAAAACAGCATATGCATTTAAATGAGTAAAGTTTAGTATATGGGATTACTCTGCAATAATTCTTTACTATAGTTGTAGTTGTAGGTTGGGTTAGACGCACGAAAAGATAATGATTAACCTTATAATTTATATCGCGTCGTAACCCAACATAAATTTTTGGATGAAGCGCGTTGTTTTGTTAGGTATTTTATATTGTTTTTAGTTGAATCATTTGGTTTAATCTCTAGATTATGTTGGGCTTCACTACGTTCAACCCAACCTACAATATTACATTGACTACTAAAAAAAATAGGAGCCAGAAATAACTCCTAACTCCTAACTCCTAATATCCGCCTTCTTCTTCATATTCTGGTTGTTTTTCTTTAACTTTCTTGGGAATAATAATTGGTTTTGGTGCTTCCTCTTCTTCCCAAGCGTCTTTTTCTAAGTCGTCGTCGTAGGTTTCGTAGTCTTCGTATGCAGCAGTTGGGTAAGGCTGGGGTGATGGTGTTTGATACCTATCTTTACCCGTTGCTTCGCTCCAGTTGTCGTCTGGCTCTTCCTCGTAGCGGACGGTTTCTTCGTAAGGACGTGCTTCCATTGCGCGACGACGGGGAGCTTCCTCATAAGTGTCGTCTTCTGTCCAAACTTCTTCTGCTACGGGTTCTGGACGACGGACTCTGGGCTGCGGTGCTTCTAAAGGTACTCCCGATGGTAGTTGATTGGATGGTGCTATGGTACGAGGAGCAACGTTGTAACCTTCTTCTTCGCGCTCCCAAGGTGCTTTGCCGATACCCAAACGTTCTAGTATACCAACGCTCAATTGAGTTACTCGTTCTTCTGCCCCTTCAAATACTATCAGTCGATTCGGACCGACGCTGACTACTTCGTCCATTGATAGTTCGTAGGTGCTGAGAACTTGTTCAGGTATTTGGGGTAATCCTAAAGAAGCAATGACTATAGATTTTATGCTACCGTTAAGACCGTCAAATTTAAAGCCGCGTACTCTACCCAACACTTCCCCAGCTTCGGTAATTACTTCCCAGTTAACGAGGTTACTGTAAAGTTGGGTGTCTATATCTTCGATTACGTCTTCGTTGCCAACCAAAATCACGTCACCGATTTGGTCAACGCTGCCTAAATACATATACCGTGGTATTCCAGAAACGGAGATCAGGCTGTCTCGTAAACCAAGTGCCACAACCTCTCGTCTATCAATATCAACCCACAACTGATTGACAATACCAAGTCTTCTCCCGTTGTCGCGGGTGATGACTTGGGTGTTTAAAATGTCCGAGCGCCGAATAATTTGTTCAGAGGTCATTTTATACCGAGTCCCGATCTCGAATCCGGTTTATCTATACACTATTATTAACAGATCGATCAAGCAGATGTATTGTCGGTTTTTAACTTAATCCCTAAAACTTGTGTATAAGCTCCTCGGGCTTGGGTTACTCCGATTGTACGTTCGGCTGATTCTATCATTGGGCGACGCAAGCTTACAACTATAAATTGTGCTTGTTGTGCCTGTTGCTTAATCATTTTAGCTAATCGTTCTACGTTTGCCCCATCTAAAAACATATCTACTTCATCAAATGCGTAAAATGGCGATGGACGATACCTTTGCAGGGCGAAAATAAAGCTTAATGCTGTTAATGATTTTTCTCCCCCTGACATGGATGCTAAGCGCTGTACGGGCTTTCCTTTGGGGTGTGCGACTAAGTTTAAGCCGCTGTTAAATGGATCTTCGGGATTATCTAATTGTAAGTAACCGTCACCGTCGGAAAGTACGGCGAAAATTGATTGAAAGTTCTCATTTACTGCGTCAAATGCTTCTTTAAAAGCTCTTTGTCGTAAGGTAGTAAAGTTTTCAATTCTTAATAATAATTCGGTTCGTTCTGCTTCTAATGTTTCGAGTTTTTCGCTGAGTTCTGCTAAACGTTGTTGAGTGCGATCGTATTGTTCTAAAGCTAACATATTGACTGGTTCCATCGCTTGTAGACGTTTGGCAAGGGATTTTAATTCTTTTTGGAGTTCTTCTAAATCGACTTTTTCTGGTACTTCCGGTAAAGGATTGGGTAATTCTCCGGAAATTATTTGTAATTCTGCTAACACCCGGTCTAATTCTTCACGACGGTTTTGTTGGCTTTCTTGCAGTTTTTGCACTTCCCATTCCAACTGTTGTTGACGTAATAATAACTGTCGCAATTGTGCTTCTACTGCATCGCGTTTTTGTTTTTCTTCACCTAAATTGGCTTCCATTTCCTGGATGCGTTGACGAGTTTCGGCTAGTACTGCGATTAATGTTGTTTCTTGTTCTTTAAGATTATTAATTTGATTTTGCTGATTTACTTGCTGTTGTTGGTATTCTTCAACTCGTCGTGTTGCATCAGTAATTTTTTCTTGCAATACTTGCTGTTGAACTTCGAGATTTTTTAACTTTTCTGTTTGTTCTCTCAAAGCTGCATCTTGCTGCTGTAACAGAATTTCTTGACTTTTAATTGTGGCTTGAATTTGCTGCCATTCGCTTGGGGTTTGGGATTCTTCTAACTGGGCTAATTCCTGACGTAATTGTTGTAATTGTTGCTCTTGTGTCGGTAATTCCCTTTCTAATATTTCCAAACGTGATTGAGCGGTATTTAAACGTTCTGTATTCTGTGATAGTTGATTTTTGGCATCTTCTACCCGTTTAGTTAAATTCTTGACTTCTGTTTTTAACTGTTCTCCTCGCAACTGCTGTTCTCTTTTTCCTTGTCGGGTTTCAGTAAGTTGGGCAGATAATTCTTTTGTTCTTTTTTCAAGAGTATTGATTGCTTCCGTACAACGTTGCAAAACTCGCTCGATTTCTACCAAACGGTTTCTTAAAGCTTTCACTTCCTCAGATTCCGTCGTCTCTACAGTACCAAAACGTAACGTCGATCGCTGTGTAATGCTACCACCAGTCATAGCACCGCTGGTTTCTAATAATTCCCCTTCTAAAGTTACAATCCGAAATTGTCCCAAATGGTTTCTGGCTTGATTCACGGTTTCAAAAACCACCGTATTCCCGAAAACATAAGCAAATACATCATCGTAACGGGGTTCGCAATCAATTAAATTTACAGCATAATCGATAAAACCATTTGCGTGACGCAGGTTAGCAGCTTCCGAAATACGCGGCGAGCGAATTTTATTCAAAGGTAGAAAAGTGGCTCTCCCGGCGCGTTTTTGCTTGAGTAATTGAATCCCAGCCGCACCAACGCTGTCATCTTCTACCACAATATGTCCCAAACGTCCACCGGCGGCAATTTCTAATGCTAACTGAAAATTCGGCTCTACCCTTCCTAATTGCGCCACCAAACCGCACACACCGCTTAATCCTGATTGTAAAATAATCTGACTTGCATGGGTTCCCTGAGCTTCCTGTTGTGCTTGGGCTTGGGCTTCTAATTTATCAAGAGTTCGCTGTTTATCTCTTTGTTCTTGTAACAACCGCTTTTGAGTTTGCTGCTGAATTTGTAATTCCTGTTCGGTTGCGGCTAAATTTTCCGCTAAATCTTGAATTGGTGTGACGGTGGAATTAGAATCGGCTTCAAGTTGATTTAACTGGGTTTGTTTTTCAGCTAATTGCGGCTCTAAATTTTGCACTAACTCAGTTTGTTCTTGAATTTGAGCGAGTAACTGACTATTCCTTTCCCGTAACTGCGCTCTTTCGGTGCGTTGGGGTTCTAAAGTTTGCAGTACAGTTTCAATTTGACGGTTTAAATTTGTCTGCTGTACTACCCAAGCTTCGGATGCAGAAGCAATATTTGTGGCAGCTTCGCGAGATTTTTCTAAATTTTGACCTATTGACTCGCGCTCTTGTTGTAAGGATGCGGTATTTTGCGTTTCTGCATCTTTCTGCTGCGCGTATTGTGTCAGAGAATTCTGATATTGCTGAATTTCCTGCTGAGTTTGGGTTGTTTTGACAACAGCTTCCGTAAGAGACGTTTGTAATTCCCGTTGACGACGCTGAACTTGCTTGTATTCTGCATCTTGAGTTGCTAGCTGCGACTGTACCGTTAAAAGTTCTTCTTCACCCAAAGCTTTGACATGAGCATTTAATTGCTCAAGCTCTTGGTTTTTTTGCTCAATATTGCTGTTCACCACACCCAACTGCTGGGTATTTTCTGAAAAATGGCGATCGCCATCTTGAATTTGCTGGGATAATCGTTCCTGATGTCCTTGTAAAGTCCGCCATGATAGGACAACTTCCCATTTCTGCTTTTCTAGAAATTCGGTTCGCAATCGTTGATATTTCTCGGCTTTGGCTTTATCCTGGGAAAGCCTTTCGCACTGAGCCGTTAATTCCGTTTCAATAATTCGACAGCTATCTTCTTTCTCTTTAACTTCTTCTAAAGTTTTCCTCGCTTGAATAATTTTTCTGTCAAAGGCTGCAACGCCCGCTAATTCATCGATAATTTCCCTTCTTTCGCGAGATTTCATCGAAATAATGCTGGTTACATCCCCTTGCAGAACAACGTTATATCCTTCTGGATTAATCCGAATACTGCTTAACTCTTCATGTAACTCATTTAAGTTACAAGCAATACCATTAATGTAATAACTTGAAGAATAAGTCCCTTGTTTTGTCACCCTTAACCTGCGGGTAACACTCCATTCTTCACCAGGTTTAGCCCGGATTTGTTCACGACGGTTTCTAATTTCTTCCTCTTGTTCTATTGCGGTTGTTATTTCCTGTTCTTCTTCCTCTTCTTCTAGACAATCTTCCTGATTTTCGTCGGATTCATCATCATCTACAACAACCGTAGAAACAATCTGCTGGTCATCAAAAGTATCAGCATCATAATCGGACAAATCAAACGTCACCGTAACGCTAGCTTCCACAGTCGCACGAGATTTACTCACCTGATTGGTATTCACCAAATCCGGGAGTCTATCTGCACGCATTCCCTTGGAACTAGAAAGTCCCAAACAAAACAGTAATGCATCAAGAATATTTGACTTACCAGAACCGTTAGGACCAGAAATCACCGTAAATTCCGGCAGTAACGGTACGGAAGTAGTACCACCGAAAGACTTAAAGTTCGTGAGTTCTACGCGCTTTATATGAACCATAGGCGCTGGTTAATAAAGGGGATTGAAGTTCAAGTGTATCAGTCAAAGACCTAAATTAGTTAAGGAATTTCGATTTTGAAATTTTAATTATTGTGTGAGCGCAATAGTTTTTTTTCATTAACAACAGGGAATGTCAGTTCAAACGTATCACTCACATAGTTTGATTACTTAATCAATTTGAATTTGCAATTTGGATAAAATTTTAATTATTGTGGGATTAACTTGATTTTTTATCCTTGAAACGAGAGGCACTGTTACCACCAAATTAAGAATTATCTATTATCAATCATCAATCAACTTCAGTTACTAATAATTGCCACTCAATAACAACAGTTTTAGGAATTTCTAAAATCTTCTTTTGTTTACCTAATAATGGTAAATCTAATTGCAATGATTCGATTGTAGTTAATTTTGGTAAAACATCAGTTAAATTATATTCTCCAACATTTGGTGCTGGGGATGAAGAAGCGTAAACATCATCTGCACTAAGTAATTTACCTCCGGTTGTAATGATTTCTAATGAATGAGGATGAGCAAACTCAAACACACCAGGAAAGCCTACCAACCTTAAACTTAACTCTGTTTTAGCACCGGGATTAATCTTTTTAAAAAGTAATACTTGCCAAGTATATTCTTGCTTATCTTTAATAGATACCTGGGAATGATAGCGTAGTACTCCCGGTGCATCATGATGCTGACGAAGGGTAGCTGTAGATGATTGGCTATTTAATCCGATTCCAATTAAGCATAAAATTATAATTACAAAACAGCGCCAGAATAACTTTTTCAGCATTAGTTTGAAATTGGAATTTACTATTTCTCTTTATTTCTTGTCTCTGTCTTGAAAAGTTGTTCATGGAGGAAACCCCCAAGACCACACTTTTCGCTGCGTCCTCCGCGTCATTGCGGTTTTTTTCATCCGTAATCAAACGCTGACAATTTCCCTTACTTCCACCACTTCCCCAGTCAAACTAAACGGACGCACCACAGTGATTTTCACCTTGACTAATTTACCTTTGAGTTGATTAATATCCCCGGTAAAGAAAGTAAGACGATTTCCTCTTGTACGCCCCATTACTTGGTTTTGATCTTTGGGGTTTTCATCTTCTACCAACACTTCTTCGATACGTCCCATATAACGTTGCGATCGCTCTGCTGCTTTGATGTTCACAAGCTGATTCAATCGCTGTAATCTATCGCTTTTGACTTCTTCGCTCAATTGTTCTGACCATTCTGCTGCTGGTGTATTGGGACGTGGTGAATATGCGGCTGTATTTAATAAATCGAAACCGATATCTTCTGTTAGCTGCATTGTTTTTTGAAATTGTTCTTCCGTTTCTCCGGGAAAAGCAACAATAGCATCCGCACTAAGTGACGCATCTGGCATATACTCGCGAATTTTATCGATAATTCTACGATATTTTTCATGGGTATAACCCCGTGCCATGCGTTTCAAAACTTCATTATCTCCCGATTGAAAGGGTATATGAAAATGCTCGCAAACCTTGGGTAACTCCGCACAAGCTTTAATTAATCTCTCTGTAAAATAACGGGGATGAGAAGTTGCAAATCGGATTCTTTCAATACCAGGTACATCGTGAACGAAATAAAGCAAATCCGTCAAAGTATTCTCACGACGACCCTCTGGGGTTAATCCTGGTAAATCTCGTCCATAAGCATCAATATTTTGACCAAGTAAAGTAACTTCCTTGTAACCCTCTCTTGCCAACTCTTCCATTTCAGCCCGAATGGCTTCTGGTGTCCGCGACTGTTCCACCCCCCGCACCCCAGGAACTACACAGTAAGTACAGCGTTCGTTGCAACCGTAAATTACATTTACCCAAGCTGTGACTTTACTATCCCGACGCGGCTTAGTAATATCTTCCATAATATGCACCGGCTCAGTTGCCACAACTTGATTACCATCAAACACTTGATGCAGTAAATCCTGTAAACGGTTAGCGTGTTGCGGTCCCATTACCAAATCCAATTCTGGAACCCGTCGTAATAAAGTTTCTCCTTCCTGCTGAGCTACACAACCTGCTATCACCAAAGTTAAATCTGGCTTTTGCCGTTTCCGTCTTGCTTGTCTGCCCAAATAAGAATATACTTTTTGCTCAGCATTATCTCGTATTGAACAAGTATTGCAAATTACTACATCTGCGTCATACTGGTCTTCCGACCACTCAAAACCCATGTCTTCTAAGATGCCAGCCATGCGTTCTGAATCGGCTTTGTTCATTTGGCAACCGAAGGTAATAATGTGGTATTGGCGTTTGGTGGTCATTGGTAATTTTTCGTTGGGAAATGTAGTATTTACTGATTTCATGATTTATTCTAATTAATAAATTATCGCTGTTATCTGGTAAGTGCGACAAAACTCAATATTAAATAATGTTATGTTCTATTTCGCTAAAATTACAAATCTTGCCACTGACTTCTAAGAATTTAAAGCCTCTAAATTGTATATACAAAGCGGGCAGGATGCCCGCACTACAATCATATTTTTAACCTATACAATCAACGCTGAGTATTAACTTATCTATGGAACTCCTTGGAGGAATCAAGCTACAGAATGATTTTGATACAACCTTGGACTTGATAAATATCCTCTGATAAAATTTTCGCGTTTCACAACCGTAGACTATCAAAACTTAATTTTAACAAGATGCTGCCACCAAGCTAATTTGTTTAATTATTTTTTGTTTATCACTAGAAAATGATAAACCGCCATGAAATTCAGTAGTATAATATCCTAAATAATCTAAATCTTTTCCCCGATTAAATTGTGATAATAAATTAGAATATGCCTTTTGAGCTTTACTAATATTATCGCCAACTTTTATCCCTTTTTCGGTAGGATAACGGGAACTAGAAGTAAACATTGACTCTACTCGACTTTGGCTGGAATTATTGGTATCAGAAAGTCCTGTAATCTCTAATCCATCATATTTCCACGTTGTAACATATGAATTATAACAACCATCGTCATATTTGATAGTTCGGCTTTTGGGTTTACCTAATTTTTGAATCAGTTCCTTTTCCTGCATCCCCAGTTTGATACCACCTATAGATATTTTAGTGACATCAATTTCTTTTTTATTGGACTTATCGAAAAGGTAATTAATATTATTCTTGAGACTATTATTTTCACCGATAGCGCTAGGACTTACAGCAAGTAGTATTCCCAAATAAATACCAGGTGCTATTTTTTTTAACATTACTATATTCTTAGTATTACTGATTAAAAATTTTATCAAAGTGCCGATTTATTCTGCGTATTCCCATACACCTTTGTCCATTAGGAACTGAGAGCGGGGTAATGAGTAATTCAATCCGTGAAATCCGTGGAATCCCTTTCAATCCGTGTTCCCCCTCCCCCTCCTTAAAGCAGCAAGGTGGCATGATTATCAATAAATGAGTGATAACCATCAGAAGTAACTGCACCGTATTTTTCAAAATGAAGACGTACTTTTTCGGGAAATTCGGGATATTCAAATAAGGCATCTCCAGCAGCAATATTCGCCCAAAAGTCTCGTAATCTAGGGGCTAGTTGTTCGGCTGTTTCTTCGGTGAGATTTAGTGGGGGTAAAGTTAGTAGTTTGACTATAAACGGAGAACTGCGATCGCCCATCCATTGCCGCGAAGTTTGCTGTAAGTTGGGAAAATTAGTAACTGATTCTACCTTACAAGATGATATGTGTAACTTATTATTACCGTGTTTGTCCTGACGATACTCCAATAACCGATAAGGATGGGGATAACTGACTAAAGAACCTGTGGTAATGTCATATACATTATTGCTGTAAGCGATATCTTGGATATGTAGGTGTCCGGTAAAGACTAATTGAACGTTGTAACGTCTGAGAATTTGTAAGAGTTCCGCTGCATTATCTAACATATAGCGGTGTGCCATCGGGTGACGAGCTTGGTTGGGCAAATGCTCGACTACATTATGATGAACCATTACTAAAATTAATTCTTCCCTAGCTGCTGCTAAAACCTTTTCTAACCAGCGCAACTGGATATCATCTAAACATCCTATCTGCTTAGCTTCGTCATCAAAATTATTAGAATTAAGAGCAATTAGTCTAACCGACGGTAGTAATTTACAAGTATAGTAAAGCTCTTCTGTATGTTCATAACCAAATTTACGATAGAACTGGGGAAATTCGCTAAAAGCGATGGATTGCTCGTTGGCATTGAGAACAGGAACATCGTGATTACCCGGTATCACATAAGTCGGAAAAGGCAGTTTTGCCAAACGTTCTTGCAACCAGGTATGATTTTCTGGTTCCCCGTGTTGAGTTAAATCTCCCGGTAGTAAAAGAAAATCTAAATCTAATTGTGTCAAATGTTCCAATACACTATCAAAAGCCGGGATACTAACTTCCACCAGATGAAAGCGACTCGGATGATCCCAGATAGTATGGGGAAGCGCAACGTGTAAATCGCTAGCGATCGCAAAACGAAAGTTTAGACTCATTGAAGTAAATAAAATATTATATAGGGTGTAAAAAAGCGCTTTTTAAATAGAGTATAACGCTTGCTCGATCCTACAGCGTGGGAACGGGGAAAAGTTAGGAGTTAGGAGTTGGGAGTTATGAGTTATGAGTTATGAGTTATGAGTTGGGAGTTGGGAGTTGGGAGTTGGGAGTTCTTACCTTTAACCTTGAACCTTGAAGCAAGGAGAAAATTATTGAATCGCGTTCGAGTTCGTCAGCACGTTAATCCATTAGGAATAAAATATCAAACACCGATCAATCCGATTGATTGGGAAAAAATTTATGTAGATAGGAATCAACCTTTACTTTTGGATATTGGTTGTGCTAGGGGTCAATTTTTAATGGAAATGGCTCAATTAGAACCCAATTGGAATTTTCTGGGTTTAGAAATTCGTGAACCTCTGGTAGAAGCAGCCAACAAAATCCGCTCAGAGTTAGGATTAACAAACTTACATTATGTATTTTGTAATGCGAATAACTCGTTAAAACCGCTTTTATCTTCCTTGCCAAAAGGAATTTTACAGCGAGTAACAATCCAATTCCCCGACCCTTGGTTTAAGCATCGTCACGCAAAAAGGCGCGTCGCACAACCGCAATTAGTTGCAGAATTAGCAGATTATCTAACACCTGGGGGAACGGTATTTTTACAATCGGATGTTAAATTTGTAGCGCTAGAAATGTGCGAACGTTTTGATGAAAATTCTGCTTTTCAAAGAGAAAGAAAAGAATGGTTAGCAGAAAATCCCTTAAAAGTTGCAACGGAACGGGAATTATTTACTTTAGAAAAAAGCGAACCCGTTTATCGTGCTGTGTTTACAAGAGTTATCAGTTAGGAATTTGCAATTAAAATAGACTTAAATCTTACTTCTATTTCCAAAGGCTCTGTGTACCTCTATCTATGAAGACAGAGCCTCTAAATAATCTATTCCCAGCCTGGAGGTTGGGAATCAGTCAATATGAGATAGTGATGATTTTTTTGTGATGTTTTGTTTAACTATCAATAAAGATTAAGTTTTCAACTATCAGTAGTCTATTTTTGTTGTAGATAATGTAAGGTAAATATGAATTTTTACTTCAAATATGATGAATTATAATTCAAGGGGAAAAAACAGTATTAAAAGTTACATAAGTAGATAAATCTTTTTAAAGATGTAATTTAAAGTAAAAGATTAAAAATGAGTAAATTACTGTATTTTAATGTGATTTTGTGCGAGATTAAATTTAAATAGATCCTCTGATACTCAAAAAACAAATTTCATGGATTCTTTATTTATCAACTCATTACTTGAAGACTTGAAAAATCCCTCGGAGGTAGTTCGCGAAGAAGCGACGAGGAAATTATGGCGTTTATGGTTCCAGCAGAAGGGAGTTTATGGGTTAGAAAAAATAGAAACTAGCCAAAAACTATTGGATGCAGGTAAAATTGCCGAAGCCGAAGAAATGTTGACGCAGTTGATTGAAAACCAGCCCGATTTTGCTGAAGCTTGGAATCGTCGTGCTTTTCTTTACTATACTAATCATCAGTACGAAAAATCTTTAGCTGATACTCAAGTAGCAGTGGAACTCAATCCACTACATTTTGGCGCACTTCACGGCATGGGTTTATGTTATGCAGCTTTAGGAGAGTATGCCAGAGCAATAAATTGTTTTCAACGTGCTTTGGAGATTCAGCCTTATTCTTTAATCAACCAAAAATTGATTTTGGAATGTACTTTACGAATCAGTTAAAAGTTTTTACTTTCTTCAAATACTGTACTAATTGAAGGATTTATTACTGTTTTTAGAGAGGAGAATTCTTTGAACAGCAGATAGGTAGGTCTGCTGGCGCAATTATTTGATAGTTTATTTTATCTGGTAAATGTCTAGCCGGAGCGCTACAAAGTGTAATTAGAATTTAATTAGCAATTACACTCTCACGCCCGTAAATTTTATGGTCTGTACGCTCCGCGTGACCGTCAGGTCATAGCCCCCGGATTTATCCGTGGATGTCCTGATTGTAGGCAATGTTGAAGCACCATTATTTTATTTATGGGGCAATAATTACGAATTACGAATTACGAATTACGAATTATATTCACTCCTTCCAACTCCTCATCTGTCAACTCATACAACTCCCGCAACTTGTCTAACTTTTCATCAGTAGCATCCCAAAAACCCCTCCCGTGAGCTTCCAACATTCTTCCCACAATATTTTTAAACGCTTCCGGATTAGCTTTCCTCAATTTATCCGCCATTTGAGCATCCAAAGCATAAGTATCAGCTGCTTGGTTGTATACCCACTCATCCGTAAAATCCGCAGTACCAGCCCAACCAATCAAAGCCGTCATCCGTTGCGATACTTCAAATGCACCACCGCTACCTTGATTTACCATCGCTTCAGCCCATTTGGGATTAAGTAACTTAGTACGATACTCCATCCGCAATAAATCATCCAAGTCACGGGGAGTAGTATTTTGAGAAAAACTTTCCACAAAGCTAGCTTTAACCTTCTTGCCCTGGTATTTTTCCGCAGCTTTTTTCAAACCACCAGTATTACCGTAATATTCTTGAATATCAGTTAAACCATACTCCACCGAATCAATTTCTTGAACAATCCGACTAGTACTTGCCAAAAGCTGATTTAATACTTCCGGACGTGCTTGTCCCTTATCTTGTCTACCATAACTGAATACATTGCGACTTTTCCAAGTATTTGCTAACTCCTCCCCAGATTCCCAATTACCATCAACAACTTGGTCATTCACTAACGAACCAAAATCACCCGCAGGATTAGAAAACAACCTTGCACAAATATTCTCCACACCTTTTTGCTTCAACTCCAAAGCGTGCTTGCGAACAAAATTTTGATCTAAAGGTTCATCGAGTTCCGCAGCACGTTGAAACAAATCATCCAACAACTCAATAATATTCACAAAACTATCACGAAAAATTCCTGAAAGATTACCCAAAATATCAATGCGCGGATGTCCAACTTCCGCTAAAGGTTTCAACTGATAACGAACAATCCTACCCGTTGCTTCCTTCAAAGGTTCCGCACCCACTAACTCCAACAAAATACCCAAAGATTCACCCTTAGTCTTAATTGCATCCAAGCCCCATAACATTACAGCCACCGTCTCCGGATAGCTGCCATTTTCTTGTAAATGCTGCTGAATAATCTTCCTTCCAATCTCCCTTCCCCGTTCATAAGCAGCAGGAGAAGGCATTCTATAGGGGTCTAAAGCATGAATATTCCTTCCCGTCGGTAACACACCAGCACCATCCCGTAACAAATCTCCCCCTGGTGCAGGCAAAATATACTCACCATTCAAACCCCGTAACAAATTACTCAACTCATCCGTACTTCTTCCCAACAAACCCCTAATCTCCTCTTCCTCTCTTTCTCTGTGTTCTCCGCGTCTCTGCGGTTGATTTTCTTCCTGCTCCTTGCCAAAATAAGCATCCAAATAACACCTCATCTCCTCCTCATCCGGAGCCTCCCCTAAAATATGTAACCCCGAAGAAAACAACCGATTCTCCAAAACCTGTAAATACTCATACAACTTCACCAAATAATCATTAAAAGCGCGATCGCTAAACATTCCGATATTCTCAACCGTAAACTCAATTC
This sequence comes from Plectonema cf. radiosum LEGE 06105, assembly GCF_015207665.1. Classification (GTDB taxonomy): domain Bacteria; phylum Cyanobacteriota; class Cyanobacteriia; order Cyanobacteriales; family Nostocaceae; genus Rivularia; species Rivularia radiosa_A. Next base: position 35,319 of record NZ_JADEWL010000007.1, read on the forward strand.
CCAACTTCTTCGCTTCCGCAAACGGACAATCGACATCCAAACCAGCATCAATAATTTTTTTACAAATTGCTTCCTTGAGTAAATAATTCTTCTGCGGATCTTCCCGATACTCCGAGATTAAATCCCGCAAAGCCATCAACTCCTTATACAAACCCGCACGAGCGTAAGGAGGTACATTATGAGAAATCAACACCCCATAACCGCGACGCTTTGCTAAAATCGACTCCGAAGGATTATTCGCTGCATATATATACAGATTTGGCAAATCTCCGAGTAAAATATCAGACCAAGAATAACCAGTATTACCCAACGGCGAACCGGGCAACCATTCCACAGTACCGTGCATTCCAAAATGAACTAGTGCATCAGCAGCAAACTCATTCTGTAACCACTTATAATAGGCTGCATACTGGGGATGGGGCGTTAAATCTCGTTCAAACATCAACCGCATCGGGTCTCCTTGAATCCCTAACGGTGGCTGAACCCCTATCCAAACATTACCTAATTGAATCCCGCCAATATGGAAATTATCACCATAAGTTTTGATACCCGAACCCGTAAGTGATTTCCACTGTTTTTCAACGCGGTTTGTTTGCAGATATCCCAACCATTTTTCCAACGTTCTCACATTTACAGAGGCGAACCCTTGCGTCTCTAAATTTTGCGGGGATAATTCATCGGCTTCTTTAATCAAACGAATCAACTCTTCCCCATCTGCGGGTAATTCTCCCACGTTGTAACCTTGCTCTTTTAAAGCCTGGAGAAACTTTAATAAACTGCGGGGAACATTCAATAAAGCAGCAGTCCCCGTTGCACCATATCCTGGTGGAAAGCCGTAGAGAATAACAGCAATTTTGCGTTCCGATATCGGTTTTTTTCTTAAATTTACCCAACTTTTGACTCTACCAACTAACCGCTGTACCCTTTCGGGAACCAAGTAAATATCTTCTCCTACCAAACCACCCAAAGCAACCGTGTCGATCGCTCCATCAAGTTCCGGTAATGCATATAAAACAACACTTTGCAAACCGCCAATACCTTGACGAGTCCAGGAATGAATATCTTGAATTAACAAAGGTGCGGCAACAATATAAGGTACATTTTTAGCAGCGAGAATGGTTTTTGCAACATCAACTTGTCTTCCTGCTTCCATGGAACCCGCTGGCCCTCCTACCAAAGGAAATCCAATGGTAGAAACAATTGCATCAACTTGAACTGCTTCTGGGGAAAGAGAAACAGTTTGCAAATTACCTTGTTGACGTTGTTGGGTTTCGTAATCTGTAGTCATCCAGTCACGAACAGCAACGTGTCCTTCTACACCGTTGATAAATATGGGTAAGGGAATTAAACCAGCTTTTTCAAAGTGTTTAATTAATTGAGGAATATAAGGTTGTTTAGTAATAACGTGTTTTCTATACAAAATAATTCCAATTACTGGATTATAAATATTTACAATTCTTTTTTTGTACCAATCTAAATAACCCTTGGGTGATTCAAAATAACCATTGTAATCAGGATGAAGCAATCCCATATTTGGAGTTTGCAAAGGTGCGGGAATCTCACCAACTTTTAAATCTAAATATTTTTCTGCTAAAGTCCAAAATAATGCAGCGACGTTTTCGCAACCACCAGCATTCCAATAACCGTAAATAATCAACCAGTTGCGTAAATCTTGAACCTTTTGTACTGGTATATATTTTAATAATTTGGGACCAATTTTTAAAAAACTAATATAACCTGCAAGTTTATCTTCTTCCCTTCCATTGCTGAACTTATCCAGAATAAATTTTACTGGTTTGGGCATTCCTTTGGGTTTGTCACCAATTGCAAATGTACCAATTTGATTACAACTCATCAACTCCAAAGCTGACTCGAACACCAAACGAATGGGAATCTTGCTGATTCGTTCCTTTAACCATACAACTTGGTCGTAATCGAATAGCAAACTACCAAAAAACACATCAGCATCTTGAAGTGCTGTTTCCACTGTACTTGGTTTGCTGTTGATATCGCGATCGCAAAATATCCAAATATCCAAATCAGTACAGCGAGATACAGCCATATCAGCAGCTTTGCGGTATAAACCAGCATTGAAAGATTCAAATCCTGCAATCAAGACAATGCGCTTCATATCCTAAACCCATATAATGCTTCATTCTACAACTTTAGCGAAGTTCAAGACTCAAGCAACGTCGATTGCTCGGTTTTTGGTCAAAAATTATCTATTAAAAACCGCCCAGATGCGCTCATAGACACAGAGAAGACATAAAGAGAGATACATAGTTATAAATTGGGTGCGGAATAATAACTGTTTAAAAATAGAGATATTAATCCCGCATTTCTCATAAACAACAAGGAAGTTGGAGTGATTAGTGAGTAGTGGGAAAATCAATCCGCCACTCAACGCTTACCACTTACTTGTGAGAAATCCAGGTAATGCTTATGTCTATGAAAATATCTTTAAATTCAATATTTATCTATTCTCAACTTCGGTTGTTTAAAAACGATTTTATACTTGTTTCTTTAAAATAAATAATTAATAATATAGTTGAGTTTTATCTTGGAAGTTAATATATTTTCCAAAGAAAAAGCTGAATATCAATATTGTTTGAATAATTCAATATTATTGATAATAATGTTATCTAATTATCTTGACAATGACTATATTGAATGTTTTAAAAGTAATATTTAATGCTTGAGGTAAGTCAATGAGATTTGGAATTGATATTGGACATAATTGTCCTCCAGACACAGGAGCAAATGGAATCAAATTTGAAGATAATTTGACTTTGGATGTCGGAAATAGAGTTATGGGTAAACTGAAAGATTTGGGACATCAAGTTATAGATTGTAAACCAGGAAAATCTAATAGTGTCGGAAATTCCTTGCAACAAAGATGCAAGAGCGCCAATGCAAGTAAAGTTGATATTTTTGTTTCGATACATTTTAATGCTTTTAATGGATTTGCCAACGGTACAGAAATATTTGCTATCAGCGATATAGCGAAAAAGATTGCTAAACCAGTATTAGATGAAATTCTGCAAATGGGGTATTTTAATCGCGGGATTAAAAATGGTTCTCATCTATACGTTTTGAAAAATACAAATATGCCTGGAATTTTAATTGAATGTTGCTTTCTTGATTCAGCAAAAGATATGAAATTGTTTGATTCGGAAGCAATGGCAAATGCGATTGTCAAAGGATTAACAGGTAAATTACCTTCTGCTCCGGTTATCTCGGTACCTGATGAATCATTAAATCCTGATGTATCTTTATTGAGATTGCAAAAAGCTTTAAATCGTCTCAGAATCACCGACTCAAAGGGTAATCCTTTAGATGAAGATAATATAATTGGTCCATCAACTGTATTTGCAATCACAAAATTTCAAGAAATAGTTGGTATTCAACAAACAGGAATTGCTGGTGATACTACATGGGGTGCGATTAATCAAATTTTAGCAAAACCAGTAATTAGGAAGAACCATGCTGCCGGTATCGTCATGAAATATTTACAATACCGTTTAGGTGCTGAACCTGATGGTATATATGGTTCTGACACAGAAGCTGCAATTAAGCAATTTCAGCGGGCAAATGGTTTGTCTGCTGATGGAATTATCGGAAATATCACTTGGCAGAAATTGATAGGGTAATTTTAAATAATCAGGGGTTAATAGTTAGGAGTTAAAGTTTTATATTTTGTAAATCCAGCTAAATAATATTGACAGTAATAATATGCCTTTTACTCCATTTATAAATTAAATTATATAATTTAAAAGGTCTATTTATAATTGTTTTTATACTTATAAATAATTCTAACTATTAACTATTAACTATTAACTCTTAACTCCTAACTCCTAACTCCTAACTCCTAACTCCTAACTCTTAACTCTTAACTCTTAACTCCTAAATTTATTCTGCTCGTGTACATGGTAATTATGTCCGGCTAACGCAATACCCAAAAAGCCCCATAACACCATACCAGCAACACCTAACATCCCACTGTTACCAGCTAAAGTTGATATCATACCGATACCAATACCACGGGATGCAGCCATAAAAGAATCAAAACGACATTCATTAAATTGAAATATTTGAAAAACTAATAGCAGCATTCCACCTAAATAAAACACTGCTCCAAACCAACCTAAAGTGAAAAATGTATCGAGGAATCCACTATCAATTACAATTGGTTCTAAGATACCTTGTTCATTTACAACAAAAGTATTTCCGACTCCATTACCTAAACCGTTGGTAAGGGCTTGATTCAAACCTTCCTCGTAAATTTTTTGTCGAACTTGGGCGCTATCGTCTTTTTCCAGATTAGAAAAAGTTTCAAAGCGTTGTGAAATTGTTTCCGAAAATGGCTCAATTGTTGTTAAAGGTACAACAAAAAGTACCATCAACAAAATAACCACAACCAGGCGCATTTGAGAGCGTGCTTTGAGGGAGCCAAATAGAGTTACTAATCCTACTAACCAAGCACCCCATAATGTCCGTACTGATGTTAGCAAAAATGCCAAATAACCGGCAGCCGTTGCAGGAATATTGAGATAGTGAGCGTGAGTCAATAACAATAATAAACCAGCCATCATTACAGCCCCAAAAGGTGCGGGAGAAGCCATTGTACTCCATACCCGCAATCCCAAAGGTTCTGGATCTCCCATACTTTTCAACTCGGTTTCTATCAGCCAAAATACATCCCATTCAGGTGCTACTATAAATTGCCAAACACCATAAGCACCCATCACCAGTACACCCCAGATAAAGGTGCGTTGAATTACCTGACGATACTGAGGATATTCTCGCCATTTGATAAACAAAAAGAAAGCAAACACAATCGGGGGTAGCCAATCGAAAATTCCCCTAACCGCAGTCATTGGGCTAGTTTTAATTAGTCCGATTAAAGAACCGTAAAACACACCTAAAAATGCCAAAACAAAAGGTAAACCACCTTGACTTAAGGACTTGGGAAGATATTTTAAAAAGGTATGTAAAGTAAATAAAGTGATTAAATATGGTGAAATCAGCATCAGACGACTGGGATCAAAACCGCTTTTTAAATCAACTAAGCGAGTTACAAATGGTGTAACGAACCACATCCACCATGTAAACCCGATATAGAGGATAGGATATCGCAGATACAAAAACAGACCTACTGCAAGGGAGAGTGCTATATAGCTATTGCGAAGAATAGCTGTAGCCCCTGAAAAAATACATAGTGCTGTGAACAATACCAATGCAAGTATTGCTGTCCAACCCAAAGGTGGTTCTAAACCAAAGGAAAATCCTTTTTTAGGAGTGTTATTTTGCGTTTGTATATAATTCACTGTTAAACTCGTGAAAAAGTTAGGGGTTAGGAGTTAGGGGTTAGGAGTTAGGAGTTGTAGAGACGTAGCAATGCTACGTCTGTACGGGAGTTAGGAGTTAGGAGTTGGGAGTTGGGAGTTAGGAGTTAGGAGTTGGGGGTTGGGAGTTGTAGAGACGTAGCAATGCTACGTCTGTACGGGAGTTGGGAGTTGGGAGTTGGGAGTTGGGAGTTGGGAGTTGTAGAGACGTAGCAATGCTACGTCTGTACGGGAGTTGGGAGTTGGGAGTTGTAGAGACGTAGCAATGCTACGTCTGTACGGGAGTTGGGAGTTAGGAGTTAGGAGTTATAATTTATTAATGCCTAATGCCTGATTAATATGTATTAATTGATAATAGATTTAGAGGCTTGCCAAGTTTGTAAACCTTGCCAACGACCGCGTAAAGATGCAAATAGCTTTTTACCTGCTAATAAACCTTGAGAAGGTAGAAATCGCAACCACTGAATAAAACCCACCGCTTCTCTGGTTCCTACTGTTATGGCCCAGAATAAAAATGCTAGTTTTTGTAATGGTGAGAAGTATTCTAACAAAGCTACAGTTTCATTGTGTACGGCATTGGCAAAGGCTATTTGATTGAAACTTTGACGTTGGTCTTCGTCAAATCGTTTCGCAGGATAATGATTAACTGCTATTTTGGGGTCGTAAATTAATTTCCAACCAGCCCGTTTTAATTTTAGGGAAAAAGCTAATTCAAAGTGAACTTGAGCGCCGGTACCTCGCATTCTTTCGTCAAAATGCCATCCCTCAATCGCCCCACGTCGAAAGCTCATGTTTACTCCTTTGAGTACATCTACTTCCCGCGCTTCACCACTACCTATATGATGATTACCAATAACTTTACCAAACCAACGTACTTGCCCAACTGTTGACGAATTTCCATCTTCTAAGTCAGTGCCATGATATACCCAATCGCGTCCACCTACACCACCGACACATTTATCTGCTAGATAATAACTTTCAATACGTGCTAACCAGTCAATATGGGGGGCTGCATCATCATCCGTAAAAGCCACAATATCAGTTGTTGCTGTATCGAGACCAGTATTCATGGCTGCAACTACCCCGGTAATACTGACCTTTGCGGTGCGTAATGGTAAATTTTTACGATCAAAGGCTGCAAGGAATGACCAAGTTTCAGTATCCGTATCGCGAACTACTACTATGACCTCATCAGCCGATCGAGTTTGATTTTGCAGTGCTTGCAAACAGCGAGCCAAGTCTTGGCTGCGTCGGTAAGTTGGTACAATGACCGCGATCGACATGACTAATTGATCTCCTCAAATAAATCTACATATTGTTGTGCCATATTTTTCCAGGTATGTTGGAGGGCGATCGCTCTTGCCGTTTGACCCATTTTAATTCTTAAATCCGGATTGGTGCTTAATTTTTGCATCGCTTCTGCTAAAGCTTTACTATCGTCTGGATCTGGTAAAACGATTCCGGCTTCGGGAGTTACTAAGAAAGCGGCTCCGGTACAACCTGCGGTAATTACTGGTATTCCTGTAGCCATTGCTTCAGTAAGTACTAAACCAAAAGGTTCGTACCGTGAAGGAAACACAAAGAAATCCACAACTTTCATAATCGCTGGGACATCACGACGGAATCCCAAAAAATGCACTCTTTGAGTTAATCCTAAAGATGCTGCTAGCTGCGGATAAGGGCTACCATCGGTAACACCAACCACTGCTAAATGCAAATCGGCAACTTGGACTAAAGCTCGTAGCACTGTGTCTAAATTTTTCCGAGGTAGTCTGATGTCTCCAGCAAACATTGCTAAGGGAACGCCAGTGGGTAAGTTCCATGTTTCACGATTACCAGCGCTACCGGGTGAAAATTCTTCGATATCTACCCCATTACTAATGACTCGAATAGCATCTTGAGGTACGCCAATTTCTCGTAAGTCTTCAGCAACTTGATTAGAAACTGCAATTACTACTTTGGTATTGTCAAATGCTGATTTTTCCCAACTAGCGTTGAGTGTCGTATACAACCACTGATAAAAATTATATAAAAAAAGGCGTGGATTGAGGATATTGTTTTTTGCAGCAGGTGTAGTTTGTAAGCTGGAAAACTTCAGCCAAGAGTTATGTACGAAATGTACTGCATTCACATCTGAATTTGCCCAGGTAATAGCACCATTAGTTTTAATTAAATCGAGTTGATCCCGATGTTTTTTTAGCCAATGGTTGCTTGCAAAAGCAAACTTAATGTTCCTGATTAATTCTGTTGGTAAACCTTCCACAGAAATAGGAACCCAATCAACTTGATGATGTTGTTCTAATTCTGGAGCAATTTTACTTGACAATACAGTCAAATGATGACCGCGCTTAATTGCTTCCCAAGCAACTTCATAATTGACTCTTCCTTGACCATCACCTTTAATTAAACTGTGAGTAATAATGCAAAGCTTCACGATATCAGCCTGCTGTAAAAATCAGGTACAAATTTCAAGAAATAATCACTGAAGAAGCAGATTCTGGTTGAGGAATATTTTCCTGCTGCCATAATAGTTGAATGCGAGAACGACGAATAATTTCTGGCCAAGCTTGGATTGCTCCTTTTTTTAATAAATACCCGCTCATATGAACAAAATATATAGTTAAAAAAGCTAGTAACTTAATCGGATTTGGGAATAGATTTTTATAGCGTTTAATGCCTACATAAAGTCTAGCAGCTTCTATGTGTAATTCATAATTACTAATACCACTAATACCCGGTGCGTCAAGCACACTCTGGGTACTTTTAACATTTACTTGTAATTCTGGACAAGAAACTATTTTGTAACCGTACTTAATAGCTCGCAAGCAAAGTTCTGCATCTTCATAACCGAAATATATATCTTCATCCCACTGTTCTTGAATAAAAAACTGTCTGGGGAATAATGCTGCATGAATTACGACTGTTTCGGGAGTCTCTTCGGTGGCAGAAAAGTATCCTCGAAAAGTTAACTTTGATGGTAGTAATTTTTCTCCTTTAGTACCTGTACTAACACCTGTAATAATAGTATATTTTCTTTGCTCGTTTGACATTTGAGAATATTTATCTATGGCATTAGCAATAAAGTCTGGTTCTACACAAATATCATCATCAACAAAAGCCACAAAATCTGTTTCTAACACAGAAGTTGCATTGACTGCGTTATTACGGTTAGCACAAACACCGCGCTGAGGACCTGTAATATAAGTTGTTCCTGGATATTGTTGAACAACTTGCAAATTTGTTTGCTGAATTTCAATATCTTGCGAGTCATCAGAAACAATAACAGTATGGGGCTTAACTGTAGAATTCCACAAAGCTTTTAAACAATCATCAAGCTGTAGGGAACGATTTCTAGTTGTAATACAAGCTGCAATTCGCATTTGTGTAAAAACTTCCTTGATTTGCAAATAATATTGATTACGAAATATATGTGATGTCAGTTACAACTAAAATTTAGCTGCGATTTTCGGAGGAATAAAACTGAGTATTAGTGCGGCTATTGTCCGTAAACTAAAGTGCTGACGTAAAGAATGCCAAAAACTAATACGTGCTTCTCTTAAGTTTTCACCCCGCATCAAGCCAATTCCTAAATTCGTACTAATATATCCCCATTGCTTCTGAAAATAAGGATGTAATTCTTTTAATCGGTCATCTTTGAGAAACTGCTCGTAACAGAAAAGGTCAGCTTTGGCTTTGCGGATTTTAGCCTGAAAATTGCGTCTTCCACTTAGCATTGTGTCTGTTTGTTCGTGTTCGCGATATCTGGTCAATTTAGCAGGATAATAATAAGCACCATTACCAGAACGACAGCACAGATAATTCAGATAAATATCCCACGAACCACCTACTTCTGCTGGAATGCTATCCCAATCAATTATTTCTCGACGAATTACAGCCGCAGTCGCGCTGGAAACTGCTCTATCAATTAAGCTTAATTTATAAAAAGGTTGGTAAATTCCTTCTTTCAAATCTACACGTTTATAGAATTGAGAACACTTTTGTGTTGCAGCAATATCTATTGTGCCATCTGCTTTGATAACGTAGTGGTCGCAGAAAGCTAAAGCTAAATTGGAATTGGCTTCTAATGGTGGTACAAGCTTAGCTAAGAAGTCTTTTTCCCATATATCATCGTCTAATAAGCTTGCAACATATTTACCTCGCGCCTTTTTAAAAGCATTCATTGTATTCACCAACATTCCTAGGTTGCTTTCATTACGAAAAAAGCGAATTCTAGAATCTGCAAAAGACTCAATTATCGATTGAGGATTTTCATAGCTACAATTATCAGAAACAATAATTTCGATATTTTGATATGTTTGTTGAACGGCACTTATCAGAGCTAATTTTAAATATTCCGGACGATTATAAGTAGGAATGATCACGCTGACTAAAGGTTGATTATGACAATAATTATCGGTCATTTCTTTAAATTTCAATAGTTGTTTTATACTCGTCAGATTTTACCACTTTTTGTAGCAGACTAATCGTTCTATTCCAGAATAATATACGACTTGCTGACCTAATTACTTTGTAAGATTTACTATATTTTATTGCTGTTTTCAGTTGAAGCATAGCTCCGGAGATATCGCCTTTTTTAATTAAAAAATCAGCAGACTCTAAAGCTAAAAAAGCACAATTTTGTTTTGCGGTTCGAGCCAGTTTGTGATTATTCTCTTGGGTAAAATAAGAATTCAATATAGTCTCTACGGTATTATAATTTTCCTGAATGAAAATATTACTTTTGGCGTTAACATTGTTTGCAGAATTTAAATGTACTCGCCACATAGCCAAAGGTTCTGCTTCAAACCACATTGGATAATGACTAAAAATTCTCACCCACATCTCCCAATCTCCACTGATACCACAGCGCCGGTCAAATCCTCCCAGATTTTCATAAACTTCACGTCGTACTACGGCAAGGGAAGGCACGGAAATACAGCAAAGTTCCGCAATTCTATGCAACCATTTTTTAGGTAAGATACCACTGGTGGGCATCTCAAAATCTGATAAACCTTGCCATTGATTGTATTGATCGATCGCAATACTTCGGCAAAATGCAGCACCTAGTTCTGGATGTTTTTCAAAAGGTTGTGCCATCTTTTCATAAAATCCCTCTCTTACACCATCGTCACTGCACATTAAATGAATCAACTTCCCCCTAGATAATTCAAAACAGGTTTGAAAATTATTCATCATACCGACATTACTGCTTTGACGGTAAAATTCTATACGGTTCGCCCCTAATTCTTTTACAACTGCTTCTGGGTTATCTTCCGTAGAGTAATTATCAACAACTACGATTTGCATCTGATCTACACCAGGGTCTTGTGCCAAAATACTCTTGAGTGTATACCGCAAGTATTCTGCACAATTGTAAGTAGGAATCATTACAGACCACAGAGGACGTTTTACTTCTGGGGAAACTGGCAAAATGCTCGGACGATAAGGATTTAACTGATTCATAGCTTATTTAACAGGGATTTTGCGTAAAAAAAGTCGTATATATTCGCAATTGTGAGTATTTGTCTAAATTAATACTCTTATTTATGTTTTAAAGATTACAAGTCGCCAGAGCGTAAATACATAAAAATACACGTATTGAAGTAGTGTATGTAGTATTACGGACATTTATCAGCTACGACTACCAAGTAAGTTGTTTACAGATAGTTGCCATGTGTATCTTTTGAATAGGTTATACCAAAATATATGTATATTAGGCGAGAGGTTTTGCGTTATTTTTTGAAATCAAAATCTTAGAGATAATCTTCTTTATAAAAGCTTTAAATTAGGGTTCGGTAATTACAAACGATATCCCTAAAAAGCACTTTAAGTATTCAAAATATTAATACCGTTTCTGTATGAATATGCACTTAATTAATCCATCTCCGTGGTTTTTAATCAGCATATAGCAAATTTCAGTTGAGTCCAATACACTAAAACCTCACTCCCTCCTCTCTCCGATGTCTTGGAGAGGGGTGGCTAAGAGAGGTAAAATTTGTATTGCACCCAAGTGAAAACCGCTATATTACAAATATTTCAGGCAAAAACCCCGACTTCTAAGGGAACTAACCTTAAAAAATAAGGCTTGCTATTAGCAAACCCTATGATTAATATTGTAAATTAACCAGCCATTCCTACTCTTTAATTTGTTTGACCGACTTCATTTTGCATTTGATGATATTTCCATAACTTGCCACGTTGTTGTAGTAAGTCTTGGTATTTTCCTTGCTCGACAATATTTCCTGCTTCTAATACAACTACCTTATCGGCTTTAGCAATTGTAGAAAGTCTATGAGCGATCGCAATCACTGTTCTACCAACAGAAAGCTTTTCTAAAGATTCTTGAATCAACCGTTCTGATACAGAATCCAAAGCACTGGTGGCTTCATCCAAAATCAAAATTTGGGGATCGCGAAGTAATGCACGTGCGATGGCGATTCGCTGTCTTTGTCCCCCGGATAATCGGACACCGCGATCGCCAAGTTGAGTATCAAAACCTTCAGGCATATCTTCGATAAATTCTAATGCATTGGCAAGTCTGGCGGCTTCTTTGATTTGGGCTTCGGAAGCGCTGAGTGTACCGTAAGCAATATTATTCCAAACTGAAGTATTGAAAATAAATGTATCTTGACTGACAACAGCCATGTTTTTTCGCAACGAGTAGATGTCAAAATCTTTTAAATCGACTCCATCAACAAAAATATGTCCTTCTGTTGGATCGTAAAATCGAGGAATCAAATCTGCAAGGGTGGTTTTTCCAGCACCAGATGCTCCTACCAAAGCAGTTGTTTTTCCCTTTTCAATGGTAAGAGTAATATTTTGTAATACTAAATTACTGGGTTCGTAACCAAAATCAACAGATACTATGTCAATAGAACGATTCAACTGCTTAAATTCAATAGAGCCATTTTGGAAGTACTCTTGGTCATCGCTTTCAAGTAGTTTTGTGACATTATCTAAGGAACCATTCAAGGTACTCATGAATGCTACCGTTCCATTGATGTCTTGAATACTGGGTACAAGACGAGTCATCACAAAGAAAAATGTTAATAAAGACTCAACTGGTAAAGTAAATTTCGCAAAGGAAAGAATAATTAAACCAATCAGCGCGGTAGTTGCAATTGATTCAGTGATGGGTTTTACCAAAGTCCAAGCTCTTGCAACTTTTATTGAAGCATTAAGCAATTTACCGCTAACGCTATAAAAACGCTCCCGTTCAAAATCTTGGGTACCTGATGCTTGAACTGTGCGGATACCATTAATAAACTCTGTGGCTGTTGAATGAAAAAGACCGTTAGCATTAGAAATTCCAAAGCTTGATTCTCGAACACGAGCATTAAGGGTTGAAAGTCCTACTCCTAAAAGTGTAAACAGCAACACCGAAACTATCGAGAGTTCCCATGATATCAAAAACATGGAGATAAAATAAACCGAAACTGCCATTCCCCTAGTAATCAGGAAAGCAGCACCACCAAAACCTTGTTTCAATCTCTCTATTTCAGTGGTTATCGTGTTTATCAGTTCACCGGAACGAGTTTTAACAAAATAGCTTAAGGGTAATGCTTGTAAATGTTCAAACATTCGTTTACGCAAACGGTCTGCTAGATGCAATTGTGCCGATTCGGTATAGATTGCACCAAAATAATTGAATGCAGAACGCAGCCAAGTACTTAATAAAATTAATATTGATATTCTATATAAACGACTTGTTGCCGAAGTTTTGACTCCTAATATCCAGATATCAAACCAAGCAATACCTGTGTGAATCGGTTCTGCATTACTCCCGGCTGTGAGACTTTGTAAAAAAGTTAACAAAAAACCAATAGTAAAACCTTCAAAAGCCGCTGCTAGTATAGAAAAAACTAAAGCAAATATAGTAACCTTACGAAAATGTTTAAATTCTCGTAATATTAAATAGTTATCCTTCCAGAAGTTAGTCGCTTTAAGTAAATTGCTGAATGGCTGATATATTTTTCTCTGCATATATATATTTTTAACTGTTAGAGTAGTAGCTAATCAAGGATTGATTCTTTTTTAACAGGATAGCAGTGTGAGATCAACAATCATCCCCTTTACTAAATAGTTAAGCAGAAATATTTAGCTATTTTTGGACAGGAATGAAATTGCTATATTTTATGAATTTTTCTTGCAATTTGCGTGGTCGCCAGCTAGTATCCTTGTTACCTCCTCTAACTAAATAATTTATTTTACACGGCTACTTAGCAGCATTTTTGTAATTATTCCCCCAGGATACAATGCCAACACGAAAGCTGAAATATAGTTTTTACAGGTGTTGGCAGTGATGATTTTGTTGAATTGGCAAGATAATGTATGAATAAGATTTATTAACATTTATAGACAACACATCAATTACGATATTTGGCTATCTAGATGTAAGATGCTTGATTCAGTCTCTACTTCCCACGAACTCATGATTCCTGGTAGATGATTCAGTTGTTTTTGTGCCTCCGGAGTTAGCTTAATCGCATCTTCCAAAGTCCAGCAACGAGAACCAAACAAGCCGATTTCACCTCGAAGCACATTTAACAACTGTGGTAAGTTTTCTAAACCGGATTTATGCATCCACTTACCTATTTGTGTGGTGTTTTGGTTTATTGCTTCTCTATTGGCGGATTTTGTCCGATATTTGATTATTTTGAATAATTTACCTCTTTCACCAACGTGCCAAGTACGTTCAAATATTGGTGCTTGAGTGTCTACTTTCATGAATAAAGCTAATAGTAACATCAGCGGACTTAATACTAGTAGAAAAATACTGGCGATCGCCCACTCAATTAAACGTTTGGAACCCCACAAAAATAAACTATTTGGCTTGGGCTGCTTTTTGTCAGCACTTAGAGACAAATATATTGGTTTAGAAATGGACGCACAAGCATCTGCCCAAAGTCTTACTTTTTCTTCACCCAATTTGGGATCTATGCGAACTAACTTAACGGCAGAATGTTTTAAGCATTCCTTCAAAGATTCATGATGATCTAATGAAGGCATATAGGGCTGCTTGATTGTACCCGAAGATTTAACTAATAATTGATTGCGTCGCCATTGAAGGGTGCAGTAGATCGAACTCTTAGATTCAAGTCCACTGGGGTTATTGTATAAATTTGGAGCTATTGAAATTGTCATATAAATTTTAAATTGTGTGGTGGTAGACAGCTTGTTTGATCATAAAATACCGGGGAAATGCCTATATTCTCCGTAATTATTGTTTTTACTTGCATCAAAATAAATAATGCAGGCAAATAATAACTCATAAAATTTCCGTTGCGGTAATTACATAACTTTTATCAATTCAATGGAAAAACTATCTTAATAAAAGATAGGGGACTACCAATAAACCGACGAAATTGTGCTATTACCTTTTTTTGTAACGGTATTCAATAAACAGGATATAGGAAACTATATGAATAACGCTATTTAAAATAGATTCTTTATTTATTCTTTAAACAGTAACTGCTTTATTACACTTATTATCAAGGTACGATGAATTAAATTTGCGTAACACTTAATAACTAGACTATGTTCAATTTCTAAGTAATTGTAACATACATATTTTTCACAACTTAATAAAGTTTTTTTTATTTGCAGAGCTTTACCTAAAAAAAACAAATATACTAAAGAATTCACGTAAAATTCATATATACTTCGTTTGTTCTGCTGTCATTTCGTTTAACCTCAAATACCCTTTGAGATTATGTTAACGTGAGTACCCCTGAGTGGAACACACTTACGAAAAATAAATATTCCTGCGCTTCTTATTTTCGAGAGGGCTATTGAAGCATATTGGGTAATAGTTTGAATTCAACAACTATCTTAAGTAATACATATAGCTTCCATAACCAAGTTTAATTGACAATATAAAAGGCATACGATTAAATGAAAACTTTGCCTGAATAAATCAAATATTATTAACTATTTACTCACACCCACTTCTAAGACTTGATAAGTCGGGTTTTTAAAATCAGTATTTGTAAACACCCTGATAGAAATAGAAACCCGACTATCTTAGATTGCTATGTGGGTTCCGAAGGGATACTCAGATTAAATATCTACTCTTCCACCGCTCCTTTGAGTGCAAGTTGCTGTTGTTTGACATGGGGAACATAACTAAAATTAGAGTTTGAGACTCCATTTGCCACAACCCCAAGTAAATTCAACTTACCAAGCATCGCAGTAGCTTGTGCAACTTGGGTACGAGTTACCTTGCCAATACTTGCTACCATGATTACACCGCGACAAGTTGATGCTGTGAGTAAAGCATCCACCAAACCAAGCACTGAAGACCCATCCAAGATGACTAAATCGTAATTTTCTTCAAATGCACTCATCAATTCTTCCATACGAGGAGAGCTTAATAGATTCGCTGGGTCTTCTGGAATTGGTCCTGCGGTTAAGATGTCTATATAAGATGAGCCTGAAGATTGAAGAGTTATCTGGTTCGGTAGAGCTACATCGCTTGTTAACAAAGTAGAAAGACCTTGTTCGTTGGGAAGATTGAGATTTTTATGTACGCTAGGGTCGCGTAAATTGGCATCAATTAATAATACCTTTTTATGCAAGCGAGCAGCACTCATGGCTAAACCCAAAGCTAAAGCTGATTTACCTTCATCGGGTAACGCTGAAGTTACCATCAAAGATTTAAAGGTAGAAACAGAATTGAGCAATTCTATATTTTTATAGATTAGGTCGAGGGATTCCCAACGCGGTGGTGATTGCAACACCTGAATTGTCCAAGGAGCAAGAACTTCTGGCTTGCCAAAGGGTAATCTAAATATGGGTTCTTTGGCTTTTGCAGGAGGTAATTTAGGAGTTGTTCCTAACAAGGGGATGGCAATTTGTTTTTCTAATTCAGCAGTAGTCCGAACCGCATCATCACCGGCTTCGCGAGCAAAAGCTGCTATCCCTCCTAACATCAAACCAACTACTCCACCCAACATCAGGTTTTGTTGCAGATTTGGACCTAAGTAATTTCCTTCTTGGGGTTCTTCCACTACTTCCCAGTTAAATCCACCTTTGTCCAGTTCTTGCTCCAATTCTTGTTCTACTTTCAAAAGCTGCTGTAAGCGTTGACGGGTCAAGTCTACCTGGGGCTGTAAGCGGTTATACTGAGCTAATAGGAGAGGAAATTTTTTCAGTGCTTCGTTAAGCTGTTCTTCTCTTTGCGCCAAACTTTGGTCACGAGCAGCTAAAGCAAACAAATTTGTTTGGGTTTCTGCTAAGCTACTAGCTAGGTTCAGGTCTGTTTGAGAAAGCTGTCCTTGATTGAGTATTTCACCCGAATCGATCGCGCTTGCATCGGTATTACTCCCTCCTAAAGCCCGTCCGACTTCTTGTTGTAATAACTGTTTTTGTTCTACAAGCTGTTCTTTGAGCTTTAAAACGTCCGGATGACTTTCTGTAAAACGCAAATTGGCTTGGGCGATCGCCAGTTCGGTTTTTTGGATTTCGTTGAGCAAGGATTGGTAGCGAGTTGACTGACTCAAACGAGAAGAGACCAGTGCATTTTGAGGAGTTTGTTTTAATTGTTGTTGTAAAGAGTTGAGCCGAGCTTGAGCTTCTTTATATTGATTACGAGTTGTGGTTCGTTCTTGCTGAATATTATTTAAAGCGTCTTCATAAGCTTTAGCTTGTGTAGAAGGATCTGTTAAATTCTCAGTTTTGCGAAACCTTAATAATTGCGCTTCTGCTTTGTTTAGCTCGTCAGCGACATTTTTTTTCTGTTCCCTGACAACTCTCAGACCATTTCCTAAACGCTTTCTCTGCTGCTCTTTGTTGTAATCGAGATAAACTTGCCGTATAGCTTCTAATACTTTTTGAGTCTTTACTGGGTCTTGACCTGTATACTCAATGCGGAATATTTTAGTTGCAGTATTATCTTCTTTTGACCTTAGTTGCTCTAAGGATAAAGCACTTTTAATATTATTTACACTTATCTCCGGATATTCAGGCTTGAGTTTCTCAACTGCTTCTTTTATAAGTGAAGAACTACCCATTAAATTCAACTGAGTAGCGGTATCTATCTTCACATTAGAGTCCGTAAACTGATTTTTGCCTATTTCCGTTCCTTCTGCTTTTGCTTGATAATTTGGCTCTACTAGCAGTTCCATTGAACTCTTGTATGTAGGCGCGGTTCTTTTGTATATATAATAACCCGCTCCTACGGAAGCCAGAAATACGATCAAAAACCAAGGAAATCGCCGGATTAATACCGCAAACAGTTGTCCGTAACCCGGTTCTGTATCAGCCGCTGGATTTACATGGGGACTTAGACTGGCTTGATTCACTTTATTAATTTCCTCAGCTAACAAATCAGAGACTGCGATCGCTGTATTTCACTAGTTTGGTCGATGACTTGTTCGACTTTACTAAAAAATGCCTCTTCCGAAAAATTGGCTACAGCATGATTGCGGATGTTATCGTAATTCCAATAGATTTCCCTGGCTTCTAATAATGCGGTTTGTAGAGAATCAGGTGTTTGCCTTTTGAAAAAGACTCCTGTTTTACCAGGTACCTGAGTATCTAAAACTCCTCCGGCTCCGAAAGCTACTACTGGTGTTCCACTAGCATTTGCTTCTACCGGAACCAATCCGTAATCTTCTAAGGCTGCAACTATTACTGATTTTGCCTTAGAAAACAATTGGGTACGTTCTAAATCTGATACGTGACCCACAAATTCGATATTTTTCAAAGCTTTTGATTGTAAGCGTTCTTTTTCTGGACCGTCACCTGATATTTTGAGATGCCATCCCAGCCAGTTAAAAGCTTCTACTATTATATCAAGTCGTTTGTAACCGATCATTCTTGCAGATGCAAGAAAATAATCATCTTTGGAATCTGAATAAACAAATTTACTCGTATCAATCGGGTAGTTAATAACTATTGCTTTTTTACCATAAGTACTTTTGATCCGTCGTGCAACAACACTAGAATTCGCAATGTACAGGTCTGGTTCTTGTGCATAAGTTAAGTCTACATTTCTCATCAACTGAAAAACTTTCTCAATTAATGGAGCAAAGTACTGATAGTCAGCATATTCTCTTAAATAAGTTTCTGTATCCCAAAGAAAACGAGTCACATTATGACAAAAGCAAATATGCCGTGCTTTGGGGCTTTTTCGTACAGCTTTGGCAAAGCTAGTACTACTACTAATAATTAAATCATATTCTTGTAAATCTAAAGCCCTAAAAGCAGGAAAATACAAAGGAGCCATGAGGCGAAAGTATTTTGCAGCACCAGGAATATTTTGTAAGTAAGTCGTGTTGACTATCCGTTCACCTAGGTCAATAGTTTTTTGAGCATCGTATAAAGATGTAAAAATATCAGCTTCAGGAAAACGTTTACAAAGCAATTCAAATACTCGTTCTGCGCCACCTTTTTGGGTTAAATAATCATGGACTAAAGCAACTTTCATGTTGTTCCCTATAAAATTACACTTCGACCGCAAGCAAGAAAAAAAACTTAATTTGGAAAGTGTTTTTTACATTTAAATCCTGAATAATTATTACTGTTTTTTGTTTATTTAATAAATGATTTTTACTACCAATGGCAATAGATAAATTTAATCTTTAAAAAATATTTCGTGACTGGAAAACATTGCTTGCTTCAAGCTAGAAGGTAAATTTGGGGTTTGTGAATTGTAGACTGCAATTGCTTGATGTTTTGTTTCTTTAAAATTGCCAATAAACAAGCGATAAGCTTTACTTTTTTTCTGCAAATATTTATGAGAAGATAAGGGATTTCGCCACAACATCCAAATCGGATATTGTAAAAGTTCTATAGGCATTTTAGAAGCTTTAATCGCACTGTCAACTAAAGAGTAAGTTGCTTCATGATCTGGATGTCCATCGTGATGATGAGGAACGTAAACTTCTTGCGGTTCAAAAGATTGAATAATTTCAACTAATTTATTAATTAATAAGTTCCGTTGTTCGGGAGATAATTGAGCTAGGCTTCCATCGGCTGCACCGAGGAATTGCGTTTGCGATGGTTGAATACCCAAAATATTCAAAGCGCTTGATGCTTCTTGTTGACGGTATTCGATAATATTTTCTGGTTCAATCCAATTTGGTCTACCATAACGTCCATCTGTGAGGAACACTACTTTGACTGGTATTCCTTGGGAACGCTTCAGGGCGATCGCTCCTCCACAACCGATAGTTTCGTCATCCTGGTGGGGAGAAAAGACTATGGCTGGCTTGTTACTCACCTCGATAGGTTTGCTTTTAAAACGTAAAAGCCAATTGTAATGTACATTATAATTAGTATCTCTAAGTGCGGCTCCTAAACTAATTCGCAATTGATTTAAAGACAGTTTAAACATATGTTAATAAATCTTTTTTTATACCTTGTTGTAACATGATTTTTTCAATGGTTTCTCGATACACCTGAGCAAATCTATCTCTGGTATGATTTTTTCGGACAAACTCCCAAGATTTTCTGGCCATTTGTTCAAGTTGTGATGGATTTAAACTAGAAATATTCTGAATACTCTGTTTAATTTCTTCGACAGTATTTTCTTTTAAAATAACTCCATAATCATCGCTAACATCTACACTTGATTCATAACTAACAATGGGAATTAAACCTGTATGCATACAATTTATAACGCATCCGCCACCACCTTCGGAGCATGTTGGATAAACAATTCCTAGACAACTATTAACAATGTCTATAAATTTTTGCGAGTTCACATCAACCCAACCAATTGTATGAATATTCGGAGTTTGATAAAGTTCTTGATAAAAAGCTGTTTTAAAATCGTCTTCTCGTTCAATTGGTCCGCAAATAGTTAAATTGTAATCTGGCATTTGGGAAAAGGCATCTAAAAGTAAGTCTAATCCTTTGTGAACCAAACCACCGCTACCAAACCAAAGAAAGTTTTTCCGACAAGCTGCAAAATCTTTATCTTCAGGAAAAGGATAAAGCCTTGGAGCAGAAATAGGAATTCGATACAGGGGTTTATTTGCGTATTTAAATGTGTTTAGAGTAAACTCGTTACCAAGAACTGTCGCGCAATCGGCGTATTCGATGGCTTGATTTGGTTGCTCGAATCTTTTCGGACTTAAAGTAATGCCGCGTCGTTGCTGTAATCTTAATAATCTATTTGCTTCAGCAGCATTGTGGAATAAAATATGCGCTGTATCGGAATGAAATATTTTTAGACAATCTTTATTCAGAAAGGGTACACATCTTTGTAAGTTCCAACGTGTTTCAATAAAAAACGTATAATCTTTGCTCGGAAGAAATACATCGTTATAAAACCATATAACATCAACGTTGTAGCCGAAGTCTAAAAAAGTTTTAGCCATTTGCAAGCATTCCCAATGTTGAGTATGGGAAGTTGGAACGGGTTCACCTGGTTTCAAAGTAAATGGATTGACAACGTAAGAAATAAGTACGTTTCCAATTGCTGGTTTATCTGGTTGAATTGAAACCATACGCCGTCTTTCGAGACGACCTTGGATTCTATCTGCGACTACACTAATATTATCTGCTACGCGCTTAACTAAATTGGTTTGCATAAATACCCCTGGGAAAACTCTATTAAATTTTAACTAACTAAGAGAAGTGGAGTGAAGGATATTTAATCTTTTAATTAACAAAAATCCTTCACTACCCAAATTATTTATTCTCTACTACTTCGGTCAACTTATTAGATAATCCATGATATGTTTGGTGGTTATTTTATCTAGCTAGTGCCAAAGTTTTGCTGTTGGCAAATGTTGTATTTTGTTCTTCCCGTAACTTGTCGCAAAGTCTATCTTGTGGTAGTTCTACATCATCGTAGGTAAGAACTTGGTCTTTGACAATATCTTGCTTTAAACGGCATCCTTCTGCTAGACCCATTGGGAGTAGATTTTGTTCGCGAACAATTTCGGAATTTTCGCATTGACCGTAGGTCATGTAGTACCCAATACCATCAAGGGTATCACCAGCTTTGAGGTCAATTTTGGCAGTAGTTACCACATCGACTAAGGGGCCTCCCAAGGGAGAGATCACAGCGTCTTTAAATAGTACGGCTCTGGCTACTGATAAAGGTACTTCAAAATGGCATAAGTGATAAGGAGTATAAAAGCTGTAAAGAGGTCCTTCACCCAATTTATATAAATTCAGATAGTGCTGCTGTTTGGGGTCGTCGTGAGTTGCAAAAACGAATACTCCGGGACCGGGTTTAGCACCGACAACATAATCAACAATACCGCCAAGTTGCTTTAATTGTTCCACATCATACATCGAGGTCATTTCATCAACATGACCTTTAAAGTCGTATCCCAGCATTCCCCGTTGAGCAACTTTCATTCCCGTAGCGTTAGCAACAATGGCTTGCTCAAAGGAAATTTTGCTTCCATCAGCGAAGCTAGTCACCATGTGAGGCTTTTGTCCCCAACGTTTAGCAAATGCTTCTTGAGTGGTAGGATTACGATAGGGGTCTTGTAGCCCTTTGATGTTTCCACACAGCAACGGAGTTAAACCAATGCTCTTAACAAACCGATAAAGGTTCATTTCGACCCCCGGTTGGTCTCCGTCACAAGCTGAGAGGATAACTCCGGCTTTATCGGCATACACTTTCAAAATAGAACCGATAGTACCGTCAAGTTCCGCATTCATCATAATGATATGCTTATGATGAGCGATGGCTTCCATGACAACGTGAGCGCCAAACTCGATCGCCCCAGTGACTTCAATAATTGCATCAATACCTTCAGCGCGACACAGCAACATTGCATCTTCAGTTACTGCATATCCACCTTGTCTGATGACATCTTCCAAATCCGTAACACCGGAAATTTCTTTAACAGTTTCAATTCCGGCTTCTGTATAAGCCCGTTTCGCAGCATCTATATTCCGGTTAGAAATTGCCACTAATTCCATTCCAGGAACCGAATTAGCAATTTGATTGGCAATTCCGCGACCCATAAAACCAGCACCAATCATTGCTACTTTTACCGGGTTTGCGGCTTCGGCGCGTGCTTGTAAAGCGCGGTCTACAATAATCATTAATTTAACTCCTGTTAGATATTATATTTTTCTGAATCAAGGGAGTAGGCACTCAACATGACCGTTTTTCTCACTACTCCCTACTCACTTACAAGTCAGTAGGGAGTAATTAGGAAGCACCACCAACAGTCATCATTCTCATCAAAGGCCACTTCGTATCTTTTTCAGACATTTCAGTTGCTTCAAGAGGCCATTGGATGTTGAAAAATGGGTCATCATAGCGTAAACCCTTTTCGTATCCGGGGGTATAAAATTCACCTACCATATACATAACTTCACAGCCATCGGTTAGTGCTTGATAGCCGTGAGCAAACATTTCTGGTACATACAAAGCACGATGATTGTCTGCTGTTAATTCCACACCGAAATGTTGTAAATAAGTAGGAGATTCAGGACGCATATCAATAATTACGTCATAAATAGCACCTTTTGTGCAGCGAATTAACTTTGTTTCTGCGGCTGGAGCTACTTGATAGTGCATTCCCCGTAAAGTACCTTTCTTATGGTTAAAGGATAAATTACATTGGGCAACTGTTGACTTTAAACCATGTGCTTCGAGTTCTTGAGCGCAGAAAGTACGAGCAAAGAAGCCACGAGTATCGTGTTTTTCTTCTAAGTCGATCATGTAAGCTCCTTGCAGTTCAGTTTCGGTAAAAATCATGGCAACCTAATCAAAGAATAATTGTGTTTTGAGATATTATTTTTAGATATTTGGGTACGGTTATTTATCTTTCCGTACCCGTTTGATTTATGAGATGAAATATAGCTTTGCTATTTCTTAGCCCAGAAGAAATCTTTGTCAATTTGTTGCGTGCGAATCAAATACTCTAACTGTTTTAAACGAGTAAAACCTCTAGAGAAAAATATTTCCTCTGTCAGATCAATTTGACTAAACACATCAAATAATTGTTTAGCTCCCGAACGTGCATCCCAATCGCATTTAAAGCCAGGTAAAATAGTATTGATTTTTTCAAAAGAAACTCGATAGCTACGGTTATCTGAACCACTATCGCCAAAGCTCAATTTACATCCAGGAAAGGCTTCAGCAACAAATTCAGCTATTTCCTTAACTCGATAATTATTATTCGTATCTCCGACGTTAAATATTTGGTTGTGTACAATATCACGAGGAGATTCTATTGCACAAATAATTGCTTTAGAAATATCCAAGGCATGAACTAATGGTCTCCAAGGAGTACCATCGCTAGTCATTTTGATTTCTTTGGTAGTCCAGGCTAAACCTGCTAAATTATTTAAAACAATATCAAACCGCATTCTTGGAGAAGCACCGAAAGCTGTTGCATTCCGCATGAAGGTTGGGGAAAAATCATCGCTAGCAAGTGGTTTGACATCTCGTTCTACAAAGGTTTTACATTCTGCGTAAGCAGTTTGCGGATTAACCGGCGATTCTTCGGTAACATCACCTTCCGTAGCAACACCATAAACACTACAGGAAGACATATACACGAAGCGACGGACACCCGCTTGTTTCGCTAGTTTGGCAAGACGAACCGAACCAGCATGGTTGATATCGTAGGTAATATTTGGTGATAATTGTCCGGTAGGATCATTTGATAGTTCAGCCATGTGAACTATTGCTTCGACACCTTGTAAGTCTTCTATAGTAATATGGCGAATATCTTTATTTAAAGTTTTAGCAGTAGTTTGGGTACCGTTGTACAACCAACCAACTTTGTAATAACCAGTGTCTACACCAATAACTTCATGTCCTCGTTCCATTAACAAAGGAGCTAGCAAACAACCAAGATAACCTTCAGTACCAGTAACAAGAATTTTCATTGATTTCAATACCTATGGATAACTATTTAATGATTAACTTTTAAACCTACTAGCAATTAACTGCTACTGATTTTAGATGTGCTTGTTCGGGAATTTCTGCGACTACAGCTTTACCAATTTCAATCGAAGAAGTAGCTGCTGGAGAAGGAGCATTGCACACATGAACGGAGTTTTGACCTTTGACAATCAAAAAGTCGTCTACTAATTTACCGTCATTCATCAAAGCTTGAGCGCGGACACCCGCATGGGTAGGAAGCACATCTTGCGATCGCACTTCGGGAATCAAGTTTTGCAAGCTTTTCACAAAGGCTGCTTTACTGAATGATCGAATAATTTCTTTGATTCCTTCATCTGAGTGCTTTGCTGCTAGTTTCCAGAAGCCCGGATAACTCATCACTTCCGCAAAATCACGTAAATCAAAATCTGTTTTCTTATAACCTTCACGCTTGAGACTAAGTACAGCGTTCGGTCCTGCGTGAACTGTACCGTCTATCATTCGGGTAAAGTGAACACCAAGAAAGGGAAAATCTGGATTAGGTACGGGATAAATTAAGCCCTTGACTAAATGACGTTTTTCTGGAGTTAATTCGTAATATTCTCCCCGGAAAGGTACAATTTTAGCTTGGGGATCGACATTACCTAATTTAGCTACACGGTCGGAATATAATCCAGCGCAGTTAATTACAAAACGAGTTTCAAAGCTACCATTATTGGTTTCTAAAACCTGGTTTTCACCGCTATTAACTATTTTCTGAACTTTGGTGTTAAATTTAATTTCACCACCTTGTTTTTCGATGATTTGGGCGTATTTCTGGCAAACTTGC
Organism: Plectonema cf. radiosum LEGE 06105; assembly: GCF_015207665.1. Lineage (GTDB taxonomy): Bacteria > Cyanobacteriota > Cyanobacteriia > Cyanobacteriales > Nostocaceae > Rivularia > Rivularia radiosa_A. Next base: position 60,304 of record NZ_JADEWL010000007.1, read on the forward strand.
TTATAATTTACAATACCAGTTGATGCTACCCAAATTCCTGCTACACTACTTACATGGGGTTCGATTTCTTTGACTTGTTCACTGGTAATTCTTTTTACTTCTATACCATTTTCTAAACCTCGCTTGTAGAGGTTGTCCAAACGAGGCAGTTCTTGAGGAGAAGTTGCCACAATCACTTTACCGCATACTTCATGGTCGATATCGTGTTCTTGGCAAAACTGTACCATCGAACGACAACCTTCACGGGAAAATTTAGCTTTGAAACTACCAGGTTTATAGTAAATACCTGAATGAATAACGCCGCTATTATTACCAGTTTGGTGAAACGCTACTTCCAACTCTTTTTCCAAAACTAAAATTCTTGCTTTTGGATAGCGTTTACCTAAAGCCATACTGGTAGAAAGACCGACTATACCCCCACCAACAATAATGAAATCATACATTTGTCAAATCGGCTCCCCTGTAACTAAAGTAATCAAAAAATTTACAATAATCAATCTGAGTTTAGAAGTTAAAAGTTACAATTATGATACTTAATAATTAAAAACTCATAACTCATAATTATTTACCTAGTTATTTACCAAACCTTCCAAGGAGCTTCGTTATTCTTCCAAAGGGTTTCTAAATAATTTTTATCTCGCAAAGTATCCATTGGTTGCCAAAAGCCATCATGTTTATAAGCTGATAACTGTTCCATCTCAGCTAACTTTTCTAATGGTTCTTTTTCCCAAACTGTGGAATCACCTTGGATAAAATCAATGACTTGGGGTTCTAAGATAAAGAAGCCACCATTAATCCAAGCATTGTCTCCTTCTGGTTTTTCCCGGAAGCTGGTAATTTTAGTTTGCTCCTGTCCTAGAACAATTGCACCAAAACGTCCTGGTGGCTGTACTGCGCTTAAAGTTGCTAAAGATTGTTGTTCTTTGTGGAATTTTATCAGGTTAGTCACATTAACGTTACTAACACCATCACCATAGGTAAAGCAAAAAGTTTCGTTACCAATATGTTCTTTGACTCGTTTTAATCGTCCACCCGTTAAGGTATTATCTCCTGTATCTACTAAGGTGACTCGCCAAGGTTCTGCATAACCAGAATGCACGTTCATCTGATTAAACCGCATATCAAAGGTTACGTCGGACATATGTAAGAAGTAGTTAGCAAAATACTCTTTAATTACGTACCCTTTATAACCACAACAGATAATAAAGTCATTAATACCGTGAGCGGAATAGATTTTCATGATGTGCCAAAGAATCGGCTTACCACCAATTTCTACCATTGGCTTCGGTCTAACGCTGGTTTCTTCACTTAAGCGTGTACCAAGACCTCCAGCCAAAATTACTGCTTTCATAAAAACTGCCTCTAGTTTTTTCGGTAGATGATTGAATAGTTTTTTTTATGATTCATATAGAGAAAACCTATTTTTTTATTTTCTCAGTATATAATCTAACCGTATTTTTACTGTAAATTATAAAGACGAGATAAATATAGCTGTTTTCTCTATGAAAAAATCAAAAAGCTTGGTTTCATTAAAAGGTAGGCATCAAAAATAAATAATTTTACCAGAACAAAGCCTGTCAAATCACTTTGTTTAGTTTCATAAAGTTAAGACTAAATAAATTTATTTTCATAAAAAACTAATATGACAAAAGACCGAAATATTATTGATTAATTGCTGATAACTGTTACCCGGTAGTCGCCCCAATAGTTATCACATCAATTCCTATTAATTACGTATTTTTCTCTGGTAAGAATTTAAATTAAATCCTTTCTTTCTGCTTAAACTTACCTTTAAGGGCATTTTATCGTTAATTAACCTCATCTGTTGTACTTTTGCTCGCAAAATCAAAGAATAATCAACAAAGCAAAACCTATTTTAATTGCCGTTTTTATTCCTCACAATCTTCCTCTGAAATTTTGATATCAGTTACTCTCAACTACTCGTACTTTAGCTTTGTTTGATATTACAAATTTTACAGCCTTGATGAGGAACTAGTAGGTCGGAAAGACACAGTAGACAATATGCCATTCTTACATAACTGTGATGCAATTACAAACAACATCACCAGTAATAAATCATCATAAATCGAAGAATATAGTAAATCTATCTAGTCAATTGACATCAGTAATATAACTGATTAACTATGAAAATATATATAAATTATTAGGTATTTGTATCAGTATTTTTCTGGTGATGAACAAGCAAAAGTTTAAGTTGAAAATGGCGATAGGCGTTCACCGCAGGTGCGGCTTAGCCTTGCCCGAAGGGATCGCCATTTTGATGTTTGGGATGCTGCTAATCAGTTCTGTTTATTCAACCATAAAGTGCTGTATTTATAATGAATCAGCGCGGATGCGATATTATAGCGGTTTTCAATTTGGTGTAATACAAATTTACCTCACAAATTACGAATTATATTCACCCTGCCCAAAGCCTCCCCTCTCCGATGCCTTGGAGAGGGGAAGGGCGTGAGGTTTTAGTGTATTGGACTCAACTGAAATTTGCTATATTTCGCATCCGCGCTGATTAATTTAATTTAATTTAATTTAATTTAATTTAATTTAATTGTTTTGAAATAAAATTAAAATATTACTTACTTAATGTTAATTACGCAGTACAAATTATTAGCTTCTAATATACTTATAGCAGCTAACAACAAATAAAAATTGGATATCCGAACTATTTTTATTGTGCGGTTACACTTGTCCTTTGAAATAAAGTATCGCATTTGTTGTCAACAACAACGCAAATGCTGCTAAGGGCTTGCTGATAATTATCCATGTCATCTTGCTCCAGAGAGATTTTAGCTGCTTTTTGTAAATCTTCAATCGCTTGTTGACGATACAGATTAGATTCTCCTCCGCCATACTGAGCTAGTTCGTAACGAACTAAACCTCGTTTGAGATAGACTTTTGGCAATTTAGAATTAAGCTGCAATGCTTGATTAAAATCTTCAAGAGCTTTTTTATATTCTTGGTCAAAGTTGCTGCTATATTGAGCTAATTGATAGCGAACTAAACCTCTTTGATAAAAAGCTTCGGGTCTTGAGGATTCAATTTGTAACGCTCGGTTAAAATCGTCAATTGCTCGTAAATAATCTTTCTGGGAATCACCACTGAATTTAGCGATTTGAGAACGGACGATACCTCTTCTGATATAAGCTTCTACCTCGTCACTGTCAATGGAAAGCGCATGATTGTAATCTTCAACTGCCAATTTATATTCTTTGTCTGGGTCGCTACTATATTCAGCAAGCATATAGCGGACGTTACCACGATTGACAAAAGCTTTGACTTCGTTTGGATTTAATTTTACAGCATGAGTGTAGTCTGTAAGGGCTGCTTCATATTCTTTTAAGTTGTAATGGGAATTACCACGATTGACGTAAGCCCTGGAATTTTGAGGATTTTTTTGAATTTCTTGGGCAAAATTAGCAATAGCTTCTTCGTATTTCTGTAGTTTATAGGCAGCACGACCCTGCTTATAATAATCTGTGAAGCTGTTATTATGATCGATTTCTTTGGAACTAACCAAAGTTTGTTGAGCGTACTGATTTTTCTCAACGGTAGAACTTGTAAACTTTGTCGCTATATCTAAATAGCCCAATGTCAAAAAGCCAAGCAAGCACAAAATCACCGGGTAAAATCTGGGTTTGTTATTCGGTTGATAGTAAGAAATATTCTGAATAATTTGCGGGCTGCGACGATAAGTAGCAGTTGTTGGTTTGGGTGCAGTTGCAGTTACAGTAGCAGCAGTCCGTCTTCTGGAAGTTGTGGCTGTACGCCTCCGTTTAGGCTTGGGGCGGGGCTTCAAATGTTGCTTGTTTTCCACAGCTTGAATTGATGGAAAAGGATCTCTTCCACCTAATTTTGCACTGCGCTCGCACCAAGGACATTTATGCTGGTGGTTACTGTGGAGATGCTGGGGGTTTTTCTGACATCGTACCAAAGCATTTTCGGCTTCAGTTAATGCCAACAGCCAGGTTTGAGCATTCGGACGAATCTGGGGGTTATTATGACCATCTTCAAAACAACGGACGAAAAGCTGTTGTAGGGTAGGGTGAAGAACATTCCAAGATGGTGCAATGGGTGTGGGGGTGTAAGGTACGTGACGATTGACGCTGTAAGTAAAATGCCCTTTGGCAATGCGTGCTTCATAGGGTGGTGGTTCGCCTACACTTTGAAAAATTCCAGAAAATGGATGGGTACCTTCCATCAAAAGTTGAAATATCAGTACTCCTAATCCAAATAAATCGTGAGGAATAGCGCGATCGCACTCGGAAAATGTCTTATTTTGTAGTTCTGGTGGGGTAAATTCTGGTTTACCTACGGGAGTGCGATAAACTATATTGGTTTGAGGGTCTCGCACTTGAAACGAATCCGTGTCTACCACCGTTACCAATGCCGTATCGCTGACTAAAATATTCGATTCATTGACATCACCGACGCAATACCCGCTTGCGTGCAAAGCAGCGAAAGCCGCAGCCAAATTACGAGCAGTGCGAAGCAGGTACTGATAGTTAAATAAAGGACAATGCTGGCGACGAGTCCTCGGATTGTAAAAATCGATGATGGGACGCATTCCCCGAATACGCGGCATGGTAAAACCAATAATTTGGTTGCTACCGTCTGCTGCTCTGATCAATTCGGAAGGCCAAGCAATCGAGATATGTCCTAAAGATGCCGTGGGATTTTCTGGTGGATGAAGAACCATCGCTTCTAGCTTATGAGCTTTTTCAAGAGTCGGCTTGTGGTAAACTTTGGCGACTAGTTCGGCATCTGAGTCTATGGTGTAGATGCACGCTTCACCACCACGCCCCAAACTGATGTTAAGGTCAATGGGAATATTTTTTTGATTGCCAACAGAGCGTAGTACCTGCATTTTAATTTAAAATTACACTTTATAGTTTAAATTTGACTGCGGTTCAACAGTATTGTTAATCGCTTAATGCTGCTATGATTAAAGTCAAGTCATCATCAGTACGTTGGGTGATTTTTTCGGAACGTAAAAATTTAACTAATTGTTCCTTAGCCCCTTTTAACTCTTCAGCATTGGCTACAAAGTCAAACAAAGGTAAAAAGAACGGCTTGTGGGGTAAACCTACAGCCATATTTATTGCTAGCATTTGCAGCCCATCGGTAAGAATGGCAATATTGGTAATACCCTGCCGCCATACATTTACCTGCACTGAATCCAAAGCAGTGGGTGATGTCAGAAAGCTGGTTTCATTGATGTATTCCCCACTATCGGGAACGGTTAAAGCTGTTAAATTACCTAGACTGTCTTTAACAACTGCAACACCATCCCCGATTTGAGCTACCACAGCGACATTAGGCGTAGCTACAACAATAATTAAAGTTGTTGATAAATCTTTGGGTGGTCTATTTGAAGCTATTGCTTCTTCTTCAACTGCTGTTTTTGCAGCCAAAATTGCTTCGCTCAATAGGGCTTTTGCAGAGCTATCCGAAGCTAGGGTACTTTGGTTAATCTGCTTTACAGAGATATTTTCAATTGCTGCTTCTACAGCTACCATTGCTCCTACCTTCCCAAGACTTGCACTCCCCGCACCATCTGCTGCGGCTGCCACTAAAATATTATCTGGCAACATCTGCCAGTGATGGGCATCCTGACAAAGCAGGGAGTTCTTGACGTGGCTAGTCCCACATACTGATGCACCCACTACCCGCCAGTGAAGCTTTTGTCTTGAACTGTTCATAAACTTACCTTTTTCTAGGGCTGTTTAATTATTGCTGTACTTGAACTATATTAAACAGAACCCCAACCAATTGGCGGCAGAGCTACTTGTTCGTCTACTTTGGAATGAGAGACTGCTGACATACTAGCAGATAACCATACAAACATCTCCACAAAATTTAATCCATTCAGTTTTAAAGGAGTACGCACGGTTAACTGACTCAACCGCGTCATGTTGGCATTTTCCACTCCTACAGAGAAAAAGGCTACACGTTTGTTTGATTCATCGCTTTGTAGACGCTGCGATGCTTGCTCGATCAATTCTTCGGGTTCTCCTTGTGGTTCACCGTCGGTAATCATAAATATCCAAGGACGATAGTAAGCAACACCATTAGAACGATACTGAGCTTTTCGTTCTTGAATTAAGTCTAAAGATTTGTGAATACCAGCACCCATGGTAGTTAACCCTTGTGCTGTTAATATGGGCGGAGTAAATTGGTCGGCAGTCACAAAATCTTGTACTACATTTATATTGCTGTCAAAAGTAACTATAGATACTTCAACTCTTCTTGATGCTAATGAATTTTTCGTTAATTCATCCTTAAAACTAAGCAAGCCTTGATTTAAAGCATCTATTGGCGCTCCTTGCATCGACCCAGATGTATCTAACAACAATACGCAAGGACAACGAGGTTCGGGGTTCTCCGCGAAATCAACTACTTCGTCTAGTCTTAAGGTATCGGACATAACTTTCGCTGCTATATGGAAGTTCTAAGATTGGATTTTCTGTTTGTCAAAGTATATAGTTTAAAGCCCCAAATAAATTCTAGCTGTGGCACTTTAGACGATGGATATTTCTTTTATGGTTCACTTTCTTACTAATGCATTATTGCCTATATTGTCCGACATATCTTTACTGTTATTTGATAAATCATAAGTGTTTTTGTGCAACTTCGATCAACAATGGCTTTTAACTGTAAGGGTTTATATTATATACAGAATAAATCTAGAATACAATAAATCCGTCCTACGTATACGCGAAAAATTAAAGATTATGTGTAGAAAAAACCTAGATTAGATGAAATACTGACGGACTGGAAATTATTTCTTATTAAAAAGAGAGTTAATTCACCAAAATCAAGAATAAATACTAAGTTTTCTGAAAGGTTCCGTTATGTATTGTTGATTAATATAGTCTAAAAACAAATGTAGCAATCAATCTGTAATGTAACATTTTTAACTGGTAATATATTTATGTCAAAAAAGAACAAATTAATTCATGTAGAATATTTATTCTTTAATGCTTAACTAGATTGAATTGATGTTTACAAATATTTTGTCTTATTTAGTGTAATTCTCCATGCTATATGAATAATTTTGCAACTTTCACAAAATTGTCTCCCCTGAGTTTATTAAGACATTTATCTAGTTGCTTTGAGAATACTTGTTTGCAAGTTCAAAGTAATTCAGTTAATTGGTGGATTTACTTAGAAGAAGGTAAAATCGCTTATGCTACTCATTCTGTAGAACCTTTTGATCGACTTGAGCGTCATTTGCGTCGGTTATCAGTTCAAATCCCCACTTTAACCAGCGAAATTCGCGTGCAGTTACGGATGATGTTTGAGCCGGATTCGCAGCGAAAGTCAGTCCAAACTACAGAAAATCCGTCAGAATCATTATCTTTTCAACAATCTCCAGATTATCAAGCAATTTGCTGGTTAATAACTCAAAGGTATTTGAATCCTACACAAGCAGCTATATTAATTCAAGAGTTAGTAAAAGAAGTTGTTGAATCGTTTTTACTGATAAAAAAAGGTACATACGAATTTCATCAGAATTTAATTTTATCTCCGAAGATTTGTCGATTGGATGCCGAAAAACTATTAGTAGTTTCTCAAGATAGATTGCAATCTTGGGAACATTTTGCACCACGGATTACTTCTCCATTTCAACGTCCTTATTTATGGATTAATACAAAAACTCATATACAAAAAATTTCCGAAATTCAGCCAAATTTAGTTAACTGGATGAAGGGATTTAGTTTGCGTCATCTTGCTGTAATTATGAATCAAGATGAACTTCAGTTAGCACGCAGTTTATATCCTCATATCCAAAGTGGAGCGATTTTACTCCATGAACCAGATCCACCATTTGACAAACTACCTAAAAATGATATTCAGGTATCCCACACTAATAGTAAAATAACCCAATTTATCAATAAAGAAGTCGCTGACACCATACAAACAGCATCACAAGTAACTATCAAATCACAGCCGACTATTCCTCCACAAAAGCAAATAATACCTGTCAATAAAGTGACCATTAAGCCTGTTACTCAACTTTCTGCTCCAAATGCAGAGAAAGTTGAACAAATAGCAAAACCAGATAATATTAAAGCTGCTCCTCCTGAGTCAAGTTTACCACCAAGAAAAGTTTACAAAATTGTTTCTGTAGATGATAGTCCAGTAATGCTCAAAGAAATTAGCCGCTTCTTGGAAGATGAGAGCTTTTCTGTTGTTACCATTGATAATCCCTTGAAAGCTGTAATGTCAATTATTCGACATCAGCCAGATTTAATTTTATTAGATTTAAATATGGAAGGAATTGATGGTTATGAATTATGTCGGATTATCCGCAATAACTCAAAGTTCAAGAATACTCCGATTGTGATGGTAACGGGGAGTAAAGGATTTGTAGACAAAGTAAAAGCAAGACTAGTTGGAGCTAGTGGATATTTGACTAAACCTTTTACTCGTGCTGATTTACTCAAAATGGTGTTTATGCATTTAACTTGATTAGTTACATCAACATCAGTTATAAATTTCTGAAATATAAGTTAAAGATTATTTTTGCTTCTGGGTTGGATTTGAGTAAATTACTAGTAAATGTGGATAGTGAGGATAAAAATGGCTACAATTTTGGTTGTTGAAGATACTCCTTCTCAGTTGGAGTTAATGAACATTTTTTTGCAGGAAGGTGGCTATACGGTAATTAGAGCAATTGATGCTAAAGATGGATTAGAAAAAGCACGATTACATCAACCAGATGCAATTATTACAGATGTAGTAATGCCGGGAATGAGCGGATTTGAATTTTGTCGTAAACTTAAAAAAGATTTAACGACACAAAAAATACCGATTATTTTTTGTAGTTCTAAAAATAAAGATATTGACCGTATTTGGGGAATGAGACAAGGAGCCGATGCTTATGTAACAAAACCTTTTACCAAACAACAATTAATCAGTGCGGTGATATCTGTTCTTGTTTAATTATTTTATCTAGCTATTTTAATCTTATAGTAGTGTATCTACTTAAAATACAATATTTTCATCAGAGTGCTTTTATGTTTTTGAATAAAGCATTATAAGTTGATGTACAGTTAAAAATTTGCAAATAAAAAAAGATATAATATTTTTGACAGTTAGGTTAAAAAAACAATTTCAGATTTGTTGAAATCTTTTAACAGTAAACAAGTAAAACGTGAAATAGGATTGTTATTATATATATTACGAAATATCAGATACTCAATATTGCAATATAATCACCCTCCGGGTGATATTACGAATTATACTCACGGTAATGGTAAAAAAAATCGGAAGATGGATTAAGTGCTTTTTTGAGTAGTGATATGTCCATTATCCAATTTGCCATTGCTAATAACCCATTCCCATTTAAAATAGTTTATGCGTATTGATTCAATCGCTATTTTTAATCGCATAAGCAAATATATTCCATGCGTATTTCTTTAAATTGGCTACAAGAACTTGTAGAGTTAAAATTAAGTCCCGAAGACCTGGCAGAAACACTGACACTGGCGGGGTTTGAAGTCGAAGATATCGAAGACCGTCGAACTTGGGCTGATGGGGTTGTAATCGGGAAAGTTATCGAACGCGAACAACATCCAAATGCTGATAAACTAAGCGTTTGTCAAGTTGATGTCGGTAAAGACGAAATTTTAAATATTGTCTGCGGTGCTGCTAATGTACGTGCTGATATATACGTGCCAGTTGCGACTGTCGGTACTTACCTCCCAAATAAAGATTTAAGGATTAAACCCGCAAAACTACGGGGGGTACCTTCTCAAGGGATGATTTGTTCTTTAGAAGAACTTGGTTTACCTACCGATGTAGACGGAATTCATATTTTTACTGGGGATAACCTACAATTAGGTTCCGATGTACGTCCGTTGTTGGGGTTGGATGATGTAATTTTGGATGTCACCGCTACGGCAAACCGCGCTGACGCTTTGTGTATGGTAGGAATAGCACGGGAAGTTGCAGCCATAACTGGTGGAAAGTTAAAAATTCCCCAACCACAAGAAGTATTGGTTCCTCAAGGTGCAGGAAATTTCAGTATAGAAATTGATGAAACTCAAGCTTGTCCGGCATACATTGGAACCCTAATAGAACAAGTAAAAATCGCTCCATCTCCCGATTGGTTGCGGCAAAGGTTATTAGCGGCGGGAGTTAGACCGATTAGCAACATAGTTGATATTACTAACTATGTCATGTTGGAATGGGGACAACCACTACACGCATTTGACCGCGATCGACTCCAAGGAATTGCTGGTAGTGAAAATATTAAAATTGGGGTTCGGTTTGCGAGTAACGGGGAATCTTTTAAAACCCTGGATGGAAAAACCCGTAAATTATCAACTCAAAATTTATTGATTACAGTTAACAACAAACCCGTAGCTTTAGCGGGAGTCATGGGTGGGGAAGAAAGCGAAGTCCATGATGGAACCGAAAACTTAGTTTTAGAAGCAGCGTTGTTTGATACGGTAGCAATTCGTCGTTCATCTCGTAGCGTTGGTTTGAGAAGTGAATCTTCTACTAGATATGAACGAGGAGTAAATCACGCGGAATTGGAAATTGCTTGTCGTCGTGCTTTATCCTTAATTGTGGAAATTGCTGGTGGAACTTTAAAAACCAGAAAAACTTCCCATACCCTTCCCGATATTTCAACTTGGACTCGTTCGATTGAATTACGTTTAGATCGAGTTAATCAAATACTTGGCCCTGTAGAATTGGCAGAAGAAAGCGGAGAAATTAAAAGCGAAGATGTAGAGCAAATTTTAACTGCATTGGGGTGTCGGTTAACTGTTTCTGGTGATGCAACTTGGACAGTTTCCGTACCAGCTTATCGTTACCGGGATTTAGAAAGAGAAATTGATTTAATTGAGGAAATCGCTCGTTTGTATGGTTATAACAACCTTTGCGATACCTTACCCGAAAAAACGGAAATTGGTTATTTACCAGCAGATCAAGAATTAATTCGCAAATTACGAGCCGCATTTCGTGCTGCTGGATTAACAGAATTAATGCACTACTCCTTGGTAAAACCGGGAGAAGAAAGACAGGTAGTATTGAGTAATCCTTTGTTTACAGAATATTCTGCATTGCGAACAGATTTGATATCCGGTTTGATTGATGCGTTTCAATATAATATCGAACAAGGAAACGGTGCGCTTAACGGCTTTGAAATCGGACGAATTTTTTGGGAAGAAGAAGACGGTTTTCAAGAGACAGATATTGTAGGGGGAATAATCGGAGGCGATATTACAAACAGTAAATGGATGAACAGCGGTAGTTCGCGATCGCTAAGTTGGTTTGAAGCCAAAGGTATTTTAGAAAGCGTCTTTCAAGTCATAGGATTGCAGGTAGAATATCAGCCAGATCGACGCAACGAGCGCTTGCATCCCGGACGTACCGCTTCACTTTGGATTAAAGGTAACAGATTGGGTGTATTTGGACAAGTGCATCCCCAAGTCCGTAGCGAAAGAGATTTACCGGATGATGTCTATGTATTTCAACTGAATCTAGATGTCATTTTAGATGAGCTTGATAGCGATGACATACAGACACCAGAATTCAAATCTTATTCTACCTATCCGCCATCCGATCGAGATATAGCATTTTTTGCGCCGATAAATTTAACAGTTGCCGAAATCGAAAAAGCAATTACTTCTTCAGGTAAAAATTTATTAGAATCCGTCGAATTATTTGATGAATATCGCGGTGACAAAGTACCATCTGGACAAAGAAGTTTAGCATTTCGGTTGATTTATCGTTTGCGCGATCGCACTCTTACCGACGCAGATGTCGAGCCAGTACATCAAAAAGTTAGAGATACTTTAGTAGAACAGTTTGGGGTAAGTTTGAGAAGTTAATCAATTTTGGATTTTAGATTTTAGATTTTGGATTATGAGTTAGGAATTGTAGAGACGGGGCGTATTGCTACGTCTGTACCGGAGTTAGGAGTTAGTTATCAATTGTCCGTGTCATCAGCGTCATCCATTTAATCAGTGATCAATCATGAATAAATATATAATGTGGGGCAGCTACTGCGAAAACGTTTTAGAAAAACGCGCTCCTTATCGTCAAGAGCATTTAGATGGATTAAAAAAGCAGAAAGAAGATGGTGTTTTAGTTACACTAGGTCCGACAAAAGATACAACTCAAGTTTTTGGGATTTACGAAGCACCTGATGAAGAGACAGTACGTCAGTTAGTAGAAAATGATCCTTATTGGAAAAACGGGATTTGGACTGAATATTTTGTCAAAGAATGGGTTCAAGCTTTTTGATCATCATCTTGACCGAAAATAATGGGTTACTGTCAACTGTCAACTGTCAACTTCCTTAATTACATCATTGATCGGATGTTGTTGATCATCAAAATCTAAGGATACTTCGCAGCGAGTCAAAGGAAATGGTTCTAACATTTTGCCATTTTCTTGACTTTCCAATCTCCACCACAGAGTTTGAACTACAACTTCTTTATCATCAACTAGATCAAAAGTGATTTCACCCAAATTATTTAAACCGACAATTTCTGTACCGTGTCCCTTTTTACTAATATAATCGCGGTAATTTCTTGCCATTGATAAATATTCTTCTAAAGCTGGTTTACGATTTTCTCTTGGTAATGGAGCAATTGCAGAAGTAGTTTCAATCTTTTCAGCTTTGAATTCGCTTAATTGTTCGTCTTTAGCTGCGAGAAAATCAATTCTATACCACCATTCGGGTTTTTTTGTGATTTCTACACTGCGAAACATATTTCTTTGTTTAACTAAATCAATTGTTCCGGGATTACCTTTAATTTTCAAAGGAATGCGTTGAAATACATCTTCAACAAGAAGAGAAATATTCCCAATTTCTGATTCTTTTCCTTGTTGATTTCGCCATCCTAATACTTCTGCTGTTGGTAAATCACTGCTAACTCCAATGGGAACAAAACCTTTTTTGTGTGCGGAATGACTACCACCCATACCGCTGACTTCATTCTTAAATGAACTGCTAGTTAATTGAGCAACTACTAATTCTGAATTAACTGGTTCAGAACTTTCAAAAGGATATATTGCTGAATATTGTAAACGCGCACCAAAACTATAGTGAACATCACCAGATAAAACCACTACACGACTTTTTGAATTAGGTAATGCTCGTAATGCTAATTGAGCAAGCATTCGTTCAAATGCAGTTTCATTTAATGACCAAGCTTCAGTATCAAAACCCCAAGCTGCATTACCAATTTTTTCGTAAAAACTTTTAGCAATTTTTTGAATATTTTCTACAAAAGGTACACCGATAAAAGGACTTGGAGACACAATAAAACTAACTTTAACATCATCCCGACGTACTAATTTTGATATCTGTTCTTCGTAACCTTCCTGACTAATAAGTGCAGGAAAATCAAATTCTTTACCGGGAAATTCTCGCCAAGTGCGGGTATCAAGTAATATAACTTCATAACCGGGACCATTAACTATATAATGCCAAGTTAATGTTTCCTCAAAATGAGGTAATTTGTTTGAATTCTGTTGAATCTCAATAACACTCGGTAAACCGACACAGCGATTAATTTGTAATTCACAAGTGGTATTCGTACCACCACTCACTGACCAAGCGACAGCAGCTTTGAGTAATGCTTCACCTTTGGTATCTTTTTCAAACTGTTCTGGTGTATTACCCCAAGCCTGACAAATAGTATAAGCTAACATTCCATTTTGTAAAACCCGTCTTCCCAAAGGTTGATCGAGAATACGGGAACACCAAGCGATATTTAAATACCAGTCATCGGTAATTTCGTGGTCGTCGAATATCATATAAGTGGGAACATTTGCTAAAGCACGTCTGACGTTTTTAAGAGTTGACCAAAAATCTTTAATATATTTAACTTCTTCATCGTAAATTTTTTTTTGCTCATTTTTAGCTTCCCAATGTTCGGAATTAACATCTACAAAATCCGGGAAAAATTCCGCATCAACCCACAGTACATCACTCCAAGCAAATAAATACATTGCCAAATATTCGCCATAAGTAAATAGATGACTTTTGGCAAGATTTGTCAAATTATGAAATTTACCAATACTTGAAGTAAAACCAGCAATTTTAGTCGCTAAATTATTCCGTTTTCCGGGTTGTAATTCTGCTAAATTTCCAACATCGGGTAACTTTTCCGACCATCCTAAAAGTGTTTCTCCTGCATCCATCAACATGAAAAGTAATACATCAGCAACATCGTCAGCATAAATTTGGTCTCCTGTTAAAAACAGTTGATGCGGTCGTTTTTGTGGGTTTTTTGCTAACGCTTCTTTAATCATCTTATCCACAGCAACAAGCGCATCCAAACTTTCACCGTGGGGTTTACGACAAGAACCGTGAATGATGCGTAAATCTTTTAAATCTTTTGGCGGTAATGCAAAAGAAGGTAATTTATATAAAGAATAAGTAATATCTTCGAGCGTTCCCTCAGTAGTTAATATACCCGGACTATTAAGTAATTCACCATTACCAAAATCTAAATCGTAGAGATAATTTTCACCATTAATCAGTACATTTGATGAAGCCTTAGCAGTCACAGCAACAACGTGTAAATTAATGCCAATTCTTGCCGTAGTTCTAGTACTTTCAAATAAGAAATTATGATTTTGGTCAAATATTGTTAAAGTTACACGACGACTTGCTTTCAAAGCCACCCATACAGTTACAGCATCGGGTTCGGTGCGTCGTAAAATTGGTCCAGCGAGAATCAGCGGTAATCGATCAAGACGTTCTCTTAATGGTGTCCATCCCATATAACTGTTTACCTATCTACAGTTTCTTCTTCAAGTTATAACGGTTTTAAGTTGAGTGGGGATGTTAAATTTGAATTTATAACAGATTTTCAGTGGCGGTTGAAACCGCGTCTACACAGACGAAACCCACCTTCGTGGGTTAATAATTTAATAAACCACAATAATTAACCTTATGGCAATTCTCCAAAGCAAAAACTTATCCATAGGAGATATTCATCGGCTTTTCGGCTATCAAAGGCAATACAATGATTCATTCACATCATTGTTATCGCTAGAGATTTTAAGCGAATTTGAAAGACAAGAACTTTTACAAATTCGCACGGATTTTGATAATTATATTATTGAAAGTAAAGTATTAGAAGGATTAGTCAAAGCTTTAACAGTTTTTCCCTTAATGCGATTAGCTGGCTTTTATCGCTCTCCCATCAAGATAGCTTTAGAAGAAAATATTGCCGATATAGTTATTGAAGACGAAGATACAAAAGTTACAGGTAGGCTGGATGTTTTAGCTATTAATAAAACAAAATTAAATGCAGCGAAATCATTTTGGGTTTTAGTAATTGAATCTAAAAACAGCGGTATTGATGTCTTCGAGGGTTTACCCCAATTGCTTACTTACGCTTATGAATGTTTAGAACATCAAAAATCAGTTTGGGGTTTGACTACAAACGGAAGGGAATATCAATTTGTGTATATTCAGCAGGGAAATCCTCCCATATATCAGTTAATGCCATCATTAAATTTAATGGAATCCGAGCGAGCAGTTGAGTTATTACAGGTTTTGAAAGCAATTTGTGAGTTGGGTTGAGATCAAAACTGGTTCCCAGTCTCTGACTGGGAACCCATTATCTAAAGGCTCTGCCTTCAAAATACCTGGCGGTTGAAACCGCTGCTACACAAGCGAAACCCGCCTACGTGGGTTAAGAATATTGTGGTAAGATAATTCAGTCATATATTTGAGTAAGACTAATGCAGAAAGTCACAATCACTTTAGAAGATGACATCTTGCAATTTGTAGATTCTCAGTCAAAAGGTAATCGTAGTGCCTATAAAAATGCACTTTTAGCAGAATATCGTCGTCGTAATTTAGAATCACAAATGATTATTGCTCTACAAGAGGATGCCCAAGATCAAGAATATCAGGCTGAAATTGCTGCTTGGGATGCTGTTGTAGGAGATGGGATTAATGCCAAATAACGCGAAAAAAATTAAGGCAGATAATTTGTAATTTCATCGCTACAAACTGGGAAGAATAATAAGAGAAACTTTTATAACTACAACAGCAAAACTTGCTATCGTAGCTCGTTTTTATATAAATAATGAAAATCCCCTCAGCAATTTTAGCTCTATTTATTATTTTTCTATCTGCCTGTCAAGATTGCGATGCCAAAAAAACCTACAATCCCAGCCACCTCAAACGGTTACTAGAAACTAAAAAATGCCCTAAATGCGACTTGAGCGGTGCCGATTTGAGTAATGCTAATTTATCTGGGGCTGACTTGCGAGGTGCGGAACTATCGGCGGCTTTATTAGATGGAGCTAATTTGAGTAATGCCGATTTAACTGGTGCAGAACTTAGGTATCGGGATGATGTTGGCGATAAAGGGAAAATGGGTATTTCGGAAATTGGTGATTTTAATTGCAATGTTACTTATGAAGCGACGCTTAAAGGGGTTAATTTGCAGGGAGCTAAGTTAATAGGTGTTGATTTTTATGGTTTGGATTTGGATGGTGTTAACTTTGAAGATGCTAATCTTAGATGGGCTAATTTAAAAAGCGTAATACTTAGTGATACTAATTTTAGAAAAGCTAATTTGAATGATGCCAATTTTAGTATGAGTTCTATAGGTAATAGTGATTTTACAGAAGCAAATCTCAGTGGTGCTAATTTTGAAGATGCTCGATTAATTGGCACTATTTTTGTAAAAGCAAAACTTAGAGGTACAAAATTTATTGATGCCTATCTACTTAAAACTGTTCTTACGAATACAGACCTCAAAGGAGCAAACTTTAAAGAGGCTACTTTAGAAAGCGCTTATTTAATAGGTGCCAATTTACAAAAAGCTCAATACGACTCCAAAACTATTTGGACAGATACTTATTACAATGAGCAGACTATTTTCCCGACTGAATTTGACGAGAATCTAAAAAAACAAATGCGTTTGTGGCAAGAAAAGTCAAAATAATATAAATTCATAAAAATTAAAAATGGCGGTTCATCTTGCTGTTTTGCAAACAAAGAAAATAAACTTTTCCTTAATAAAATATAAAAAAGGTGTATTACCAATTACGCTAACACACCAATTACCAATTACCAATTACCAATTACCAATTACCTAATACCGAATCCTCGGATCGACATAAGCATTCAAAATATCAATTAAAATACTCGCTCCCACAACAATTGTCCCGAAAAATATCATGATTCCCTGCACCGTCGGATAATCCCTTTCGCTAATTCCTTGGAACAATCGATTTGCTAATCCTGGCCATGAAAATGTTACTTCGGTTAATACGGCTCCACCAAGCAACGATGCAAAAGTTAATCCCAACACCGTAATTACCGGAATCAAAGCATTTCTCAAAGCGTGGGAAACCAAAATCTTTCTTTCTTGAATACCTCTGGCTCTTGCTGCTTCCACATAATCCGACTGCATAGTTCGCTGTAAATTCACCCGCACAATCCGCTCGAAAATACCGCTGAGTAATAACCCCAAAGTAGAACTTGGTAGAATTAAATATTGAATGGCTGTAAAAAATTGACCGAAATTACCGCTTAAAAGACTATCTATTGTATACAACCCAGTCAAACCTTCTGGAGAACCCATACTTGCTGGAAAGCGCGTTCCTAAAGGAAACCAACCCAACCAAACAGCAAAGATTAACTGTAGTATCATTCCTGCCCAAAACATCGGCAAAGCATAAGTAATAGTACCGAACAATCTACCACCCAAATCGAGAGCAGTACCCGGACGAGAAGCCGAAATAGTCCCGACTCCAATTCCAACCACAAGAGCGATGATAATTGCAAATACCGCTAATTCCACCGTCGCCGGGAAATACTGCCAAATAATCTCCCAAACTTTCTGTCCACGACTAGTTGTAGATTCCCCCATATCAAGGACAAGCAATTTACCCAAATATCGAAAATATTGCAACCACAAAGGTAAATCTAAACCTAATTGTGTGCGTAATTCTTCCTTAGCACTTTCCGGCGCACGACCACCCAAAATAGCATCAACCGGGTCTCCAGGAGTAGCTCTAAGTAATAGAAAAACGATAGTAATAATAGTGAGAATTTGCAGCGGAGCCAACAACAAACGAGTAGTAACGTAATACGCTAAAGCTTTTGATCGTGACATAGGATTTTGGATTTTAAATTTTGGATTTTGGATTGAAAGTCAGGAGTTAGGAGATGGGAGTTAGGAGTTAGGAGTTAGGAGTTGGAAGTTGGAAAATTTTTTTTACTCCCTCTACCAATTACCAATTACCCATTACCAATTACCCATTTATTTCTTAATATTTTTATATATCAAATTCTGGGTAGCATCTAATTGCACCCCGGTAATTCCATTTTGAGCAAATACATAATCTTTACTTTGCCACAAAGGAACGTAAGGTACTTCATAGGCTAGTATTTCTTGAATTTCTGCAAAGATTTTCTGGCGTTTTTTGGGGTCTTGTTCTTCCCGTTGTTGGTCAATTAGCTTGTTCATTTTTTGACTATAGAAAAACGAACCTTGACTTTGACTTCCTCCTTCAATACATCCTTTTTCTGGAGAACCTTTCTGACAAGATAAAAATGGTTGAATGTAATTATCCGCATCTAAAAAGTCAGGATACCAATCAAGTAAAAATGCTGGATATAACCCTTCACCAATATTTTTAAAAGCGGATGTAGATTCTACAGTATTCACATCCAATACTAGTATTCCATCCATTGTTTTTTTCGCAAGTGCTTTTAAAACTAAAGCTGTTAAACTCCGAGTTGCTGAACTAGAAGGATACCAAACTTCTACCACAGCAGGATTCTCCTGAGAAAAACCGGCTTTTTTGAGTAATTCTTTGGCTTTTTCGACATTCCCACCTTCTCCGTATTCTTCTTTAAATACTGGTTTATAAACATCAAAGGTTGTCGGAATCATGCTATAAACTTCTTGCGCTTGACCGTACAACACTCTGTCATATATTAATTTGCGGTCAACCATTGCGGCGATCGCCTGTCTCACTTCTGGTATATCTAAGGGTTTTTGATTACGGTTTAGTGTTAAATAACTAACTACGCTACCTTCATTAGGAATTGTTAACCATTTACCTTCTTTGGACATTTTTTCCAAACTGGTAACTTGGTCGGGGTCTAAACTAACATAAGCAACATCTACCCCTTGTTTACGAAAGCCGTTGTACAAATTGACACCACTGCTGAGAATCTGTACGTTTACACCCTTATTAAGGGGTTTTTCTCCCCAATATTCATCGAATACATCGAATGTAAGCGAATCTGTGCCAAATTTAGTTAATTTATAAGGGCCAGTTCCCACAAATTTATTTGGTTCAAATTTCCCTTCACCGATTTCGTAAGCTTTGGGAGAAAGCGCCGGGACTCCAGAAAAAGCGAGTAATGAAGGAAAAGCAGCAAAGGGTTGTTTTAACTTAATAGTTAACTCATAATCTCCCGTGGCTTTGACTGACTCCACAATATCGGAGAGTAAAAAAGATGGCTTACCTTTATTTTCAATAAAGCGACGCAAACTAAACTCCATCGCTTTGGCATCAAACTTTGTGCCGTCATGATACACCACACCCTGACGAATCGGAATAGTATAAATTAACCCATCATCGCTGACAGTTGGTAATGCTGTAGCCAATTCTGGCTTGAGTTTCGTGCTTCCAGGTGCATAAGTGTAAAGGCGATCGCTCATGTTATACACTAACGACAGGGAAGATAACTCGTAAGCATCTGCGGGGTCAAGAGTACGAGGTTTTGCGGTAGTACCGATGGTAATGCGACCATTTCCAGAAGCTGAAGCAGACGGATTAGTAACTTGATTATTCGCGCAACTAGAAACCAGCAAAATACAAATACACAGTAGGGAGAATAACAATCTAATTCGCCCTTGCCTTCTTACAGATAAGGAAAACAAACTCATAGCATTAGGAACTAATAAATTAAAATTACAGTAAGCGGTGAGATATTTTACTATATGTTTGCCAATATCTCTAGGTTTTATCAGGTCAAAAAATTACAAAATTCCCAATACCGTATCCCCTGACAGACAAAAACTTAAAACCAACGAAATTTATCTTAAAATACCGACTGAATGGCAAGAGGTTTGATAAGCTTTTCTCGGGTCTTAGGTTCCAATAAAACTTTGTAGGACTGGTAAACAAGACGGCTCATCAAGTAAACAGGCATACAAATACAAACGGATATTATATTAGGTTCAAAAAACAAAGGAAATTTAACCCTTAACCTCTAACCTTTAACCTTTGACATTTGACCTTTGACCTTTAACCTCTAACCTTTAACCTTTAACCTTTAACCGTTGACCTTTGACCTTTATTTAACTCTTAACAGGATTATAAAACGTGAAATATTTTTTCTTGTCCGAAGGCTGGAAAGTAGGCAGAGTATGGGCATTCGACGGACTATGGCAAGTAACCGCATGGCGGCGACAACCAGATATTCAACGCTTAAATATTTGTTTGGTAGAAGACAGCGAGGTGATGTGGCTTTATCAGGTTGAAGATGCGATCGTCACCGTGGAAGTTCAGCCAGCATTATCCGTACCGCGAAACGTACCACCTCAAAATATCGGTCAAGTAGTTCTAAAACGTCTAATTAGTGCCGAACAAGTCATCGAACGTCTAGGGAATGGTTCTGCTAAATGTCAACTGCAAAATATTCACTCGGTTGTAAAATGACATCATTTGCTTGAGTAAAATCATCTGCTTTATTTTGCTTAACCCAATCCCGATGTTCTTCTGAACATTAGTCCCTTATAGCACTAAGTTCGCTCTCTCACACATTGAGATTAAAGATTCCGCCTTGGCAACTTTTTTGAGCTATTTTATACTTTTTAATCAGTAAAAATACTTATGAGTAAAAACTGATAAAGAGTTACTTTTGGATCGACATAGGTTTTGTAAACTAGAACCGATTTGAAAAAAGATTGCGGCAAAGCAAAGAACGAAACCCTCGTATAATCAGGTTTTGCAATCCAAAATCTCAAACCTAAAATCCAAAATGGTATAAGCCTTATAGGGGCTGCATCCACCGAAATAAAAAAACAAATATAAGTATTCCCATCTACATTGCTGTTACCACATATCAGTGTCAAGCCTGCTGTTAACACTCTTGCAAACAGTTCCACGAATAGTTACACTTTTTAAAACATTCTCATTTTTACATGAATAATTCTGCCTCGGAAGAAGTAGTTTCTGAGGAGGGAGAGTGTCATGGTGACTAATGCGTTTCTTACTTAACTATTTAAGACGCGCTTAGCCAAAAAACAAAGTCTGCTAATAACAAAAACTCAAAAATTTGTTTGTAAACATAATTATCGAGGAGGAGCGTAGTTAATGGGACTACCTTGGTACCGAGTACATACAGTAGTTCTGAACGATCCAGGACGGCTTATTTCTGTACATTTAATGCATACAGCCTTGGTGGCGGGCTGGGCTGGTTCGATGGCTTTGTACGAATTAGCTACTTTCGATCCCTCAGACTCCGTATTAAATCCCATGTGGCGGCAAGGGATGTTCGTACTACCGTTCATGGCACGCTTAGGAGTTACCGAATCTTGGGGTGGTTGGAGCGTTACTGGAGGTACTGCTGTTGACCCCGGTTTCTGGTCATTTGAAGGTGTAGCCGCAGCTCACATCGTTCTTTCTGGTTTATTGTTTTTAGCTGCCGTTTGGCACTGGGTTTATTGGGATTTGGAATTGTTCCAAGACCCCCGTACCGGCGAGCCAGCTTTGGATTTACCAAAAATGTTTGGTATTCACCTTTTCTTATCCGGTCTTCTTTGCTTCGGTTTTGGTGCTTTCCACCTCACCGGATTATTTGGCCCGGGTATGTGGATTTCTGACCCTTACGGATTAACGGGTCACATTGAAGCAGTAGCACCGGAATGGGGTCCAGCGGGTTTTAACCCGTTCAACCCTGGTGGAGTTGTAGCTCACCACATTGCTGCTGGTATTGTCGGAATTATTGCTGGTTTGTTCCATTTAACTGTACGACCACCTGAAAGACTTTATAAAGCCTTACGGATGGGTAACATCGAAACCGTACTTTCTAGCTCAATTGCAGCAGTATTTTTTGCAGCATTCGTAGTTGCCGGTACTATGTGGTACGGTAGCGCTACGACTCCAGTAGAATTATTCGGTCCAACTCGCTATCAATGGGATCAAAATTACTACCATCAGGAAATTGACCGTCGCGTCCAAGCTAGTCTTGCTAACGGCGCAAGTCTAGAAGCAGCTTGGTCGAGAATTCCTGAAAAACTAGCTTTTTACGACTACGTTGGTAATAGCCCCGCCAAAGGAGGTTTATTCCGTACTGGTCCCATGGATAAAGGCGACGGTATCGCCCAATCTTGGTCGGGACATCCGGTATTCAAAGATGGTGAAGGACGTGTACTAGATGTGCGTCGTCTTCCCAACTTCTTTGAAACATTCCCCGTAATTTTAACCGATGCTGATGGTGTTGTCCGCGCTGACATTCCCTTCCGTCGTGCAGAATCCAAGTACAGCTTCGAGCAAACTGGTGTAACCGTAAGTTTTTACGGTGGTGACCTTAACGGTCAAACCTTTACAGACCCGGTAGATGTGAAGAAGTATGCCCGCAAAGCTCAATTGGGCGAACCTTTTGAGTTTGATACCGAAACCTTGAACTCTGACGGTGTATTCCGTACTAGCCCTAGAGGTTGGTTTACCTACGGACACGCCGTATTCGCACTCTTGTTCTTCTTTGGTCATATTTGGCATGGTTCTCGGACAATTTACCGAGACGTATTTGCTGGTGTTGATGCTGACTTGGAAGAACAAGTGGAATGGGGTAGATTCGCCAAAGTGGGTGACAAAACTACTCGTACAAACAGAGAAGCCGCTTAATATCAAAGGCTCTCAACTGGGTTCAAACTACTTCTAAGTAAAGAAGTGTAAAGAATGGTCGCAAAATCAAACTAAAATTCATAATTTAGTCAAATTACGCGACCATTACCTACTTGTCCTTGGTACACTAGGATTACAGCCTGATAGTCAGTAGGAATTAATTATATGGAAAGCGTTGCATACATTTTGATTTTGGCACTGGCGATTGGCACCCTATTTTTCGCGATCGCCTTCCGTGAACCTCCTCGCATTGAAAATAAAGAGGAGAAATAATCTAACGCCGAAATGACGGCGAATTCAGTAGATAATCATAACCGCTGCGACCGATATTTAAGGAGCCGTAGCGGTTGTTTTTTTTGTTTATCGAGAAATCGGGTTGAGAGAAACCCAACTTCTATAGAAAAGCCACTAGTACCGCTGCGCGTTCGTCAAAAGTCAAAAGTCAAAACAGACCGCGCCTACGGCGAGCAAAAATATTATAGGATAAGGGTTTCAAGCATTTTAAATGGTTGCTTTATTTACGCCGTGCTGTACTAGTACTCCACCACATGAATTATGAATGGTTAGTTTTTCCCAAAATTGTCTAGAGACGTTATGTATAACGTCTCTACAGCAGGTCGTTAGACGAACCTCATAACTTATGTGGTGGACTATTAGGCTACAGAGGAACTTGAGAATATAAATCCATAATCGAAACAATCAGACGACAAAGAATACCGCGATCGTAAGAATCTAAAATCTAAAATTTTATTGACTATTGGCACTCATTTTATTAGTATTTGATATAATTTAAAATCTGGAAGTTAATGTGTGTTTTAATTGGCTTTTCTGCGCTAGGATAATATTGAATGTAGGTATGAACTCCCAAAACAAGGCGATTGCATATACATCGCTAGGAGGCAAAAATTTTACGGAGAATAAAACCAGGAAACATAAAGCATGGTAAATGTCAATCAGAAACCAACCAATGATATAGGGTTTACTCACGACGATTTCGCGGCTTTACTTGATAAATACGATTATCACTTCAGCCCAGGGGATATAGTCCCAGGTACAGTTTTTAGTTTAGAACCACGCGGCGCTCTGATTGACATAGGTTCTAAGACTGCGGCATATATACCTATACAAGAAATGTCAATTAACCGGGTGGACAACCCGGAAGAAGTATTACAATCCAACGAAACGCGGGAATTTTACATTCTCAGTGATGAGAATGAAGAAGGTCAGTTAACGCTTTCCATTCGCCGCATTGAGTATATGCGGGCTTGGGAGCGAGTGCGTCAGTTACAAACAGAGGATGCTACTGTACGTTCTGGGGTGTTCGCGACTAACCGTGGTGGAGCATTGGTGCGGATTGAGGGATTGCGCGGTTTTATTCCCGGTTCTCATATAAGTACTCGTAAGCCAAAAGAAGACTTGGTGGGGGAAGACCTACCATTAAAATTCTTAGAAGTAGATGAAGAGCGTAACCGACTTGTATTGTCTCACCGTCGAGCATTGGTTGAGCGTAAGATGAACCGCTTAGAAGTAGGCGAAGTTGTAATCGGTACAGTTCGCGGTATTAAACCTTATGGTGCCTTTATCGATATTGGCGGTGTAAGCGGTCTACTACACATTTCCGAGATTTCTCACGAACATATTGATACACCTAATAGCGTGTTCAATGTCAATGATGAATTGAAGGTAATGATTATTGACTTGGATGCAGAAAGAGGAAGAATTTCTCTATCTACCAAGCAACTTGAACCCGAACCTGGTGACATGATTAAAAACCGGGATGCGGTATTTGATAAAGCAGAAGAAATGGCTGCTAAGTTCCGCGAACAATTGTTGGCTAAAGAGCAGGGTATAACTCTCGAACCAGCGGCTGGAGCATTACCAGTAGAGGATGTTCCACCAGCTGTTGAAGAAGCTCAAGCGGAATCAGCACCAGCAGAAACTGAAGCTCAAGCGGAAGCAGCACCAGTAGAATCAGCACCAGTAGAAACTGAAGCTCAAGCGGAAGCAGCACCAGTAGAATCAGCACCAGTAGAAACTGAAGCTCAAGCGGAAGCAGCACCAGTAGAATCAGCACCAGTAGAAACTGAAGCTCAAGCGGAAGCAGCACCAGTAGAATCAGCACCAGTAGAAACTGAAGCTCAAGCGGAAGCAGCACCAGTAGAATCAGCACCAGTAGAAACTGAAGCTCAAGCGGAAGCAGCACCAGTAGAATCAGCACCAGTAGAAACTGAAGCTCAAGCGGAAGCAGCACCAGTAGAATCAGCACCAGTAGAAACTGAAGTTGAACAAAATGAAGTTCAAGAGGAAGTCGCAGCGACTATCGAGGAATAATAGATTTATCGTTATAGAGGTTTATAACGGTTTAGACTTAAATAAATTTTGAGAGAGGGGGAACCCTCTTTTTTTATGCCTTTAGGTGAGTACTCCTTCGGGGAATTTTTTGGTTCTGCGAGAAGTCGGGTTTTTATCGAGTTTGTCTGAGATTACAGAAATTTATCTTAAAAACCCGACTTCTTTAAATATAAATAAATCGTGTAGAGACGTTGTACTGCAACGTCTTTCTAAAAGTGGCAGGATTCCGATAATTGACAACTGATAACTGATTAATTCAAAGCTACCAATTGCGATTCAATATCAGAAGACTTCAAATCTCGACCGATAAAAACCAAACGAGTTTGTCTTACTTCTTGGGCTTTCCAAGCTCTATCGTAAAATTGCTCGAATCGATTTCCAACACCTTGCATTACCAAACGCATCGATTTATCTGGTACTGCAACAAAACCTTTGATGCGAAAAATTTCTTGCTGTTGTACCAAAGTTTGTAATTGCTGCTTCAACTTTTGCGGGTCAAAACTACGGTTTAAAACTACATGATGAGAAGTAATTTCATCATCGTGTTTGTGTTCTTCCTCGCTGTCGTGATGGGAAGGACGTTGATCTAAGTTATCTTCAACTGCGGCTTGCAAACCGAGTAATATAGAGGGGTCGATTTCACCGCGATCGCTTTCAATCATCTTCACAATCCGAGGTAATTCCTGTTTCACTAAATTTTTGACCTTAGTTAAGGTTAAATCATCCACCAAATCAGTTTTATTTAATACCACTAAATCTGCACAAGCAAGCTGGTCTTCAAACAGTTCTTGCAAAGGAGTCTCATGTTCTAAACTATCATCTGCTTGGCGTTGCGCCTCTACCGCTGCCAAATTGCTCGCAAAAGTTCCCGCACCAACCGCCTCGCAATCCACTACGGTAATTACTGAATCAACTGTAGCAGCATTCCGAATTTCCTGCCAACGAAAAGCTTTGACTAACGGTTTTGGTAAAGCTAAACCAGAAGTTTCGATCAAAATACAGTCGATGGTGTCTCGTCGTTTAATTAACTGCTGCATAGTCGGTAAAAATTCTTCTTGAACCGTGCAGCAAAGACAACCATTGGTTAACTCATAAATATGATTATTATGATTATTATTATTGCCAATATGATCGCTGCTTTCTTCTGCCGGGCAAACTTGACAAGATTGTAATAATTCTCCGTCAATACCAAGTTCACCAAATTCATTGACTATAACAGCAATGCGCCTTCCTTGATTATTTTGCAGTAGATGACGGATTAAAGTAGTCTTACCACTTCCTAAAAAGCCTGTAATAACGGTAACGGGAATTTTTGTAGCCATGCGTGTAAAAAGCTTTCTGTGTCCCTGTTTTTAACGTTTTGATTGAAAATCTACTTTATTATTTTACGATAAAAGGGTCATAAAAATGAGTGTATTGTATGGTAAACATTCTTAGTCGGAATATTGATTGGATTGATTGGGATTTCGCTTGTTTTTTGGTAAGTTGTTGAGTATTGTTTTAATTCTTCTCCCAACCCTATTCCCCATTCTTTACTAACATGATTGAAGCAGTAATTTTCGATATGGATGGTTTGTTGATTGATTCGGAACCATTATGGCAACAAGCAGAAATAGCTATATTTAAACAGGTAGAGATAATTCTCATTCCTTCTATGTGTCTACAAACCAAAGGATTAAGAATCGATGAAGTTGTGGAATATTGGTACAAAAAATATCCTTGGGATAATTTATCTAAGTTACAAGTTGAAGAAGCAATAGTTAATAAATTAATTGAGTTAATTCATCTTCAAGGTAAGGCTTTAGCTGGTGTTAAAGAGGCAATTAACTATGTCAAAACAAAAGATGTCAAAATAGCCTTAGCTTCTTCTTCTTCATCTAAAATTATCAATGCCGCCTTAGAAAAACTAAATATCGCTGATAATTTTGAAATAATTTATTCGGCTGAATCCGAATTTTTGGGAAAACCTCATCCCGGTGTTTATCTTACCACTGCTGATAAACTGGGAGTATCTCCGCAAAATTGTTTAGCTTTAGAAGATTCTCTCAATGGAGTTTTAGCCGCCAAAGCTGCCCAAATGAAATGTATTGCTATCCCCGAAATGTCAGAATTTCATAACCCAAAATTTGCGATCGCCGATATAGTCTTAGAATCTCTAGAACAGTTAAATGACAACATTTGGGATTTAGTTAATTTATAAATTACTGATTTAACTTTGCGCTCCTCTGCGTTTACCTTAGCGCTCCTCTGCGTTTAAATATTCCAATCCCAACCGATCAAAAACCTGCATTAGGGGCAATATCCTTATAATTATTAATGCCTAACACAAATAATCATAAAAACATCGCCCCTATAAGTCAATTATTTTAAGTTAATAAATCTTAATCAGCAGTCGCCAATCCGGTTTCAGTATTACCGCGATTACGACGACGAGTAAGACTATTAAACAACATTTGTCCAATGGCTTTGATTAAATTACCTTCCAACTCTTGGAACATTTTCATATTCATCCCAAAAGCCGCATTGGCTTCATCAACGATTCTATCTGCTGTCGCTTCATCGATGGGCATTTCGTCTAAAGCTTGACGATATTTTGCTTTAAATGCTTTTTCGTCGTCAATTTGATCAAACTCGTAGAAAGCAGTACCCTCTCCCTCAGTGAGATTCATTGCTGTTTGAGCAATGTTTTTCAGGATTTGTCCACCGGATAAATCACCTAAATAACGAGTGTAGGAATGGGCTACTAATAATTCCGGTTGATTCTCCCCTACTTCGCGGATACGCTGTACGTATGCTTCACCGGCTGGTGATAACTTGATTTGTTCGCGCCAATTCGCACCGTAATAATAACTTAGGTCTTGTTCTAAGCTATGCTTTCTGTAAAGTTCCTTAAAATCTATTTTGGAAACAACTGGATGGTTGGCGTGCTTTTCTAATTCTTCTTCCATTGCGGTGTAAGCAAAGTAGAAGTTGCTAACTAACTTACGATAAGAATTTTTTTCAACGACTCCTTTTAAAAAGCACTTAACAAAACCAACGTTTTCTGCCATTGTGTGAGCTTTTTTGGTGCCTACACGTAATTTGGTTGCTAAATTGCTGCTCATGCTAAATTTCTCAACAATAAAAGGTTAACTAAAGGTAAGGTTCAAACTATGAAGTTTCAAGTGGGTGAAAGCCCTTAGAAGCTAGTTTTCAAGCTCGAATCGATGTTATGTATCAGATAATCTCCGCTATCCTAACTTACTTACAAGAATTCGAGGAAAGCCCATTTATAATTTCTTTCATCCATACCGCTTCATAAATACAAACAACTACTAAAAAGTAACATTAAAGCTAATTGATGATAATTTCTATTAAAATTTCTTAAGCAGTTTCTACAAGTCTGTTCTGACATTGCGATCATCATCTTAACTTGGGAATATACATATAAGTTTTATGAAGATTAATTACAAAAAAGCTAGTTTGATGATTTTTTTGTATTTTTGAGCAAATTTATCTATCAGAGACTTTATGTTTTGCTTTATACATATAAATCAGTATTAGCTCTACTATAAAATAACTTAGTAAATTTAGATATTGCCTTTAGGATTAATTAGCTTTTAAGCATATTAAGAAGGTGATTCCAACGGAATAGATTAATAACGTCAAACGGGTGTGAAATTAGCTTTAAAGGATATTAAAATAAGTTCTGAATGGCATCAGGGATAATACTGACTTGATAAAATCTTTATATTTGCTTGATGAAATTCATAAGTATGCTTGCTTAAAAGTACCCAAATTAGAATAAATTTAGAAAGAGAAAAATAAAAGAATATATGCAAAAGTCCTGATGCAAAGGTATTCAATAAGAATTGTTCAATCAAGTATAAAGTGTTATTCTCCTGTGTGAGTGTGTGGAGCGTTCTAAATTTATGGTATCATTTATAACTCGAAATCCTGGTGACGTTCGTGGAGATTCTGCTTTTGGTGCTAATGGATGGCAAAGAGCTTCTGCTAGTGGTTTTGGACACAACTCCTTAGTACTGCCGCAATCTCCTTTATTCGGTACAGATGGTATTCGCGGACGAGTAGGGGAATTACTGAGTGCGCCTTTAGCATTGCAAGTAGGTTTTTGGACGGGTATTATATTGCGTACTCGTGCCGAAAAATCCGGTCCGGTAATTCTTGGGCAGGATTCGCGAAATTCGAGTGATATGCTGGCAATGGCTTTGAGTGCAGGCTTAACGGCAGCAGGTTTAGAGGTGTGGTATTTGGGCTTGTGTCCTACTCCTTGTGTTGCTTATCTTACCAGCATTACAGATGCCGTGGGTGGAGTAATGATTTCAGCTAGTCATAATCCACCAGAAGACAATGGCATTAAAATGTTTGGTAGCGATGGCATAAAATTATGCAAGACTTTACAGCAAGAAATTGAAGCAGGATTGCGCGGTCAAGCATCACCTGCGGTGAGCATCAGCAATTGCGGGCGACATTACTCCCGTCCCGAATTAATATCGGAATATGCTCAGATATTAAAGGGACCCTTGCATGGTCATGTAAATCTTCAAGGAATGAAGGTTGTTTTAGATTTAGCATGGGGAGCAGCGGTTGGTTTAGCACCATCTGTATTCCAGGAATTGGGGGCAGAAGTGATTTCGTTGCATAATCAAGCCGATGGCGATCGCATTAATGTTGATTGCGGTTCGACTCATTTGGACATTTTGCAAACGGTTGTCAAGGAAAATAATGCTGATTTGGGCTTTGCGTTTGATGGTGACGCAGATAGAGTATTAGCAGTAGACAACGCCGGAAGACCAATTAACGGGGATTACATTCTTTATCTGTGGGGAAATTCCTTGCAACAAAAGCAAGAATTACCAGATAATTTGATTGTTTCCACAGTCATGGCCAATTTAGGCTTTGAAAGAGCGTGGAAAGAAATCGGCGGTAAATTTACCCGTACTCCAGTTGGAGATCAACACGTACAAGCTGAGATGCTCAGGGCTGGTGGAATGTTAGGAGGAGAACAATCTGGTCATATCCTCTGCCGTCACTATGGTATAACTGGAGATGGTTTGTTGACAGCTTTGCACATAGCAGCTTTAGTAAATCAGGCTGGTATGCCTTTATCTGAAATGGTAGATCGAAGCTTTTCCACATATCCGCAGCTATTACATAATGTGCGGGTGGAAGATAGAGAGAAGCGCGTAGCTTGGAAAGATTGTGAACCTTTGCAACAAGCTATTTCTCGTGCTGAAGTAGCAATGGGTAGTGCTGGGAGAGTATTAGTTCGTGCTTCTGGTACGGAACCTTTAATCCGAGTCATGGTAGAGGCTCAAGCAGCCGACGTTGTGACCTACTGGACAAAAGAATTAGTTGATGTAGTAGAGCAACATTTGGCAGCATAAAAGATTTTTGAGATTTGGATTGGTAGGTATTAGTTGTGGCTAGTTAGTGGTTGGTTGATAGTTGGACGGTTGTTTTTTAAATTTCACCTAAATACTGTCCACTAAGAATGTATAAAATATTATTTGTTAGTTATCATCAATTAACCACTATCTATTATCAACTAACTATTTTTGATTTACTAATCTAAAATCTCAAATTTAACATGGTCAAATTAAAGGATAGAAAAAAGAAGAAGAATAGTAATAATAAAAAGCAGTCGCAAAACCAACAGCCTGCACTTACTCTTAAAGAAAGACTAGCGCAGAAACGTAAAGCAACAAGAGCGCGTCAAGAACTAACTAGCCTACTCTCCAAAGCCGGAGGAGTAGGTATTGTTTTAGGAATCGTGGCATTTTTTGCTGGGGGAATTAAATTAGCAATTCCGGCTGCGATGGGAGTAATAGTACTGGCACTTGCTTATAAATATCCTCGTCAATCATTATTGTGGTTTATTTTCTATATCCCATTTTCAGGTACTGTTACTTATCTACTTGGTGGAAATGCCATACTTCAATTAGCTAAAGATGGGTTTTATATTCCTGCTGCTGTAGCTCTGTGGCAAAAGTGCCGTCAACAAAATTTACCTTTTATTATTCCTAAAGGGATTAAAACACCATTACTGATTTTATTATTTTTATGTATTTGTACGTTTTTATTTGTAAATACAGTACAGCAATTTAACCCACCTCCTCCACCGCTATTTAAAACATTAGAACCGGAAATACCTTTGGGTATGGGGCTTCTGGGACTCAAAGTATTCATGGGTTACATACCGTTAATTACCTGTGCTTATTATTTAATTCGTAATAAAAAAGATTTTTTATTTGTATCCAGACTTCAAGTCACCTTGATACTCGTCTGCTGTATTTTAGGAGTCGTTCAATATGCGTTACTACTTACAGGTATTTGTGAAGGAACTCGTAACGCTACAGGAGTTGATTTATTTAAAGCCACATTAGAAGCCCGATGTTTTATTGGTGGTGCGTTAGTTTACAGCCCCAGTCAAGGAATGATTAGGCTACCAGGTACTTTCGTTGCACCTTGGCAATGGGCTTGGTTTTTAATTTCCAGCACCTTTTTTACTTTCGGTACTGGCTTTAGTGATCCTTCCTTCAAATGGCGCATGGTTGGTTTGCTTTCTTTGGCAATGGTGTTTGTCAATGCTGTGATTTCTGGACAAAGAATTGCTTTAGCCTTAGTACCTGCTTGCCTAGTATTATTACTCATACTTACAGGTCAACTTGCTAACCTCAAGCGGTTCGTTCCCATTTTCGGCGGATTAATTTTGATTTTGACAATTGCGATCGCAAGTAATCCCGCAGTTGTCCAAGAAAGACTTGATAGCTTTATTGATCGTTGGAATGCTTCACCACCTTATGAATTTATTACCCAGCAATTTGAAGAAGTTGCCCATAATACCAAAAATCCCTTTGGTAACGGATTAGGAAAGGCGACGAATTCCGCGAGGATAATGGGACCGACTAAACTAGTGGAAACATACTATCCCAAAGTTATGTTTGAAGTGGGAATTTTGGGAGTATTAGGGTTTTTAGGTTTAGTCACCAGCTTAACAGTTTGTGCCTTCCAAACTTACCGCAAAGTAAAAAACCGTAATTTCCGTGGTTACGGAGCAGCTTTATGGGTGTTTATATTGTTTATAAGTTACAACACTTATTACTATCCTTTAGATGTTGACCCAGTTGCTGTTTACTACTGGTTTTTCGCAGGGGTGCTTTTCAAATTGCCAGAAATAGACAAGTTAGAAAGACTCAAAGAGGAACAAAATCAAGAAGTGCAGGAAGCAGAAGTATCTACTAAAAATAAACGCAAGCAGAAAGTATTAGAAAATCCCCTTTGAGGATGGGGCAGTCAAGTTAAAGGTTAAAGGTGTAACAAATTTTAACTGCTAACTCTTAACTCCTAACTCCTAACTCTTCTAATCTAAAATCCAAAATCTAAAATTATCATATGTCTGACCCTTTAATTTCAGTAATTATACCGACCTACGGGCGCGAGGAAGCTTTGCGCGATAGTATTGCGGATGTACTTAAACAAGATTATTCTAATTATGAAGTTTTGGTAGTAGACCAAACCCCAAAACATAAACCGGAAATTGAAGCTTATTTAAAAGAACAAGCAACCGCAGGAAAAATTCAATGGTACCGCTTGGATTGGGCTAGTTTACCGGGTGCGCGAAATTATGCGGTGCGGCGGTGTGCAGGTGAGATAATTCTATTTATTGACGACGATGTGGTGATGGAACAAGGCTTTTTAGCAGCCCATGGGAAAAACTACGAAAACCCGGAAATAGGTGCTGTTGCGGGAAGGGTATTTGACCGGATGAAAATGGAAGATTCTGCAAAAGGTTATACTCAGGGCGACGGTAATTATACAGAGATTGAATATCTACCTTCCCAAGCGATGGACCCCGGAGTTGCGTGGTACTACATCGATCTAGTACATACGACAAAACCCCAGGAAGTTTTAACCGCTAGGGGTTGTAATATGTCTTTCCGTCGTGAATTATTTACTAAATACGGACTGCATTTTGATGAAAGATTTCGCGGTAGTGCGGTACGAGAAGAATCGGATTTTTGCCTGCACATCCGCAAGACGGGGTATAAAATTTGGTACGATCCGGAAGCGCATTTAGTGCATTTAGGAGAAGAGACTGGTGGCTGTCATGATATCAGTACTCGTTCTACTAAATATCAGTTTACCTTTTACCATAACCACTTTTTATTAGGGTTAAATAATTTGACTGCTGCTCAAGCTTTGCGTTTTTACGCTCGTTTGTTTGACTGTCATGTTCTTGGAAGACCTCCTTGTCACAAAAGCGGTTCACCGATCAAAATTTTAACTCGCGGTGTTTTTTATATTTTGGGCTTTTTCAATGCTTTAGGGACTGTGATTCAGTCGTTGTGGAATGATGGTCAAATTTATACTCGACAAGATAAGCAAATTGAGGTGATGGAAACAAGTTCTAAAAGTCCTGTGGGGAGTTTTTGATCATAATTATTTAACCACAGAGACGCAGAGAACGCTGAGGAAAGAGGCTGTTGAGAGAGTTAGAAACTCGTTGACAGTTACCCATTACCAATTTACTAACTAATCATGAAAATATTAGTAGCTAGTCATACATATATAGTCGATTTAAATTGTGAAAAATTACGGGCTTTATCTCGATTAGAATCGGATATTGAAGTAACTGTAGTTGTACCAAAAAGATGGCGACCTGGGGGAGTGCAAAACAAAATTATCGAAACCAAATATCGGGATGAAGGTAATTTTCGGATAGTTCCCGTTTCTAATTTTAGTCAAAATCATCAAGGATTACTAACTTTTGGTGCCGATTTAGTTCCTTTACTACAAAAATTTCGTCCCAATATTATTCATGTAGAACAAGGTTCGAGAGGTTTGGCTTATGCGGAAATGATTACTTTAAATGGATTGTTGGGGTTGAAAGCAAAAAATGTTTTCTTTACATGGTGGAATTTACCATATGATTTAAAATTTCCTGTTTCTGTATTAGAAAATTATAACTTAGATAATAGTCACGGGATAATTTCTGGTAATCAAGATGGAGCGAAAATATTGCGCGATCGCGGTTATCGAGGACCGATTAAAGTAATGCCGCAATTGGGTGTAGATGAAAGTTTATTTACGCCCAAACCACAACCAGAACTAGCAAATAAAGTCGGAATTGAACCAAATGAATTTGTCATCGGGTTCGTGGGACGTTTTGTACCTGAAAAAGGTATTATGACGCTTTTAGATGCATTAGTTAATATTAAAGATAAACCTTGGAAATTATTACTTTTAGGAAGAGGGGAATTAAAAGACGAAATCAGTAAAAAGGCAGCAGAAAATGGCATTCAAGATAGGATTAAATTAGTTGAAAGCGTCCCTCATGATCAAGTTGCAGATTATATTAATTTAATGAGTACCTTGGTATTACCATCAGAAACAACTTATAAATTTAAAACCTTAACTTCTGTGGGTTGGAAAGAACAATTCGGTCACGTAATTATTGAAGCGATGGCTTGTAAAGTACCTGTAATTGGTTCCGATTCTGGCGAAATTCCCCACGTCATCGGTGATGCTGGATTGATATTTACTGAAGGTAATGTTAAAGAATTAGCTAATTGCTTGCAACAGTTGATAGATAACCCAGATTTAACTGAAAATATCGGTCAAATGGGTTATGCAAAAGCAATTACACAATATACAAATACTGCTTTAGCAAAACAACAATTGGAATTTTATCAAGAATTGCTGAATACATAGAAGTTAGGAGTTAGAAGTTAGGAGTTAGGAATTATAAGTTAAGAGTTAGAAGTTAGAAGTTAAGAGTTAGAAATTAGGAGTTAATTCAACAATAAATTATTAATCAGTAATTTCGTGACGGGATAAGAGTAATTTAAAATTTAAAATCTAAAATCTAAAATCTAAAATTGATAATGCGAATATTACAAATAGTTCCTTCAATTTCTGTGATTTATGGTGGTCCTAGTCAAATGGTATTGGGACTGGCACCGGCTTTAGCAAAACAGGGTGT
The DNA here is from genome assembly GCF_015207665.1 of Plectonema cf. radiosum LEGE 06105. GTDB lineage: Bacteria > Cyanobacteriota > Cyanobacteriia > Cyanobacteriales > Nostocaceae > Rivularia > Rivularia radiosa_A. The sequence goes on from NZ_JADEWL010000007.1 coordinate 95,528, forward strand.
AAAAGTTACAGTTCTCACAACTGATAGTAACGGTGATACAGGACAAAAAGCTTTGGATGTTCTGTTGAATTCTGCGATTCAACAAGATGGTTATGAAATTATTTATTTTAAATGTTCACCCTTTCGGCGCTATAAATTTTCTGTTGATTTATTAAAGTGGTTAAATAATCATGCTCACGAATATGATTTGGCTCATATTCATGCTTTATTTTCTCCATTAAGTAGTACCGCTGCTGCTGTTTGTCGCGCTAAAAAATTACCTTATATTTTACGTCCTTTGGGGACTCTTGACCCCGCAGATTTACGTAAGAAAAAGCAATTAAAACAACTTTATGCAGCTATTTTAGAACGTCCTAATATAGCAAAAGCTGCTGCAATTCACTTTACTAGCCAACAAGAAGCAAAAGTTTCTCATAGATTTGGTGCGATTACCAAAGATTTAGTAATTCCTTTGGGTGTAAAGGAAATGCAAAGTAAATCTAGAGACCTTAAATTTAACGTCTTTAATAAATATAATATTCCTGAAGATAAACCTTTAATATTATTTATGTCGCGAATTGACCCTAAAAAAGGGTTAGATTTATTAATTCCGGCTTTAGAAAAATTATTAAATGAACAGTTAAACTTCCATTTTATTTTAGCTGGAACTAATCCTCAAGACCCTAGTTATGAAAAAAAAATCAACTTACAAATTCAAGCTTCACCATTAAATAAACATACTACCGTTACTGGTTTCGTCACCGGCGAGTTAAAATATGGTTTACTCGAAGCTGCCGATTTATTCGTTTTACCTTCCTATTACGAAAACTTTGGTATTGCTGTAGCTGAAGCGATGGTAACAGGAATTCCCGTGGTAATTTCCGACCAAGTGCATATTTGTCAAGAAGTTAGTAGTAGTCAATCAGGATGGGTAGGTACAACCAATGTGGAATCAATTGCAGATTTATTACGAGAAGCTTTAAAATACCCAGAAGAAAGACAGCGTAGGGGATTGCAAGCAAGGAAATATGCTTTATTGAACTATAGTTGGGATGCGATCGCCCAAAGAATAATTGGAGCATATCAAGATATTCTTCGATTAAAGGACAATTGAAAGCACTCCAATAGTCCACCACAACGGTGGACTTTGCTTGTGTAGCTGCGGTTTTAACCGCCAGTGATATTTAATGTATACCAAATTATTTCTATGGCGATAGTTATATGTTTAAATAAATTATCAGGAAGTGTCAGAAAATACTTGTATATTCAAAAGTAAGTTAAATATAAAAACGCGGTTTTAACAAAAGGAAAACTGTTATGAGGAATGAATATAAAAAGCAGCAAGTAAAGTCGAATTGGCGACGCTGGCTTTTAGAGATTTTATTCCCAGATAAAAAGTTTGACGGACAGTTTCAGAATCCCGGTACAGAAGAAATTTTTGATTTTGATGACGTGATGGCAAGGGAAAATCCCATTGCTTTTATTGCTCAAGATATAACATATTATCCAGTAGGGGACGATAGGGAACTTTTTGCAGTATTTATTTCTGGACTTGGACAACCCGAAGAAATATCTTCTAAAAGGAGTCTCAGATACGCACAGACTTTAAATACTGGTGTTGCTAATATGAATAACTCTTCTTTTATCAAAGAAAATCCTATTTTTAGTTTTCTCAATAAATATTTAGATTGGATAGATGCTGCTATACACCGCATCGGTTTAGCTGGAAGTCCTGCGATTAGAAATACAGCAAGTTTAATTATTTATGCGATAGAAAATGATAAACGTCTCAATTTTTCAGGTGATAGTCATGGTACGATTTTGTTAGCTCGTGCTATTAATAGTGCTAAGAGAAAATTTATTAGAAGACATACAAAATTCTGGAATTTTAAAGCAAGAAAAATTCAAGAAATCAAATGGGAAAATCGTACAGACCAACTTATTAATGTATTTGCTTTTGGTAACAGTTATAAAAAATGGGTGAAAGGTCCGAAATACATCATGGTTTCAATTAAAGGTGATGTAGTACCAGAAAAATTTGGAATTACTCGTGAGAGAGCTAATAAACTAGGACGAGATGACATAAAATTCATCATATTTGAGCGGATATTTTCTCAAGGTAGTTTTGAAGCTCATAATATGATGTTTACAACCGAACTTTTGCGGCAAACTTTTATAAAAAATCATCTGAAAATTGGTGATTTTGCTAGTTTATATGCTCAGTTAAAAGCTAGTACTTTAAAGCTCGCTACAGCAAATGAAGTATCTTGGCCTAATGATATCGATGAATATGTGTGGAATCAAGAAAGTCTGGAAGCGATTAGGAGTTAGGAATGAGGAGTTAGGAGTTAGGAGTTGGGAGTTGGGAGTAATTAAAGCTTAGTATACAATGCCCAATACCCAATTACCTATTACCCATTACCAATTTAATTAACCCTTTCCCATAATCTTTGAATTTCGCCAAAAATATCTGTATTTGGTGGTGGTAATTTATCTCCTGTTGGTATAATTTCCGCACCGGGAATATTTTGATTCCAAGGACTATTGGGAACTGTTTTTAAGTCTACAGAATTATTTGCGGGACGAAATCCATACTGGACAAATATCGCTTGCTGTTGGGGTTGAGTCAGAAAATTAAGGAATTTTTGACCAGCATTTGCGGTACCTTGATCGACATTTCTTTTTACTATTGCGGCGGTAGAAATTGTTTCAATTGTTGGATTGAGATAATAAATTTGATAGGGTTTCCCCTGAGTTTTAGTTGCTTGTTCCCAGCGGTGTAGTGCGATGCTTTCATAAACTGTTGCTACATCGGCATCGTTAGCACCTTTAGCAATGAATTCTTCTAATAAGATATCGGTAGAGCGTGGAGGTTGATAAACGGAGCGTTTCACTAAACCAAATAATGATTCTACAGCGGAATTATTAAAGCTTGAACTATTAAGATTACCGCCAACTTTTGATTGCGTCCATAAGCTCATGGTTAACTGTCCGCTGTTGGAACGAGTCGGATTAGTAGTCACAAAATCAAAACTTCCCCAATCGCTTGCACCACCAATTCCGCTCCATTTAACGGATTGCATGGCTTTTTCGACTCTATCCCAGCGAAAACGTCCGTCGGGAAAAAGTACTTTACCTCTTTCTTGCCAAGCAATTCCTACTAACATTGTTTTAGCAATTGGTAGGGGTTTTTCATAAAAAGGTTCGTCGGAATTACTTGCTTGATATCGAGTACTTAATTCTGTTAGTTTTTCTCCATTTGCAGGAATTAAGATAGTTGGTGTAAAGTCATTTTCATTGTCAATAAATTTATTAACTATTTCTTGAGAACCTTGGAATTTTAACTCTAATTTGATATTAGGATTTTCTCGCTCAAATTGAACTTCCAACTGTTTTAGAGGTTCTTGTAATTCCGAACCGCTAACTATGACTACAGTTTGCTGTAAACCGGGAACAGGAGCATAAGCTAAACCTAGTGAGGCTAAAATTATGCCTAGAGAAACGATAGTGCGGTTTTTTTGTTGGGATTGACGTTTATTGTTCATAATTAGATTCTAAACAAGAATAATTGCAACGATTAAATTATTCAAATTTTCGCCTTTTAAATGCAGAACTAATTTTAGAAAAGATGGTAATGACAATCAAAAACATGATTAATATTATTTTTTCATCAATCAATGCTTTCGCTATTTTTACATAAGATCGAGAGTAGATGTTTAACATTACGTTTTCATTTTCTATTCTTAGAAATGTATTTATTTTCTCATTATCTGATTGTGCATCATTGCCCAAAAAAATAAATTCCCCATGTTGATAAAATTGAATAGGTACATCTTTTTCGTACAACACTAACTTGTATATAGTAGAATCCCCATCGCTATGTTCATCTATATGGGTTTCGGCTTTAGCTTTTGTTAATCTAAAACTTTCTACAGATGTTGATATAAGCCCAAACATTCGGAAACGTTGTAGCTGACATTTGGTATAGTTTATTTCCAGTTTCTTACAACTTAATTTTGCTGAACTACCGACAAAAAATGCTAACGCAAGAACTATAATGACAGGTGGAAAAAGACAGCCTAATAATTTCTTCATAGATTTTTGTTCCTTGATGAATTTAAAATTCCAACTGCAAATCTGACATTAATTTTGAAATAGTTTCCGGGTTTCCTTTAGAATAATAACCGCCGTTTAATTCCGCAATTATCTTCAGTGCTTCGGGGTTAAATTCTCGTTCGTTACCGTAACCAATTGTAAAAAATGCAATCCTTTGGTCGCTATTAAAACCGCTTTTTTGTAATTCCGGCTTTAACTGTTCTAAAGATATTTGAGAAGTTGTATCATCTCCATCAGTTAATATCAAAACCGCGTTAATCGCATCTTGACGAAGATTATTTGTTAACCAGTCACGAGCAGAAATTGCCGCATCATAAAGACGAGTTCCACCACCCGCTTCTAAACTATTGACAAACTGGATTCCCTTATCCTTTCCTTCAGGTGTTCCATCTACTAATACTGGGGGACGAATATCTTTGTCAAAATCAATCAAGGCAATTTGCTCTTTAGGTCCCAAACTATTAATATATGTCTGCAAAGTTGTTTGGACTGCGGGTAATTTTTCTCCCTCCATCGAACCCGAAGAATCCACAACAACAACAACCAAAGATGGTTTTTTGACTACTTCTTGCCAAGATTTGAGCATCGCTTCCACAACTTCCGGTTGAGGAGGTCGTAGCGAATCATACTTTGCTTGAGGATTTACCCCGAATTGCGACGAAAACTTTTCCCCTAACGGAATTCCCGGTACTCCAGGACGCAAACCCAATTCAGTAGCGATTTTCTGCACTTGAGCAGAACGCAAATAATCAATAAATTTCTCTGCTGCGGCTTTTTCATCAGCACTTACCCAAGGAGCTTTAGGTAAAATTGCCCGCATATTAGAAGTAAATGTTGCTTGCGGATACACGGCTTGATAGCTTTGTTGCCCTGGCTGCAAGTGAGAATTTGCATCAATGACGCTGGATTCGTATACAGAGCCAACCGAAGCCCAGAATTGACCATTTTTAACCATCGACTTAGCCAAAGAGCCTGTAGAAGTCCCGTAGCGGGTAATCTTGGCTTGAATTTGCTGAACCTGGGACTCAAATTTTTGCACATCAGCCACCGTAATGGTTTCCGGACGTTTACCCGATACGCTAGCGAACTGCGTCACTAAAGTTTGCAATCCCGAATTGGAGCGAGTTGGTGCAGTGTGGACGAAATTTATGGGTAATAAAGGTGCTGACGAGTCAATATCGCGGTGATTTTTGGCAGTAGCTAAAGCTTGATAAAAATTATCGACTTTTTCTAGTCCCGGAGCAATATCCGCTTGTGCCATCAAAACCATTGGTGAATTCGCGAGTAGCGGTGATTCGGTGATTTGCGGGATGTAATTTTGTCCGGGAAATAATTGATTTACTTGATAAATTAACTGATTTTGATAAATTTCACCGTCTACAGAAACAATTGTGGGAAAATCTGGTGAGGATTCTGGCAAAGTCCCATTTTTTAACTGAGTTGCCAAAGTTACCATTTTACTAACTACATCACCGCTTCCTAATGCTTCACATTCCACCCGAAAAGCCGTACCATCTTCTAATTGCGGTTGTGTAGCGTTAAAATCTTGCACTGCTTGAGCGCAAAACTTGTCTAAAGCGCTACCGACTAACAACTTGATTTTTAAACCATTAAAATTATCTAAATTATTTGTAGAATTATTTTCAGCACCGTCGCAAGCAGTCAGTAACAAAATGCTGAAGGTTGTCATCACAGATACAGCGAAGCGACGATTTTTAGAAATCATGTATTTCTCCCAGTAAAAATTTAGTATATTTGGGACTTCGGATTACAAACTATCAACAAGCTTCTATATAGATATCGGAAGAATGCAACTAATTTACGAAAACCATCAAAATTTTTCTCCGCACTTTCGTTTCAATTTCAGTTTGATCTGTCAACCCGAAGAGTTCAAGTCCAGATGATTATAAGTAGATAGTGCTTAGTGGTTTAGAAATTTAACAACCAGAAACCAACTCCTAAGCAATTACGTTTTGCTAAGACCTAATTAAGCAAACAGGTAATATGCGATTATTGCAAGGTAGAATACATAAAATCTGACTATCAGGAAATCGTTTATGGCTCTCCGTTTAGGTGATACAGTACCAAACTTTACCCAAGCTTCGAGTGAAGGGGAAATTGATTTTTACAAATGGGCTGGTGATAGCTGGGTAGTACTGTTTTCCCACCCGGCTGACTATACACCTGTTTGTACGACTGAATTGGGTACGGTTGCAAAGTTAAAGCCGGAATTTGACAAGCGCAATGTTAAAGCGATCGCACTTAGCGTTGATGATGTTGAGTCTCACAAAGGTTGGATCGGAGATATTGAGGAAACCCAAAGCACTAAACTCAATTATCCGATTTTGGCGGATGACGATAAAAAGGTTTCTGACCTTTATGATATGATTCACCCCAACGCTAACGCTAAAGTAACTGTACGGACAGTATTTATCATTGACCCAGAGCATAAATTACGTTTGTCTTTAACTTATCCTCCTAGCACCGGACGTAATTTTGATGAAATTCTCCGGGTAATTGATTCCTTGCAGTTGACTGATAATTACAGCGTTGCAACTCCTGCTGACTGGAAAGATGGTGATGATTGCGTTATTGTCCCCACTCTTAAAGATCCAGAAGTTCTTAAGCAAAAGTTTCCTAAAGGATACGAAGAAATTAAGTCTTATTTGCGGATGACTCCCCAACCTAATAAATAGTTGTGTTGTTGAATTATAGTTTCAACATCAACTGTAATCTATTGAATGTAGAGACGTAGCATTGCTACGTCTTTGCTATTTAGGATAGGTTAAATGAATTAATTAATTTGATATAGCAGCCATCATCGGTTGCGATAAATAAATTCTAACTTTGCCGAAATTCTCATTCACAATAGGAAATGTAAGTCTAATTTAGCAAACATCATGCTTTCATCTCCTTTACTTTTACAATTTCCTTCATCAATGACAGATGAGCAATTCTTTGAATTCTGTCAGATAAACCGCGATTTACGCATCGAACGAAATCAACACGGGGAAATATCAATCATGTCACCTACTGGCTCGGAAACTGGAAATCGTAATGTTAATATAGCTGGACAGTTATGGGTATGGTCGGAAGAAGATGGTACGGGTATTTGCTTTGATTCAAGTACGGGATTTAAACTATCTACTGGTGCGGAACGCTCTCCCGATGTTTGTTGGATCAAATTAGAACGTTGGAATAGTTTATCGCCAGAGCAACAACAAAAATTTGCTCCTATCTGTCCTGATTTTATCATTGAGTTAAGGTCTGCTAGCGACAATCTCAAACCGTTGCAGGAAAAGATGACAGAATATATCCAGGAACCGGGAATTCGGTTAGGTTGGTTAATTGACCGCAAAAACCACAAAGTTTACGTTTATCGTCCGCAAATGCCAGTAGAATGCTTGGAAAATCCCGATACCATTAACGGTGAAGATATATTACCAGGTTTTGTGTTGAATATGAATAAAGTTTGGTAACATTTCCAAGTCTTTATATTTAATTCAGTTATCAAATAAAAAAACCTTAAAACGAGAAAATTTTGCAGACAGTCGCTAAAATCAAAGATAAATATAAATACACACAGATTCTAGAAGCATTAAAGCTGACAATTGTAAACAAATATGGACGTTTTAGAACTAAAACGGGAAATCGAAACGTTATCTAATCGCCTGGGTAAAACTCAGGACTATCTTTGACTTACCTGCACTCAAAGCTAAAATTCAAGATTTAGAAGAAATTGCAGCACAACCCGAATTTTGGGATGACCAAAATAAGGCTCAAGATACCCTGCAAGAACTCAATGAACTTAAAGAACATCTACAACAGTATCATGATTGGCACTCTAGTTTAGAGGATACAAGGGCAGTTGTTGAACTCTTAGAATCCGATACTGATGAGTCGCTGTTGAGCGAAGCTACATATAACGTTACTAGTCTTAAAAAAGAACTTGACCAATGGGAGTTACAGCAGTTACTTTCTGGTCCCTACGATGCTAAAGGGGCTTTAGTGACCATTACAGCAGGTGCGGGGGGTACTGATGCTCAAGATTGGGCGGAGATGCTGCTACGAATGTATACTCGTTGGGCAGAAAATCATGGCTATAAAGTTAACTTAACCGACGAATCTGCCGGTGATGAAGCTGGGATAAAATCGGCGACATTAGAAGTTACCGGACGTTATGCTTACGGGTATTTGCGTTCCGAAATGGGTACCCATCGCTTGGTAAGGATTTCCCCTTTCAACGCTAATGGTAAGCGACAAACTAGTTTCGCAGGCATAGAAGTCATGCCTCAGATAGATGACAATGTAGTGTTAGATATTCCCGATAAGGATTTAGAAATTACTACATCTAGGGCAGGCGGTAAAGGCGGACAAAACGTCAACAAAGTAGAAACCGCAGTACGAATTGTTCACCTGCCTACTGGACTTGCCGTGCGATGTACGGAAGAACGATCGCAATTGCAAAACAAAGAAAAAGCCCTGGCTCGTCTCAAAGGAAAGTTGTTAGTTGTTGCTCAAGAACAACACGCTCAAGAAATCGCGGAAATTCGCGGCGATATGGTTGAAGCCTCTTGGGGAAATCAAATACGTAACTATGTATTCCATCCTTATCAAATGGTCAAGGATTTACGTACTAACGTTGAAACAACAGCGATCGCCGATGTGATGAATGGGGAATTAGATTCGTTCATCCAAACTTATCTACGACAGCAAAACCAAATTGTCGAAAATGGGTAATGGGTAATGGGTAATTGGTAATTGGTAATGTAAGATAATTAGGGAGATTTTCGGTTTTCACTACAATATTTGTATAACTCAAAACTCAAAACTCCTAACTCCTAACCCCTAACCCCTAACTCGCGTCGTCCGGTGGTCTTAACTGATACCTACTTCGCTTTGCTGAAAAAAACGCTGTGTAGCGCTCCATTTGTCAGCAATTTGTTAGATTGGTAGAAGAGTTTGTTATTGTGATTAAATTTTTATGAATACTATGAACAATTCTTCTAGTAATGAAGATAAACCCAGCTATACAAAGTTGGCAATGCGGAATATGGTTCAAAAGGGTGGCACCTCGTTAAAGCATTTTGCACTTACTACTTTTGGACTGTTGGCTGTTTTGATTGGTCTTGCTTATCTAACTCGTTAATAAAAGGAGATTGAGTGGATAAACGGCTTTCCGTTCAAGTGTATGTGCAAAATTATTATGAACAATCTTCTCTAAAGGAAGGTGTAGGAAATGGGGATGAATATTGGGAAAATTGGTTTTGTCAATGGGTGAATATACTACAATCTGATATTCCTCAAGCCCCTAGTTATGAAATTGGACTACGTTTGACGGATGATTCAGAAATTCAAACCCTAAATTCTCAGTATCGCGATCAAGATAAACCTACAGATGTTTTGGCTTTTGCAGCTTTGGAAGTAGATTCCCCAGACATTACGGAAACAGATGACTCTGAACCCTTATATCTTGGCGATATTATCGTTTCTGTGGATACAGCCCAAAAACAAGCAATACAGCAAGGTCATTCTTTGAAAACTGAATTAGCTTGGTTAACATCTCATGGTTTGTTACATCTGATGGGATGGGATCATCCTGATGAAGAAAGTTTGCAAAGAATGATGGAAAAGCAAGTAATGTTACTGAAGACATTAGGTATTGATATTAACATAGAATAGATTCACAAAATGGTTATTTCCATGCCATGCTTTAATTGTGCTTTTACTTTTAGTATATTCCTGTAGAAAATTGTCAAAATATTAATTAGCCTTTTAAAATTCGAGAAAAATTTCATCCTAATATTACATTATTCATATCTTTATGCCTATGTCCCAGCAAATTTCATCTTCACCAAAACCAAACAGTTTAGAAACAGTTGTGTCTAAACAAAGAGAATTATCTTGGTCTGTTGCCTCCAACCTGTTCGTTAGTTTTAAATATGCCTGGGCTGGAATTACCTACGCTTTTCAAACTCAACGTAATTTTCGCATCCACTTATCTGTCTGCGCTCTGGCAATTGGCTTGAGCGTTTTTTTGCATCTGAAAGCCGTAGAAGTTGCGGTAATTGCAGTTACTAGCGGCTTAGTTTTAGCTTTAGAATTGCTCAATACCGCTGTTGAGTCTGTTGTTGATTTGACAGTTGAGCAAAAATATCACGAATTAGCGAAAATTGCCAAAGACTGTGCGGCTGGTGCGGTGCTAGTTTCAGCATTGGTGGCGGTATTAGTAGCTGCTATGCTTATATTGCCTCCTTTGCTCGAATTGATTCTATTGTCTACTTCTATAAACCTGAAATAGCAATAGCCAAAACAATCGAACAAATTAGGCATAGCCAGATAAAACTGAGGATTTGAATCGCTGTGCTAATAGTCATAGATAATTACGACAGCTTTACCTATAATTTGGTGCAGTATTTGGGAGAGTTAGCTGTAGATTTTCCTGTCGCAGACCAAATTCAGGTGTTTCGTAATGATAAGATATCTTTGGATGAAATTCGGGCGTTGCAGCCCGATGGTATAGTTATTTCTCCGGGTCCGGGAAGACCGGAAGATGCCGGAATTTCTTTACAATTAATTGAAGAATTAGCACCTAATTACCCAATTTTGGGCGTATGTTTAGGACATCAAAGTATAGGTCAAGTATTTGGCGGTAAAATTGTTTCTGCCCCAGAGTTAATGCATGGAAAAACTTCTCAAGTTTCTCATCGGGGGGTAGGAGTTTTTCGGGGATTAGATAATCCCATGACCGCAACCAGGTATCATAGTTTAGTAATAGAGCGAGATACGATTCCGGATGTATTAGAAATCACCGCCTGGGTTGAAGATGGGACAATTATGGGAGTGCAACACAGGAACTTTCCTCACGTACAAGGTGTCCAATTTCATCCAGAGAGTATCCTGACTAATTCGGGAAAGCAATTGCTGCGAAACTTTCTAGAAAAATTACCTTTGAGAGAGTAAATGAAACGACGACAGTTGATTGGCTACGCTGGAGCGGGGTTAGCAGGTGCGTTGTTTGCTAACTTGAGTTCTGGATTGCGGGTTAATGCCCAATCTGGTGGTTCGCTATCAATTCAGTGGTTGGGTCATACAAGCTTTTTGTTTTCGGGTAACGGTACGAAAATTTTAGTAAATCCTTTTCGTACTGTAGGCTGTACTGCTGGCTATCGTCCACCCAATATTGCGGCAGATTTGGTACTAATTAGCAGTCAGCTGTTGGATGAAGGTGCGGTGGAAGGCTTACCTGGAAAACCGAAGTTAATGTATCAGCCGGGGGTTTACGAGCTTAATGAAATTAAATTCCAAGGGATTGCGATCGATCACGATCGCGTTGGCGGAAAACGCTTTGGCATAAATACGGCTTGGCAATGGAATCAAGCAGGAATTAATATTTTGCATTTAGGAGGTGCTGCTGCACCTATTTCTTTAGAGCAAAAAATCCTCATGGGCCGTCCTGATGTGCTTTTAGTACCTGTTGGTGGTAGCGATAAAGCTTATAATGCCCAAGAAGCCAGACAAGCAATTCAAGTTCTCAATCCCAAGTTAATAATTCCTACTCATTATCGTACCCAAGCTGCCGATCAAAATAATTGTGATATTGCACCATTAGATGATTTTCTTACGGTAATGAACGGTATGGAGGTACGTCGTAGTAATAGCGATACGATTAGTATGACTCCTAGGGACATACCACAAAATAGTGCAATTCAGGTATTTAGCTACAAATTTTAACACAAATTTCTAGATTGATCATTTTTGTGAAGCAGGCTTTCGGGTCTGCTTTTTAATTGTCACCATCTATAAATCGATTCCCGCTAATTAAATCATCATCCTGATTGTAGAACCATTCTGGGTTTTATTGACCTCAATACGTGCGGCGAAGGCTTCTTTTAAATGGGGCATATGAGTTACGGTGAGGATGCAGGCAAAATCGGGGGCGATCGCGTTGATTGCTGCAATTAATCTGTCGCACCCTTCACTATCTTGGGTACCAAATCCTTCATCAACTATCAGTAATTGTAAGGCTGCTCCTGCTCGCTGTGCTAGTAATTTAGCTAATGCTAAACGGATTGCAAAGTTGATTCTAAAAGCTTCTCCACCTGAATAAGTTTCGTATGCTCGCGTACCTCTAGCATCGGCAATTACAATATCTAAGGTGTCGATTAATTTGGCATTTTTCTTCTTAGCTTTACTACCTTTACCCGCTCTTTGGGTAACAAATTGTACGTGTAATTGGTTAGCACTCAATCGGGAAAGTAGTTTATTGGTCTCGGCTTCTAGCTGCGGTAAAACATTTTCAATCATCAGTGCTTGGATGCCATTTTTACCAAACGCCTGCGCTAATTCCTGATAAACCCGCTGTTGAGCGCGGACTACTTTTAGCTGCTGTTGCTGTTCGGTGTACTGAACTTTGAGATTGTCCAAATACTGAGACTGCTGCTGTAAACGTCCCAAATGTCCGATTTGATCATCGAGTTGACGACGACGCTTAGCTAATTGCTGCTCTAAATTTTGAATTTGGGTAGTAGGGTTAGCAGTTTGTTCTAATTGTGCCACAATGCTGTCAATTTGAGCAGCCAACTTTTGTTTTTCGCTCAACCTGGCTTTGATGGCTTCCTCTAAAGATTGCGATCGCTGTTTGATTTCGGGATATTGCTGCTGAGCGTTGAGCAGTTGTTGATAGCGTAAATGGGAAGACTGGGCTTGTCTTAAATCTATGCGGATTTGGTGATGACGTTGGTTGTCATAACCCATTTGAACCATTTTATCTTCTAAATCCTTGATTTCTCTAGCAATTTCGGAATCAACTTGTTCTATCTGAATTTGATTTTCTAATTTACCGATTAATTCCTGAATTTGCGGTTTTCTGGCTGCTAATTGGGCTTGTCGCTTGCGTGCATCTTTAATTTGTCCTTGTTTAATTTCTGCCCATCGCCATTTTTCAACTGCACTACGAGCCAGAGCATGATTCTGTTCGTTGTAATCGAGTTGTTGCAAATACTCTTCTAATTCCTGCAATTCGCGTTGCTTTTGGGGTGCATAATCACCTAAATGTAAAGTTCTTTCTAATCTTTGTTTCTCATCAGTAATTTGCTGTATCTGCTGGTCAATTTCGCTGGTTGCTTGCAATTGGGCGGCTAATTCACCCTTTTGTTCGCGCAAAGCTTCATAAGGTGACAATTTACTGCTTACATTGCGATATTCCTGTCTGAGAACCTGAATTTCTCGTTCTGACACTGCCATTTGGTCACGAAATACCCATAATTGCCCTTGTGTATCTTTGAATTCAACCTTGGTTTTATCTACAACTCGATTCCAATGATGCTCGTCTAAAGGACGCTCACATAAAGGACAAATAGCATCGGGGTTTTGTAACATTTGCAACTTTTGCTCCAATTCCCCCAAAAGCCTTTCATATTGGCGCTGTTGAGCCTGCAACCGCTCCATAAAATGCCGTCTTTCCTGTCCTTTTTCTTGTACTCTTTGCAGATAAATCTTATCTTTATCTAACTGTTCAATTTTCGTCTCTACTTCCATTACCGCTTGTTGAAGTTGCGGTTGACGACGAGATTGATTTTGTAATTGTATAAAGGTAGCTTGCAATTGTTCAATTCTGGCTGTTATCCCCGCTTGGGTACGATGTAGTTCTGTTTGCAATTGTTGACGCTGCTGCAACAAAGGAGAAACCTGCATTTGCAGATTATCTAAATTACTTAAATCTTGACGTGCTGTTTTTAATTTTTCTAGTGCTACTTCTACATCACCCGTATTCTTAAGAGTATGATCAATCTCTTGCTCTTGCTGCTCCAAGGCTTCTAATTGTCCTTGACTTTGTTGCAACTGTCGCTCAATTCCTTGAATATGCTTGCTCAACTGCTGTTGTTTGTGCTGACGCAATTGTTGAAGCTGAGTATATTCAGCAAACAAAGCGCTCATAGCTTCTTCTTGAGATTGCAGAGTTTGGTAATTTGCGTATTCGGCTTTAATCTCTGTTTCTTGATTTAACAATCGTTCTAATGACTCAAGTTGAATTTTCAAACTTGATTGTTCGCTTTCCAGACGCTTGTTATCTTGAGTGAGATTACTATATTGTTGCCGAACAAAATGTAGTTGTTCTTCCCAACCTTTGCGCTGGTGTTCAACAACTTGCAAACTTTGTAACTGAATATGATCTAAAGCCTGTACTTTTTGCAGTTCGTTGAGTTCGATTTCTAACTCAGTTCTTTGTTGAGCAATACTTTCTTGTTGTTGCAGTTGAGTTTTGTGTGATTCCAAATTGCGCTCAAATTCTTCTCCCCGTGCTTTTAATTGACGAGATAATTCCTTTGCTCTTTCTTCTAATTCATCATACTGATTTAACTTTAATAATTCAGCTAAAATCTCCTTACGCTCGTTCGGACGTTTAAGCATAAACTCGTCAGCACGACCTTGACGTAGGTAAGCAGAATTTATAAAAGTATCATAATCGAGCTTAATATGATTAAAAATTGTATCTTGAGTCGCCCTTAAACCCTTAGCAGTTAAAGACTTAAAACCTTCGGTTGTTTCAATTTGAAACTCCAAAGCACTACTCGAACCCCGACGACGAGTGCGAATTACCCGATAAATTTGTCCGTTAGCTGCAAAAGTAAAATCAACTCGAACATCTGACGCTCTAGTATGAATCACATCATCTTCTGAAGTTGCTCTACTTTCACCCCAAACTACCCAAGTGATAGCTTCTAAAAGCGAAGATTTACCAGCGCCATTAGAACCACAAATACAAGCTGTATGCAATCCGCTAAAATCCAAACTTGCATCTTGATAACTAAGAAAGTTTTGTAATGTAATTTGTACTGGAATCATTTAGGCTACTTGCCACAGCTACTTTTTATTAATAGCAGTACATATGCTGTTTCTGTAGTTTAACTATGTAAAAATATTCTTTCTAGTTTTTAATCGTTCATTTTTACAAAACTTAACATTTCAGCAAGTTTTTTGTTTCTTATTAAGCAAATTATTTATTCTTTGTCACGGAAAAAGAATAAATTGAACAGTAAGGAGTGTTAAAAGTAAAAATTTGTTTCTCAGGACTACATCGGAATCAAATTTGATTTTGATTGGGAGTCTTAGGAGCTAGGCAACGGGGGACAGAAAATTATCTGGGGTGTAATTAAGTATAATTAAGTAAAATTAGTCTGTGTCTTTCTGAGGAAATTGAATTTTATTACCTTGTTCAGTAGAAATAACTTTTCCACCTAAAGCTTCAATTTCACGGATAGCTCTTTCTTGAGTTTTTTGATCAACTCCATTACTTAAAACCATAGCCCAAGCAGAAATTTGAGCGTATTTGCTGTCTCGATTGGTTTTGAGAAATTCTGCGGTTTGTGCGGAAATCGATCCAACGAACTGACTTTCTTGATCTGAATGTTCTTTAGCCCATTGAGAAGCATTTTTAAAAGATTTTCTTGCTGCTTGAGAATCACCTAAAAATAGTAACTCATCAACTCCTTTGTAACGCCATATATAATAAGAATTTTTAGGAACCCAGGGACTAAGGGATTTTAACCCTTGATTCATGATTTTCACGGATTTTTCTGGCATTCCAGCATACATAGAACCACTAGTAGAAAGTGCCAAATAGGCATTTACAAAGCGGGGGTCATGCTTTAAAATTACCTCGAAATATTGGGGGCTTAAACCGTAACCGGATAAGGCACGAATTTCATCATCGCCAAAATATTGTAAAAAATTAAGATAAATCCAATTTGCAATTAAGTTATCATAACCAAATGTAGGAATTTTTTGAAGAAATTTCAGACGGACTTCCTCCGCATTGATTTCTCTTTCTAAAGCTTCTACTGAGGTAGTTGCTTTGTCGGACAGCAATTTTTGCATTCGCGGAAATTGTAACAAACTAACCGCAAACAAGCATAAACAGGCTACACTTGACGAGGTAATGGCTTGGCGAGATAGAGCAAACATATTCTGGGATAACTAAAAGGTATTGCATTACTACCTCATAGTTCCCTGATAGTTTACAAAAGTAACAGATTCAAAAAAATAAGGCTCATAGATAGTAGTTTTTTGTTTTGTCTGACTAACTCAAAACTATAGAGCAATTTGAATCATTACTTTTTTGCTCGACTGGGGGACTGCGATTGTCTAGAGACGCAAAGAAACCACAACCATTGCCGCAAAATTTGACTCAAGTCGAGTCATTGGTCTCTAAAAAGCTATTATGACTACTTTAGTCATATGTAGTTTTGTGGAAAATAGACAAGTGCATCCACTCACTATCTTTCCCGGATAATCAAAACGGTGAGTAGAAACATCAACGTGTGTGGCTTTGCATGAAAATAGTCTATAAATGTCAGCACATCCTTTGCTTGGAATAACTATATTGGGACAAAATCTGAAAATTTGTAATCATGGCAAGTAAGACAATTAACGTTAGGGAATACACCGTCAGAGCGCATAAGCGCGAAATTCATACAAGAGTATTTTCGTTTGTATGTAAAGAGTGCGACAAGCCTACAGATCGGGAAACTTACGGACCTCGCCCGCTTTATTGCGAAAAGTGTCGTCCACCTCAACCGTCTTATAGGAAATCCAACTCTAGTAGGTCTAGTAAAGCTAAGCCAAGAGCAATGAAATATAAAGGAGAGGCTGAAATTAGTTGAATCAGAACGTTATGAAACCAGAGTCGCAGCCAACAATAGAAACACCCCCACAAGCTTTACTTGAATCATTATTAGGTTTAAGAGAGTATTACGCTCGCCTAGTACAAGAGTACGAGCTTAAAGTCACTACCGCTAGAGTTCAACTTGCTCATGTAGAAGCGCTGTTGTCTAGTTCTTCGGGTCTAGTTAATAGTAAACTCTTCTCCGGACTTGAGATACTTGATGTTAAAGCAATTACGCAAACATCTTCTCATCTATCCCCAGAAGCGGTGAAATCTCAGGTTAATGGTAGTGTTACTCAGGAGAAGGATTTATTTGAAGAGTATGACGAAGAGGAAGAGTCTGAACTTGAACCGGATGAAGAATCTACCTCTTTCATCTCCCTTGAAGAGCATGATAATCAAGAGAGTACCAATCAAGAAAGCCAGCCTTCTACTCTAAAAAAAGCCGCATCAGCCAAGGAAAAATACAATCCAAAAAGCGGCTCCGATATTGCAATGTTGCCCGAATTTAGGCACATTTCTCGCATAGAAGCCATTAAACAGCTTTTAGAAGAGAATAAAGGCAAAGTATGCCATATCGACTTCGTAGTGCGATCGCTTTATGGAGATTTAGAGTCAACTGCATTTAAAATCGTCAAAGGTAGAGTACATTCTTCCCTTACTCATGGAAAAGAACAAATGTACTGGGATTCCGTTCCCGACGAACCTGGTTGCTATACCTTAGATTTAAATTTGGTAATACCACCCGGTAGCAAAGCTAAATCAAAAAGAGCAAGACCTAAAGTTAGTAAGCCATTGGTACCTCAGAGAACAAAAAAAATACCAATGTTGCCTCAGTATGAAGGTCAATTTTTGATTGATGCCATTTCCTCATTTTTAGAAAAAAATGCGGGGAAAATTTATTCAGTAGGTGAAATCATTGAACAAGTTTATGGAGCGCTTGATGACGAAGAAATTAGAGACATGAAGATTAGGAGCATGGTGCTGGGCGAACTTTCCCGAGGTTATCGCATCGGCAGATTTGCTAGAGTTCCCAATAAACTCGGTTATTACACTTGGGATTTAGATGCTGTGAATAGTTAAAGCAGTATCTTTATTCATGTCTATGTAATATGTATCACTCAGCAATGCTCGTCTGGTCTATAATGACGGGCATTGATTGATTTTGAAATAGGGAGTTGACAGTTTATTGAGTGATTGGTAATAGTCGCGTTCCCTTTGACCTCTAACCTCTAACCTCTAACTTTAATAGTATGTCTGCATATCGAAATTTACTCCCCATGGACGATTATTCTATTCCCTCAGATTAATGTGATAACATTCACGAGCAATTTGCCAATCTTCTTGAGTATGTATAACTAATACCCTTACTGCGGAATCGGTTGTCGCAATGTCTTGATCGACTAGTTTATTAGTGTTTTTACTAGAATCAATTTTGATTCCTAAAAATTCAAAGGCTTCACAAGCAGCTTGGCGAATTTCGGGGGAGTTTTCGCCAACACCAGCGGTAAAGACTAAAACATCTAATCCTCCTAAACTAGCCAACATGGCTCCAATATAGGAACGTAGACGATGTACGTAAATGTCGAGAGCGAGTTGAGCGCGTTCATGACCTTGGGAAATTGCTGCTTTTATTTGCCGCATATCGCTGGAAATTCCTGAAATACCACTTAAGCCAGATGCTTTATTTAAAACATAATCTAACTGTTCAACCGTACAGTTTCCTTGTCGTAATAGGTAAATTAAAATTCCAGGGTCAATGCTACCGGAACGACTACCCATCATTAATCCATCAACAGGTGTAAATCCCATAGTTGTGTCTACACTGTAACCATTTTTAATCGCAGCTAAAGAACAGCCATTACCTAAATGACAAGTAATTATACGTAAAGAGCGTAAATCTTTATCAAGAATATCAGCAGCACGTTCCGCACAATATTGATGGCTGATACCGTGAAAGCCGTAACGAATAATATCTTGTTCAGCCCATTCATAGGGACCGGGATAAATTGCCGCTGCATCGGGTATATTACGATGAAACGCGGTATCAAAAACTGCTATTTGAGGCACTTCCCCTAAAAGATTTTCGACAGCCTCAATGCCTGCTAAATTGGCTGGATTATGTGCAGGAGCTAGTTTTGCTAGATTGGCGATCGCCTGTTTTACTTTTTCAGAAATTACCACACTTTGCCGGTATTCTCTTCCACCATGTACTACCCGATGTCCGACTAGATCAATTTCAGAAAGTTGATTGATGACTTTGGTTGAACCTGCGGACATTGTATTAAGTAAGCGAGCCATTATTTCAGATTGAGAATCTGTAGCGATTTCTTCAGTTAATTTTTCTCCAGTAGATTTCTCTACCTCAATTTCCGCAACACCTTGATTATGGCTCCAATCTACTTTTCCTTCCCACAGGGGTGCAGGTGGTGAAGAAGGAATATCGCCGTTTATGTCGTACAAGCAACTTTTTTGGGTGCTGGAACCAGCATTTAGTACAAGTATTTTCATTTTTTATCTTTATTAACAAGTGCGTGGAGTAAGAAGTCGGGTTTTTATTAGTCTTTTCGGGTGTTATGGATATTTATATCGTAAAAACTAGACTTCTGTGATTCTTCTCACTGAACACAGTCGAATTCACATTAAATAAAATAAAAGACGTTGCAATGCAACGTCTCTACATTATTTAACTAAAGAATACTAATTATATTTAAGCAACCTTAGCTTCTCCATCAAGGTTAGCTAATCTTTCAGCTAACAATTTTTCCAAGTCTTCCAACGCTTTGGTAAAACCTTTGATTCCTTCATCTAACTTATCAAAAGCCATTTTATCTTCTGCGTGCATTTTCTCAAAGGTGGCTTTGTCCATGGAAATTTTTTCAATATCCATTGCTTCCGCTTTATTAGCGTCAAGTTTACGAGGTAATTCTCCGATAGTATCTTGCAATTCAGCCAAGAATTTGGGAGAAATTGTTAACAAATCACAACCCGCAAGTTCAGTAATCTCACCTAAGTTACGGAAACTAGCTCCCATAACTTCGGTTTTATAACCAAACTTTTTGTAGTAGTTGTAAATCGTGGTGACAGATAAAACTCCTGGATCTTCCGCAGCGGGATAGCTGTCTTTTCCGGTGTCTTTCTTGTACCAATCGAGAATCCGTCCCACGAAAGGAGAAATTAAGGTTGTACCAGCTTCGGCACAAGCAATAGCTTGATGGAGACCGAATAACAATGTTAAGTTACAGTGAATACCTTCTTTCTCCAAAATTTCCGCAGCCTTGATACCTTCCCAAGTAGAAGCAATTTTAATTAAAACACGTTCGCGAGAAACTCCTTTCTCTTCGTATTGCTTAATAATTTCTCGTGCGGTGTTAACGGTAGCTTCGGTATCGTAGGAAAGACGTGCATCAACTTCTGTAGAAACTCTACCGGGAATGATTTGGAGAATCTTCAAGCCGAAAGCCACAGCCAAACGTTCAAAAGCCATTTTAACAATAGTAGCTTGGGTTGCACCAGCACCAGCATCTTTCTGTGCTTGAGCTAAAGTATCATCAACAATTCCCTGATATTCTGGCATTTGAGCCGCTGCGGTAATCAAAGACGGATTTGTAGTAGCATCTTGAGGCTTAAATTTTTCAATTTGTTGAATATCACCTGTATCAGCTACTACAACTGTCATGGAACGTAATTGTTCTAATAAATTTTTGGACATAATCTACTCCATTAAATTAAATTGATGTGTCGAGGATTGACGCTTTTGATTTAATACTGCTACTGCTTGCACAATTTAGTAATAGGTAATTAAGACATTTCCGTTACATAACACTTACCCAAAGCTACCCATAGTTGGAAATATTTACTTTGGGCTTCGTTTACTTCCTACTTCATTCTGGCAGTGTCGGCACTCACCAGTCCACAGGCTAACCTCACCTAACTGGC